>JAKASW010000188.1 GCA_021818875.1 Bacteroidota bacterium
GCTGATGCTGATTAATATTTACAATAGAAGGAATGTGTTCTATATTAACAACGTGAGCGGAGATGTAGAGTATTCGCTTCCGTTCATCGCAAATCTTTCTTTGAGTTGGAGGATACCGTGATGAAGCTGAAACTCTTTACGGCTTTTTTGATCATAGATTTTATGTGCCTGGGTATGAACACCCTGGCTCATGCGCAGACGGACTTGCTACGCGCGATCGACTATGCTCAATTCAGATACAATTCGACTTCGACGACCCTGGAAGTGTACACTTCGATTTCGCCGTCAAGACTTACTTTTCACAAGGTCCGCGTAATCGGAAGTCCGGACTCGAACCAACTGGTTTCTACGGTTAAACTTGAGTTTCTCTTGAAGAACCTGCGCAATGATTCTTCTTATCAAGTTTTCAATGAACTTCCATTACGAATGCCGGACACGAGTGCGATATCGCAGTCGGCGCGACTCGTGACTGTAACGCGTATCCTTGCCGACACGGGTAAATACAGACTACAGGTGAATGCTCTTGCTGGAAAAGCCGATACAACGATCGACAGCCTGGAGAGAAACGTTGTCATTAGGGATTTCCCGGATTCCGAACTTACCGTATCAAGTATCGAGTTGTGCAGCGACATATCACCCGGCGCTTCGAAGAACGATCCATATTACAAGAACACTCTTCACGTTGTTCCTAATCCCGAGCTGACTTACGGCACCGGGATGCCGGTCGCATCGTATTATGCAGAAATTTATGGACTCGGACTGCGTAACGACTCGACGGAGTATAATGTATCGTGGCACATTGTAGATACCTACGGGAGGACCTTGATGGATACCTCTGCTCTGAAGGCAGGATTGTCATCCGATGTGGTCGAAATCGGCTCGGATGATATTTCCAGTATGCCAACAGGAAGGTACGCGCTGGAGCTATTTGTCACGGATTCGGTCACGCGGCAATCTGCTTATGCCAGCAAATATTTCTTCGTCTATAATCCATACGTCAAGCAGCCCGTGATTTCTTCGAATGAAAATGTAAACGTGCTGTCGTCTCCTTTCTATGAAATGGGTGAGAAGGAGCTTAACAACCTCTTTTATGCAGCGAATTATCTCGAGGCCCCTCAGCAAACGGACGAGTACAGGAAATTGAAAACAGTAGACGCTAAGAGAAGATTCCTGGCCGAGTTCTGGGTTGCACAGAATCGTGCCGCCGGTGCCGGTGGGTTCAACTCCTGGCGAAGCTTCGATGAACGTTACAAGTATGTGAACCACAGGTATAATACTGCTTACCAACAAGGGTGGCTGACCGATCGTGGACGGGTTTACATCCATTACGGGAAACCTGATGAGATAGATCGTCATCCAAGTTCGTCAGGCAGCAAGCCATACCAGATTTGGACATACAACTCAATCCAGGGCGGCGTCATTTTCGTTTTTGTTGACCTCACCGGTTTCAATGACTATGTCTTGATACATTCCACAGCACGGGGAGAAGTCAGCGATCCCGATTGGCAACAGTATGTCCAGCTGCAGCAGTGAGCTCACCACCTTGCGAAAGTAGCTTAGAGAGGTCCTCGAATCCTTCGCAAGGCTGCGGCCGAGCTCAGAAGTTAAGCTTGTCGCGAGGAATATGGACAACAAGATTGAAAATCTGAAGAAGCTGGCCGAAGAGGCAAAGCTGGGCGGTGGACAGACCCGGATAGACGACCAACATAAGAAGGGGAAGCTGACCGCCCGTGAGCGACTGGAAATACTTCTTGACGAAGCGAGCTTTATCGAGATGGATGCGTTTGTCAAGCATCGCTCGCAAGACTTCGGTCTTGACAGGCAGCGCATAGCGGGTGATGGTGTCGTAACGGGCTACGGAAGAATTGATGGAAGGCTCGTGTTTGTGTTCAGTCAAGACTTCACGGTATTTGGCGGGTCCTTGTCGGAGGCGCACGCGGAGAAGATTTGTAAGGTCATGGATATGGCGATGAAAGTGGGCGCTCCGGTCATAGGGTTAAATGATTCCGGTGGCGCCAGAATTCAGGAAGGGGTCGTATCGCTCGGCGGCTATGCTGATATATTCTTGCGCAACACGCTGGCAAGCGGCGTCGTGCCGCAGATTTCGGCCGTCATGGGCCCATCGGCAGGAGGTGCAGTTTATTCACCTGCAATCACAGATTTCACTTTCATGGTGAAGAATACCAGCTACATGTTTGTTACCGGGCCGAACGTAGTGAAAACTGTCACGCACGAAACAGTCTCTTCTGAGGAACTCGGGGGCGCGCTGACGCATGCTACAAAGAGCGGCGTTGCCCACTTTGCGGAGGAGAATGAAGCCGATTGTCTGCTGGGCGTTCGCAGATTGATTTCCTACATTCCGCAAAACTATAGAGAAGATCCCCCCCACGTTAAATCTGCAGATCAGCCGAACAGGGAAGATACCTCACTTGACGGAATTGTTCCGGATAACTCGAACAAACCTTACGACATGAAAGACGTTATCAAACGTGTCGTAGATGATGGCGATTTTTTTGAAGTGCACGAGTTGTTTGCTCAAAACATTATAGTCGGGTTTGCCAGGCTTGACGGTCGGTCGGTCGGGATCATCGCGAACCAGCCGGCGGTACTTGCGGGAGTGTTGGACAACGATGCTTCCATAAAAGCAGCAAGGTTCGTCCGGTTCTGCGATGCGTTCAACATTCCTTTGTTGGTGTTTGAAGATGTGCCTGGATTTCTACCCGGGACGGACCAGGAGTGGCGGGGGATCATCAAGAATGGAGCGAAGCTTCTTTTTGCGTTCAGCGAGGCGACCGTTCCAAAAATTACCGTGATTACCCGGAAGGCGTATGGTGGTGCGTACGACGTCATGAATTCCAAACATATTCGCGGCGACATGAACTTTGCATGGCCTTCCGCCGAAATAGCGGTCATGGGACCGAAAGGTGCCGTCGAGATTATCTTCAAGAAGGAAATCGAAAAGGCAGGGAATCCTGACGATGTGGAGGCCAAACTCATTGCGGACTACACTGAGAAATTTGCAAATCCATATATCGCCGCAGAGCGCGGATACATAGATGAGGTGATCGTGCCGAGCCAGACAAGGCCGAAACTCATTCGCGCATTTGAAATGCTTGAGACGAAAGTGGACACCAACCCGAAGAAGAAGCACGGGAATATTCCGCTGTGAGAGGAAAGTGGACTTTTGATCCAATTTCTGATTAAAAGGATCGAAACTGTAAATTATATCGCTTTTCTATCAAGGGCGGTGGCGATTCCTGAAGGCATGGAAGTGTGCATTCGGAAGCCATGAAGCTAAATCCCGCCTGCGTGCAGATCTTCAAGCGGGAAAATCGAATCGTAATCGTTCCAATCCAGGTTGCCGCCGATTATCGTAAGCGCCTTGAATTGTCTTTCCTCTAGATATTTCCGGATGGATGCTGGGAAGATTCTAAAAAAGGATAGAAGTCAAGTGACCGCTCCGAACCGTCATTGATCGTAATGTGGATAACAAATTTGCCGCGTTAGGTCGCAGAGGCTATCTCGAGGAGATCAGGTCGATAATTATTCTCGGAATATTCTCTGACAATTCTCGTATCTTTTATCTCATCCAAAGAATTATCCCAAAATCCGTGGACCCACAATTCCATCTCTCCATTTCTCCATCATTCCATCATTGCTGCGAACTTTCTCAACTTCCTTCCTCATTTGAACCACCCGTTTTCCCTGTACCACTGTATTGTATTCTCTATTCCGGTCTCTGCGCCAAATTTGGATTGGTAGCCGAAATCCTTCTTTGCCTTCTCCACACTGCAACCCCAGTTTTTCTGTACCATGTCACGGGCTTTCTCGATGTTGATCAATGCCGCCTTTCCTTGAACGCGTGCGAGGATTTCACCTATGGCAGCCATCGAATAAATCACGGAATGTGGAACGTGCATTTCGATTGCCCATTTGTCGACCGCTCGTTTTGTGATTTCCGCAAGTTCATTCCAGTCATATGGGCGGTCGTCCGCAATGAAATATATCTCTCCAATGCTCGCCGGACTCTCTGCGGCAAGTACGATACCGTCAGCAACGTCGGCCACATGAACGAGACTAAGCAACTTTCTGCCGAAACCGGACAATGCTATGATGTGGTTGTTCGCTGAGTTGAAGAATTCGAAAATGTCTTTATCCCTCGGTCCATAGACTGCAGAAGGTCTTACGATGGTTATCGGGATTTTGTCCCTGACGGCAAGGCATTCTTTTTCAGCAGCCAGCTTGCTTCTGCCGTAAGTCGTTATAGGATGGCAGGGAGTGTTCTCGTCGACAGGAGCTGTCCCGACACCCGGACCTGCCGCTGTTTGGCTGCTAATTAGTTCAAACCTCTGCAGCGTGCGCCCTGATGCGATCACTGCATTCAGGAGACTCGCCGTTGATTTGGCATTGGCAGCGAAATAGCCTTCTTTGCTTTTGGACCTGGTGATTCCACCGACATGAAAGACATAATCGACGTCCTCAACCGCC
Source organism: Bacteroidota bacterium (assembly GCA_021818875.1). Lineage (GTDB taxonomy): Bacteria > Bacteroidota > Ignavibacteria > Kryptoniales > JAKASW01 > JAKASW01. The sequence goes on from JAKASW010000188.1 coordinate 4,489, forward strand.
GATTTCAGCGATCCTGCATCCGAGTAGGAACCTGTCACAAGTTTTACCGGCAGACTATTAATGTATTCGAGCTTTGTCTCCGGTCTTATCAGGCATTTAACTTCATAGTTCTTTCTTAACAGAGTTTCAACAACGTGGCTTCCCACAAAGCCTGTGGATCCTGTTACCAGTGCCTTCATTATTCTACAGTCCCTTCGTTTGCTTGGTTCCCTACGAAATTCAGCATGCAATTTAATTGTTCGAGACCGCGGATTCCACGTTTAATCCTATAGGTTAGTAGGTTACTTGAAGAAGGGTGTGAACACGAATCGCTATCCTGCATACCGAAATATCGTCGGGATGTCCCGGCGGATTCAATCGGCACTTGGGCTTGCAGGCACGAGTTCTCTCTTCTTTCAATTCGAATGAACGCGAACCGTACCCGACATTCGTGCCACCAGTCGGATTGAAATCATTCGTGACATTAGTGTTCAGGATAGCCCGCTACCTCTCGTGAAGGTGGGTTGCACTCCCGAACTAAGTGGTATTATATTCTGTCTACACTTTTCATTAAATCTCATGGAGATACCGATGTCAGGTCCTGCAGAGAATCACGGAGTGGTCACTACAATCGATTCGTTATCCAATTTCGCCGACAAGTCCGTTACTGTTCGTGGCTGGGTTTACAACAAAAGATCGAGTGGGAAGATTCAATTTGTATTGGTGCGAGACGGATCGGGTGTAGTACAATGCGTGGTAGTCAAGAATACCGTGGGTCCGGAACTGTTTTCCCTCTGCGATCTCCTCACACAGGAAAGTTCACTCATTGTCGCAGGAAGAGTCCACAAAGATGATCGCGCGCCGGGAGGTTACGAGATGCAGGTAGAAGACATGAAGGTAGTGAACGTGGCGAAGGAGTATCCCATTACACCGAAGGAGCACGGAGTCGAATTCCTGATGGATCACAGGCATCTCTGGCTGCGGTCTTCACACCAGCATGCAATCCTGCGGATAAGACACCAGATCATTAAGGCTGTGCGTGAATTCTTCGATGACAGGAGTTTTACTTTGGTGGATTCTCCGATCTTGACTCCGGCATCTGTCGAAGGAACGAGCACCCTGTTCGACACGGATTACTTCGACCTCGGCAAGGCCTATCTCACTCAGAGCGGACAGCTATATGCCGAGGCGGCGGCCATGGCATTCGGAAAAGTCTATTGTTTCGGACCGACATTTAGAGCAGAAAAATCCAAAACTAGAAGGCACTTAACTGAATTCTGGATGGTGGAACCAGAAGTAGCCTGGGCAGATCTTAACGACGATATGGATCTTGCGGAAGAATTCATCGAATACGTAGTTCGATCGGTTTTGAAGAAGAACGAGCCGGAGCTGAAACTGCTGGAACGAGACGTTGCCAAGCTGCAACCCGTCAAGCGACCATTCCCACGATTGCACTACGACGAAGCTGTGGATCTGTTGAAGAAGAACGGAGTCGATTTTCAATACGGAAACGACCTCGGTGGGGCTGATGAGACGATTATTTCCCGGCAGTATGATCGTCCCGTCATGGTACACCACTATCCGGCAGCGTGCAAGGCATTTTATATGAAGCGCGATCCTGAAAGGCCCGACCTGACACTGTCGGTCGATGTGCTTGCATCGGAAGGTTATGGAGAAATAATCGGCGGCAGCCAGCGCGAGGACGATTACGATACACTTGTGAAGCGACTCGAAGAGAACAACCTTCCACGACCGCCGTTCGAATGGTATTTAGACTTGCGCAGGTACGGCAGCGTGCCTCACTCGGGTTTCGGACTTGGAATCGAAAGAACTGTCGCATGGATTTGCGGATTGGAGCATGTCAGGGAGACTATCCCGTTTGCAAGAATGATATACAGGAATACGCCATAGATTTTCAACTATGGAGGACCCAGAGGAATAGCGAGAAGAAAATCTTACACTCCCTGTATCCTCTCTGTACGTCCATGGTCAAGTTTCTTAACTACGGAGGATGAATGCTATCTGTGCGGGATTTACGGAAAACTTACGAGACCACGACAGCACTTGACGGCGTAACTTTCGAGGTCAAGTCCGGCGAAATCTTCGGATTGCTCGGTCCCAACGGTGCTGGCAAGACGACCACAATCAGAATCGCCCTCGGCATAATCGAGCCTGACTCGGGCACGGTTCAGTTCGAAGGGAAGAAACTTACTCCCGAAATGAAGAATGTGTTGGCGTATTTGCCTGAAGAGCGCGGGCTCTACCGCAAAAGCAAGGTTCTCGATGTCCTCGTGTATTTCGGAACACTGAAGGGGGTGCAGCCGGTAGAGGCAAGAAAACGCGCCGCGGAGTGGTTGAAAAAGTTTGAATTGTCCGAGTATGGAAATCGCAAAGTGGATGAGCTTTCAAAAGGCATGCAGCAAAAAGTGCAGTTTATCTCATGTCTTCTCCATGAACCGCAGCTTCTGATCCTTGACGAACCGTTCTCCGGGCTCGATCCGGTGAATCAAATCCTCATGAAGGACATAATAAGAGACTTGAAGCAAGCTGGCAAGACTATAGTCTTTTCTACTCATCAGATGGAACAGGCCGAGAAGCTCTGCGACAGGATCTGTTTGATAAACAGAGGGAAGGTGGTTCTTTACGGAAGTCTTCCGGAGATCAAGAAGAGCCATGGCAGCAACGCGATCCATCTGGAATTCGACGGTGAATCTTCGCGGCTTCGGGATCTGTCGGACGTCGCGACCCTGGACCTATATGAAAATTATGCCGAGGTCAAGATAAAAGATGGGATCAATAGCCAGGTACTTTTGAAAAAGGCGATAGATTTGGTCACGGTTACAAAGTTCTCAATTGAAGAAGCATCGTTGAATTCGATTTTTATTGAAGCCGTTTCCCAAAAGGTTACATCCGGAGGAGAAGAAAATGTCCATTAAGAAAGTGCTTGCCGTCGCTCGCTGGGAGTTTATGGAGAAGATCAAAACGAAGGCGTTCATTATCTCACTGATACTTTTGCCGGCATTCATGATACTGATGACGGTGGTCCCCTCGCTGATCGCTTCGAAACCCGATACAACGACATCGAAGATTGGAATAATCGACCGAACGGGGCGGTTTGCTTCCGCATTGAATTCGGATCTGTTCGACAAATTCAAGCTTCCGAATGGAAAACCAAACTACTTGATCGTTCCCATCGTTGGCGGACTTGCTGCACAGGCAAACAGAATGGTGCTCGATGGTCAGATATCATCGTACGTCGTGATTGACAGTAATATTCTTGCCACCAGGAAATTGGAATATGTGTCGCAGAACGTCTCTAACATAAAGGAGATTGAAAGGCTTCAGTCGTCGGTGAAAGATATAGTTGAAGCGGAGGAGCTTGCAAAGAGCGGAGTGAATCCTGAAATAGTAAAAGCGGCTTCGAAACCAATTGAGCTTCAAACAGTCAAGCTTTCCAAATCGGGGAGCGTTGAAAAGGCAGGATTAGGTTCAGGGCTCATCCTCGGTTATGCTTTTATTATTATCCTTGTGTTCGTAGTCTTGATTTCAGGCCAGATGTTGGTGAGGAGTGTCCTCGAGGAGAAATCAAATCGAATAGTGGAGGTGCTCCTTTCATCCTTGACTGCTGAGGAGATGATGGCGGGCAAGATAATTGGTCTTAGCCTTCTCGGCTTGACGCAATTGGCAGTGTGGGCTGTCGCGGGAGTGTCATTTGCCGGTCCGGCAGCTGCATACCTGACAATTCCAAGTAACGTTTGGTGGGTAGGTGTATTCTTTATCCTCGGGTTCCTTTTCTACACGTCGGTTTTTGTCATGGCTGGTTCACCGGCGACTACAGAACAAGAAGCTCAGCAGGCGACGATCTATGTGATGATGATTCTTTATCTGCCGATTGTGATAGCCTTTGCGATTGCACAAAATCCCGGGGCAGGTTACCTGAAGGTGTTGTCACTGATCCCCTTTTTCACGCCATCAATGATGGCATTCAGAATCCCTGTCCAATCACCTGAGTTGTGGGAGCTGGTCTCAGGTGCGGCCATCCTGCTCGTGTCAACTTACCTGTGTATGATCGCTGCCGGAAGGATCTTCAAGATCGGAATACTTGCTTACGGCAAGCGACCGAAGTTCAAGGAACTGGTGCGCTGGGCACTAAAGGGATAAAATCGTGTCGTACGATGATCGACGTTGCCGGGGTGAGCAGGCGTAACGGCCACCGGAACTTTCT
>JAKASW010000189.1:0-6962 GCA_021818875.1 Bacteroidota bacterium
TTTTGCCGGAACTGACCACAGTGTTTTTCTTTCCACCAACAACGGCACAAGCTGGACAGCGGTCAACTCAGGTTTGCCAAACGCTGCTGTTTCAGCGGTTGCCGTCTTCCCGAATGGAACAGGCGGGACGGACCTCTTTGCCGGAACTGCCGGCGAAGGTGTCTATCGCTCGACCGACAACGGCGCAAGCTGGACTCAGGAAAACAACGGTTTGCCGGCCTATGCTTCCGTCAATGCTCTTGCCTCCTCGGGTACGGATATCTTTGCCGGGACTTATACGGGACTCTTTCGTTCCACCGACAACGGCACCGGTTGGACTGCTGTCGATTCAGGCTTAACGGCATATTCTAATTCCAGTGTCCTATCTTTTGCAGTCAGCGGCGCGAACCTCTTTGCCGGAACTGGTATCGGTGTCTTCCGCTCCAATAACGACGGTACGAGTTGGACTAAAGTCGATTCAGGCTTAACGTACCCTGATGTCTCATCCTTCGCCGTCAGCGACACAAATCTCTATGCGGGGACTTACGTCGGTGTCTTTCGTTCCACCGACATGGGCGAAAGCTGGAGCGCGCTCGGTATGGGAGTGACGAACCCCGGTGTCTCTGCGCTTGCCATCAGCGGCGCGAATCTCTTTGCAGGAACTAGCAACGGTGTCCTTCTTTCTACCGACAACGGCAACAGTTGGACTGCAGTCGATTCAGGACTTGGCAATGCTGACGTAAATGCTCTCACCGTCAGCGGCGCAAATCTCTTTGCAGGAACTAACGCCGGCATCTTCCTTTCCACTGACAACGGCAATAGCTGGACCGCAGTCAATACGGGAATAACGAGCCCCATTGTTGAAGCTCTTGCTGTAAGCGGTATGAACATCTTTGCCGGAACTGTGGGCGGCGGAGTGTGGCGCAGACCACTTGCGGAGATGATTACGGCAGTCGATTCTGACCGCGAGAATATGCCAACACAATTCGTTTTGCATCAGAATTATCCGAATCCCTTCAACCCTTCCACGGTCATTCAATTCGAGGTTCCACGTTCTGCATCAGTGACTTTGAAAGTTTACGATGTGCTTGGGAGGCTGGTCAGAACACTGGTTGATAAGATGGAGCAGCCGGGAAGCTATTCGGTTACTTTCAGCGCGAGCGGTCTGGCGAGCGGAGTGTATTTCTACAGGCTGCAAGCAGGTGCATTCAGCCAAACGAAGAAGCTCTTGCTCCTGAGGTAGCCTTTACAAATGTTTTTCGGAGGCAGCATGACCTTGACTTTACCTCAAGCGAAGTCTAACTTCTTTCATTCACGGTAGAAGGTCTTCGGGATCAGGTGATCCCACCGTTAGGGACGACGGTAAGACTTAGGATCAGCGGGGAGGTGCGATGTGAAAATTGTAACGGCATTCTTTCTTATCGGAATCGTTTCCTCAGCGGCTACCGCACAACAACTGTTCAGTGTCTCTGCCTATGAACAGTTCCTGGCGGCACATCAGGACATGAGAAGCTCGCAACTTATGTCGCTCTATTCGGCAGGACTCTTCAAGTCGCAGTCACAAACGAACTACGCCTCGGCTGCCTACTTCGACAGCATCGATACGAAATACAGTCTCACTCCCGATGAGAAGACTCTCCTGGGTGAGCATGGCTTCATGGTTACCGAGAGACTCGACAACAGCAACTTCGGCGGTTCGTTCGGCGATGCCTTTCTTGATATCTACCATAAAGACCTGACGGTCTTCGTCTCGACCGATGCCATCCTTCAGTCGATCCACATGTCATACGATCAGATCCTTATGTCCGTAGAAATGCAAACCCTGATCCCCGACGTCAAGAATCTGCTCGCCCAACTTCAAGGGCAGCTTCCAGCCCTCGCATCAAAGTACGCAGCCTATCCAGCCATGAAGCCGATGCTGAACGACGTAGACGTCTATCTTTCCGTCCCGCGTATGCTTCTCGGCGCTGCAACGGGTCCCACTTTCAGTGAGAACACCGGGACTGTTGATACACTTCTCAGTCTTATCGCAGCGGAACAGCCCGCAAACTATCCGCTCTTTTCTGCAACTCCGAGGGCAATTGACTTCAGCCAGTTCACTCCGCGCGGTCATTACACGGCAACGCCGGAACTGACGCAGTACTTCCAGGCTATGATGTGGCTCGGAAGGATCGAGATTTACCTTATACCGCCGGTATCGGCCGGATTGCCGCCTCAGTCAGATGCCGACATTCAGCGCCAAACTATCGACGCCATGCTGATAAAAGAGCTGGTCGATGCGAGCAGCTCAGGACCCCTCTATGTTGAGATGGACAGCATTCTCACGTTCTTTGTAGGCAAACAGGATAACGTTACTCTCCCCGAAATCGACTCGGTTGCACACGACGCCGGAATACAAAACGCGAGCGACCTGCTGGATACGCTCCGGTGGAGAGCGTTCCAGGACACACTTTCGACGAAGCCGTACGCATTTCAAAGTATTCTCTCGCAAATTCTCGGATCAGATCCTTACAGTCCGCAGAGGATCAAGACCGCTTCATCGTTCCTTCTTTTCGGGCAACGGTTTGTCATCGACTCATATATAATGGAGAACGTCGTCTATGACAAGATCGTGGTGAACGGCGTGCCGATCAGGCGAATGCTTCCCTCGTCTCTCGATGTACTGTTTGCGGAAGGGAATGACGCGGCCGCCCAACTTCTCAAGCCTCAATTGGATGAATACGATTACTCGACCAACCTCGCAGCACTTCGGTATCTTATCGATTATTACAGCCAGAATTTCTGGCAATCATCGATGTACGACCTGTGGTCGAATGCCATCCGGTCATTAAATCCGCCGGCGAGTCGCGATTCACTTCCCGCATTCATGCAGACCGCCGCATGGTGGCAGGAGAAGATGAATACCCAGCTCGCATCATGGGCTGAGCTGAGACATGACAATCTCCTCTATGCAAAGGAATCATACTCTGGTGCCGTGGTGACCTGTTCGTATCCCGAGAGCTACGTCGAGCCGGATCCGCAATTCTACGACGCAGTCAAGACTTATGCGGCAGTTGCCCAACAGGAATTTGAGAAGCCTTTTCTTCAGGACTATGCTGCCTCCAGTTACTTTGGATACGTCGAGGCAATTGCCGACACGCTCGGAAATATTTCGCGCGAAGAGCTTTCGGGTACTCCGCTTAGCCAATCTGAGAGAACCTTTCTGGAAAACATGATGTACACGGTCCACAGCGATGAATGCGGATCCTTGCCGTATGATGGGTGGTACCCGAAATTGTTTTATCAGGAGACTTCGGTCGTAACCAGGAATTTTGTGGTGGCAGATGTTCACACCGCGCCGACAGATTCGCTGGGTCATCCGGTTGGATGGGTGTTCCATGTCGGCACGGGCCCGATAAACCTCGCGGTCGTGATTGCAACTCCGCCCGGTGGTGTGTCAACTGCTTTCGTCGGACCGGTCATGAGTTACTACGAGCATCTCAGCACGAATTTTCAGCGGCTGACGGATCAGGAATGGCAGAGCATGTACAACGTCTATCCTTCTCTCAGGCCATCATGGGTCAACGTCTACCTTGCCGATACCACGGGCACTGCTTTGCCTTCGGGAGCGTCATTGCTGACGGGCATTAATGATAGTCATACCGGGAAGGCGTTTCCTACGACGCTGACATTGGATCAGAATTTCCCAAATCCTTTCAATCCCTCTACGATCATTGCGTTCACTATACCGGCTTCTTTGGCTGACACGCATGTTGAGGTCACTGTCTATAATGACCTGGGACAGGCTGTGAAGACTCTTCTGTCGGAGCAACTTCAGGCGGGTAATTACACGGTGCGCTGGGACGGAACAAATGAAGCTGGCGCCGCTGCGGCAAGCGGAGTGTATTTCTATCGGCTCCAGGCTGGAGCACTGACTTTTACGAGGAAAATGCTGTTGCTCAGGTGAAAATGAAAAGTTGAGAAATCCTCGGTACAATCCTTTCGTGAAACTAATTCAACGAGGGATGCGATGAGAACCTTGATTACAATCCTTCTTCTTGTATCGGCTGCTACTGTTCACGCACAGGGTGCCTGGGGCAAAATCGATACTGTAACGACCGGTAATCTTGAGGACCTCAATCCACAGCTCGACCATGGAGGATTAGGTGCCCCACGTCCCACAACTCCTTTTTATTGGCTTGTCTTCGAAAGATGGAACGGCCCCCAGGGCATGATATGCGCAAAGAAAGTGGAACCGTCGGCCACTGCCATATCACAGGTGCAATTCGACTCGACAGTCGAGATTTCACCGCCGACAATAAATCTCCTCCAGGAACATCCGGACATTTGTACCGAGTTTGCCAAGGACACATTCACAGTCGCTGCGTGGGAGGAGGATGACTCCCGTTCCGCAACTCCTTTCCTTACCTGGAATATTTATTACAGCTACGCCTCAGGGAATGAGACTCAATGGTCAACTCCGCAGGTGCTGATCGGTGCAGGAGGTAGTCCCATTCTCCAGGATGTAATAGTGCGGCCACTTTCCGACTCAACTTTCATCCTCATTTGGAGAAGCACCGGCGTCCTTATGTTTTCCACTTTCTCTAACGGGCAAATGTCAAGCCCCGACACCCTTGTTGTCACAAACTACGACAGCACTGAGTTCGATTGCGAGTCTCCATATTCCCATCAGCCGACTCTGGCATGGAGCGGCAAAGATCCAAGTGGTAGAATCGTTTGTTTCGTGGCACAGGTGACGAGTCTTAGTCCCGTCGTGCTATCTCAAATGGACACGATCAGCTCCGACGGCAACCTCTCAGATCCACGGTTTATTACTTCCGGAGTGAAAGCAATGACATTCAACGTCGAGGATGGAGGAAGATTCAAGAGTGTATTGGCTTCGTCCGCAAGTTGGTATCAACAGGATCTTGCCTCCGATTCGCTTTCGGACAATTTGAATGGAACGGGTATTTCGGTCCCAATCGCAATCGATCAGTCTAAACGACGTCCAAACATGACGGTAAGTTCTCAACCGTTTGGGTGGTTCACGTGGGAGCGGCGGTCCGCAACCGATACTTCATTGGTGTTTGTGGAATCGTTAAGTCCAAATACTGACACTGTCAGATCGGCCGGGTACAACCGCAATCCTTCGGTCAGCACTTATCTTCTGCAGCAGGGCTTTTACCAGGTATTTACATGTGTATGGGAAAGTGACAGGACCGGCGAGTCTCATATTTATGCGAGAGTCGGAGCCGTTGGTGGAGACGCAATAAATGAGCCGGTAGACCAGGCGCGGAATTTCGTTCTCCAGCAAAACTACCCAAATCCGTTCAACCCGACAACGGCTATCAGCTATGAGCTATCAGCTAATGGGTTTGTCACTTTGAAAGTTTACGATGTACTTGGAAGGTTAGTCAGAACTTTGGTTGACAAGGTGGAACAGGCGGGAAGCTATTCGGTTACTTTCAGCGCGAGCGGTTTGGCGAGCGGAGTGTATTTCTACAGGTTGCAGGCGGGAAGCTACAGTCAAACTCCCAAGCTCATGGTTTTGAAATGAGCTGAAGAGCACCTTTCCTTATTCTTTACTTGTTCCGTGCGTCAACGGCGGCTTCAATTTCCGTCGATGATGGAACAGTGGGGGGAATCCATCCGGGTCGAACATAAGACGCCAGTTTGACGTCTATACTCCCGACAAGGATCTTCATTTTGAAAAACAACGGGACGGCTGCTGAATCGGCGCTAACCCATCCGGTGACCGTCGCATGCGCCCCGTCGGCGTACTTGTCCGACCAGTTTCCCATCGACTCGAAGCGGTGTGCCAGGATCCGTCCTTTGAAGGCAGGTACCCTGATCGCTTCTGTCCTCCGATGGAATTTCAGCTCGATTGACTTGAGCTTGTAGTCCACGACCACCGGAACTCTTACTTCCAGTCCCGATCCTGAAAGCTCCCGGATCAGCATGAAGAGTCCCAACGCATCATAGACCGGCGACTTCTCATCAAGAGTTTTAGTTACACTGTCTTCTTCCGGATCGTAGCCGCTCATCAACAAGGAAGTAGAGCCGGAATCATGAGAGTAAGTAGCCCAACTTTTCGATCTGTTGTCGACAAAATGGAACCAAAGGTTCGACGGGTGGTCCGGTCTTAAGAATGCCGAATCTTCAAAATCGACATGTACAAACGGAAGCCATGGAGCGGATTGCGTCTGGGCGGAAAGACAGAACATATCATCGCCTGTGTCTTGCAGCAGTCCCTGACTCACCTCGGCCGATCCGAGGTTGAAAAACCCCCATTTCACTTTGTATTTCAGTTTCTCGCCATTCATGAACGGCTTCACGTCAACCGGTGAAATAGCTTCGTATGTTTGTGCACTGACAGGTTCGGATCGGTCCATCATCACAAAAAAGAGAACTGCAAAGCACCCCACTATCTGGGGAGTGCTTCGCATTCTCGACCGCCATCGCAGGTAGTGCGAGTTACGCGGTTTCATCTATCCGATTTGACTTCATACATAAATGTAAACAGCTACTGCGAACGATTCGTTTCATTAATGTGAAGAAAGTGTTAAAGAGAGTGATCTGGAAGAGAGGCTGGTGGAACACGTTTCGAATCTAGACTCGATGCAGTCAAAAGTATATGAAATTCGGCCTCTATGTGTCCATCATGGACAAGCACAATTCCGTTGGAAGGTTCTCGCACACAATATCGTTCAACCGGAAATCTTTCTCATGGCAGGATTGTCCTTGTCAAGAAACCACTATCTGTTCGTAACATTTCCTCTAACCCGCGTCTTGTTCCGGGAATTCCTTCCATTGTTTTTGACCGGCGAGTGTATTTCTTCGGAATAGATTGAACTTTCCAGTGACGGTGATTGTCTAAGTAATTAACGACTAAGGAGGTATGAGAATGAAATCTGTAATGTCGGCTATTACCCTGCTACTGTTAAGCGCGTTCGGGCTATCGAGTTGTTACTCGGTCTCAGAAAGTGCTCCCCCCCTGCCAGATA
>JAKASW010000189.1:6972-8670 GCA_021818875.1 Bacteroidota bacterium
GTGCCGCCGTCGACGCCGAATGAGGGGTATTACGGCTATGGCTATGGCAATCAAGTCCCGGGGTACGTGCCTGCTCCTCAGCCTTATGTTCAGCCATCTGCTACGTATGTGCCTACGTACAATCAGCCGCCTGCTGTCAGGGCGGCCGTACCAGGTTACGTCGCCCCCCCTCCGCCTCAGCCGCAGGTCTATGGATCACCAGCACAGCCGGCGCGGCCTCGCGAACAATCGCCAGGCCCGGTTCCCACACCACCTCCTCAGCAAGCGCCGGCTCCCAGGATAAGGCGATAGTGTGAGTTGTATTTCGTATGAATATCATATAACTGGTCCGTCACAGCTCCCGGATCATCGTTACTACGGAGTGATCCTCTTCGCAAGCTCGGTGGACAGCAGCCACAGGAAGACTTGGAGAGTGTGACTCAGATAACCATCATCGTTAACAACGACAGGACTTTATGATGACAAAACAGCATGGGACACTCAAAGCAAAGAGTATTTCTCTTTTATTCTTATTGTCTCTTTTCTCGACAACTGCAACGACTTATGGACAGAATGCAAGCAATCTTTTTGACTTCTCCGAAGACGTCAGAGTCTTTGCCGCGTATGCCATGATGAATGCGGCCGGAAATGGCGGCGAATGGCGCAGGGCAGGAATGGATCCCATTAGGAGCCAGCTGCGCTCCGACCTCGCAGGTCGTGTCGATTCTTCTTTTGAGGCGAAGCTAAGAGCTTTCAACCAGAGCCACGGAAGAATTTTGGAAACTTATGAGGCTGCTCTCTTAACTTCCGGGCCGCCTGATTTTCACTGGAGCTACGATCGAAAGACCACAGGGGAAATTGGAGAGGATGTTTCGTCGGATTCCGCGTTGCCGGCTCTTCTGGCGGAGTTTTATAATAAAGCGAACGTGGCACAGCTCTGGGACGAGTACCGGCCGCTAATCCAGGCTGAGAACAATAAGTACAAACCGTTTGCCGATGAGGCAATGGAAGAAGTCCTTTCGTATTGTCGCCTCGACAGCAATTACTTCTATTCTGATGGCAGACTGATCCATTTTGAATACATGCCGATTCTCCCGTATTTCACTTCTATGACTGCATGGATAAACGGCCAGGTTTACTTCATCGTGGGGCCGCAGGAACAAAAGCCCGACCAATCGATTTTTTATTATCTTCTTTTGAACCGCGTGACTTTTCCACTTGTTAAGAAAAATTCCCGGGATGTGCAGCGGCTTGCCGGGCTGTTCGACGCCGTGAAGTCAAAGCTCGATATGAAAGACGGCAACTGGAATAGACTTGTCGCGGAATGCTTCTCCGAGGCGATGGATATGAGACTTCAGAAAAGACTCTATGACCTGAGCGACTCCACGCTTCAAGCGTCTCTCATGACCGAGTACAAATATGGTTTTATACTATGTCCGACAATCTACAGTGACCTGGCTAAGTACGAGAGCTCCGGAGTGAGTTTCACCGAATACTTCCCGAAGATTCTGAAGTCAATAGATTACCACCACGAGATTGAAAAGTGGAATAATTTCTGGAGAAAAGAGTGAAGAGGTGTCGCGTGAGATTCTTCCGGGCTGCGAAATGTATATATAGCTGGAGAAGTTCGCGCCCAATTTTAGATGATCATAACGGAGATGAGTTTTAGTACGACTTAGAAACCCACTGCCTTTGGCAGTGGTGATGTAAGGATGGCTT
>JAKASW010000190.1 GCA_021818875.1 Bacteroidota bacterium
TGAATTACCGAGCGGGGTTTACTTCTACAGGCTCGAGGCAGGAAATTTCCACAAGACCATGAAGATGATGGTGGTCAAATAGTATCAAATGATCCCGGGTCATTCGATACCAACCGCAAGTGAAGAGGGCCGACTTCAAGCGGGAAACCTTGTCAAGGGTAAAGAGAAACCTTGAAAGGGTTTGCCAACATTCGCAAAGTGTCAAAGTCATGATGTGCCCGATGGAATCGGACAAGTCCGTCGGGCACGAAATTAAGCCACCGGCCTCTCTGAAAACTCCGCCGACACTTCCCGGCGTTGTGTTTCGTTTCGCTGAGCAGCAAGTCGCGATAGCTTTGAATTCGTTCGTCCGGCCACCGGCTGGTTAGAGTAGGCTGCTTACCCCGACCGTGAAAAACAAATTGTTCGGCTTGCTCAGCCGGTATGTCAGGTCGGCGCGGATGAAACCGAATATTTTTCCCAGACCGACTCCAGCTTCGTAGTACCAACCGTGTGTCGTTGACCTGCCCCCCAGCCATGAATTTGCAGCGGATGCATCGACCAGAACTTCCATCCCGCTTTTGTACAAGAATGGGATGCCCGTCAGCAGGAAGGGCACGTTCCTCAAATTCTGCTCGACAGATAACATTGCGAACCTGTCGCCGACAAACTCTCTCGGATATGCGGTGTGGAGGACACCGAACTCAGCAAACCCTCCGAGCTGGGAATCGATGACGAAGTCCCTTTGCAGCGGAAGCGTCCCCGTCGAATATCCACCTGCGAATCTCACCTGAACCTGCGGAGGGAAGAGATAGCTTTGAAGGAAAGTCGCCACGTGGTAGGACGCCGTCAGATAGTATCGGATGAAATTGAAATTGCTGCCCGTCAACGCGTGAGACGAATAGTCCACGGAGAGCTCCACTGCATCTACCGGCATAATTCCGAAGGGAACTCTGTCTCCACCGAACCGGAGATCCAACTGCAGGCTTCGCATCTGACCGTCAGCAATTGGCGGGTTAGGTCGATATGCGTCACCAAAGGAGAGAAGATTGAAGTTGGTATGGTTCGTATCACTCGTTTCGCTTTCGGAAAAAAAAGTTAAGACCGCCTTGAGATCGTTTATCGGACTGGCGCTCAGATGTGCCCTCCAACCGTACGTCATGTAATAATCACTATAATCATCGCGGCCGAACAAAGAAAAGACAGACGTGACAATCGTCGGATAGAAGTTACCATCCGGGAAGCGTGCGATGTCCCTGTATGCTTCTGCTCCCACGTCGAATATGTTTCCCTTTCCGAACGGAATTGCGCCGCCAAGTCTCCATTTGAAAAGCCTGTCCGAAATTCCGTAGCCCGCATGTGCGCTCAAGCTCCACCCCGATGAGGTCAGCTGCGAGAAACTCGTTCCTCCACTTGAAATCGTCAGCGATGCATGCCCCGGCTTGCTTGTGTAGGTGTAGGTCCCGCCGAGAAACAGGCCTTCAACCCTGTCATATCTCAGATCCAGGTATTTGAGAACCGAGATGGAGTTCTGGCTTCCCAGCAGCGTTGCGGTCGCTCCGGTAGGTTTGAACTGCTTCTGAAGCGTCTGTGTGCTATCAAGTGTCAGGTACGCCTTCTTTTCCGCGACTGTCAATGGAAGCACCTCGTGCTCACTCCAGAATGTCGAATCGTACTTTGCTGCGTTTGAGTCGACGACAAGTTCTTTCTTCCCGAAAATAGAGTCCGGAATTGGGGTGTTTATCTTGTAATTGTAAATCACCGATGTCTGGTCAAAGACGATCTTAGGAATTGACAAGCCTGCAAACCCAATCTTCGCTCCGAATCCCACCGTTATGTCCGTCGGCATCCAGAACTTATCGTCATACAATGAATATCGCTGACCGTAATTCAACTTCAGATCGCTTGTGAAAGGTATGTTGAACGCATCGTTCGGCCGGAGGTCGATTCCCACAACTGCAAATGAAGAGTCGGCGACCATGATCTCGCCCGAAAACAGGGGAATGATTCGCGAACCAGGTATCACCTGTATCTCATAAATCTCGAAGCCATCCTTACGGAATGTCTTCAACAATTTGTACTTATAATAATTGAGTGCGTCTTCGGCGATTGGACCGACGAACTTATATCCCATCAGGCCAATTACATCATCCGTGAAGTTCACAATTCCGCCGACTGAGGCGACCATGTTAGTTGCGGGAAGATTTTCCGTCTCACGCTTTTGAGTCACGACTTCGCGAAGCGTATCCCCCTTTTGCCAATAGCCGTCGCTGTATGATTCGGTGATGCCTGCTATCGATGTATCCCTGTAGAAAGTCATGCGCGTGAATGCTTTGAACTCATAAGAGTGCAGCAGCTTTGCCCATTTGTGTTTCTCCCTGATTGCCCTGCGAATGATGGCGTTGGCCGGATCTTCTGCGACAGAGAGAACTTCCGGGAGAACAATATCCGCGGGCTGGAGACGCGCGTCGCGAGTGATGTTCCGGTTCACAAGCAGAGTCACCGTGTCGGCACGATACCCGATGAAGCTGTAAATCAGAATACATTTGCCGGGACCCACGGAGAGAAGATATGATCCGTCGAGGTTTGTGATTGTGCCGGCCGATGTACCTGCGACTCTTACATTTGCATAAGACAGTGGCTCACTGGTTTTTGAGTCATACACCTTCCCGCTTACTGTGAAAGTCTTTTGAGCGACTGCTTCTGTTACCAAGAGGAAGAAAGCCAGCAATATCTTTGCGAAGACCCTCGTCATCTCAGGAAGTTTCTTTCATTTTACGCAACCGGATTATCAGATGTTACGCCCGGCGGTCGGTAAATGAACGACGCCTTCAATCTCCATCTCACGATTAACGTAGAGACACGGCCCAAGACCCTCCCGTCCTGCGGTGCATCAATGGAAAATACGATTGTTAGATTGAAGCCCTATTGAATGGCGCTGCAGCGCGACGTTATCGTTTCAAGTCCAACTCGTCTCGCACAGCCTTCAACACTTCGTTGGATCTATACGGCTTCTGCACAAATTTTGAGATGCCTAGCTTCTCAAGATTTGTCCTCACTTCGAAATCTATATATCCGCTTGCGATGACAATCTTAGCAGCCGGGTCCATTTCTTTGATGCGTGTTGCCACTCCCTCACCACCCAATTTCGGGAGCCCGAGATCGCAAATTACAAGCGCTATTTTCTCTTTGTTATCATGGAAAATCCCGATGGCTTGTTCGCCGTCATTTGCAGTTAGGACGTTGTATCCTTTCGAACCCAGGATCATCCTGACGAGGTCTCTGAGCATAGCTTCATCTTCGACCGCGAGGATTGTATCGTTCCCCCCAGCCACGTCGAGGTCTGATTCTTCACCAGGTCCGGCGACCGTCCTCAGATCTTGTGCTTCAGGGAAATAGACGTTGAACGACGTTCCCGTGCCTGGATTGCTCGTTACTTCTACAAACCCCTTGTGGCTTTCCAGGATTCCATATACCACGGACAGTCCCAACCCCGTACCCTTTCCAATGTCTTTGGTCGTAAAGAAGGGTTCGAAAATATGCTGTGTCGTCTCCTCATCCATTCCAATCCCATTATCGGAAATCCGAATTTCAACATACCGCTTTGCCACCGCCTCGGTGTATCGATGCCTTAGAGTTTCGCCGGGGACTACACCGCTTACGATGCTTAAGGTTCCGCCCCTTGGCATTGCGTCTCGTGCGTTAAGGCATAGGTTCAGAAATACCTGTTGGACCTGGGTCGAATCTGCTGAGATCAGGGGCTGATCCTGCTCCAATTTCAATTTTATTTCAATAGTTCGCGGGAAAGTCTCGAGCATCAGCTTTTCAACTTCGAGGATGATCTCATTAACCCGCAATGGTGCAAATGTGATTTCCGTTTTTCGGGCAAACGTGAGAAGCTGCTTCACAAGCGACTTCCCCCTCTCTGCAGACTTTTGAATTGCCTGCAGGCCTCTCTGGGTCTTCTTCTGGTCGGATAGAGGTTGACCCAGCAGCTCAGCATATCCGAGGATGACACCGAGGAGATTATTGAAGTCATGCGCTATCCCTGCGGCGATGTTGCCGAGTCCTTCTAATTTCTGGCTCTGGATAATCCGACGTTCAAGAGCACGGATATCAGTCATGTCCTTCGCCATCCCCGATATTACATCTTTCTCCAACGAGGCGCTGAGCAAAACGTTTTTCACCTTTCCATTCTTCGTCACCAACTCGAGTTCCTTGCTTTCGCCTGTCCGTCCGTACTGCTGAAGGTCCTTGACGAAGTCGTTCATTTCACCAAGACTTCTGTAAAGTGCAGAACCTCTAACTGCCATCATCTCCTGCGGCGAATCGTACTCAAGCATATCTGCCATAGCTTTGTTGACGTAGACTATCGTCCCGCTCAGATTAATCTTGTACACGCCAACGAGCGCACTCTCTACAAGCTCCCGGTACTTCTTCTCAGACTCAACCAGTTCTTTCTCCATCGCTTTTCTTTCAGTCATGTCACGAGCCACCCAGATGACTGAATCCTCGGAGAGCGACGACACAGTTGCCGAACGCCACTTCTGGACGCCCCCGATATTGAGTTCGTAATCGACCGTTTGTGTCTTTTTCGTTTCGAGCGTGTTCCTGATGACGGACATGAAAAGGCCCGCCTGATCCTCCGGGAAGACATCACGCATCGATTTGCCCACAATGTCCTCTGCCGGCTTGTACAAAAGATTAGGATCCGTCGGTGCAACCTTCAGGAACTTGCCTTCGGAATCGACCGCAATCACCACATCTTCCATGGACTCAAACAATGCGCGGAGCTCGGCCTCGGATTGACGGAGTGCCTCATCCACGGCCTTGCGCTCGGTAATATCCACTCCAACTCCGGCAAGACCGTTTATCGCGCCACCCGGATCGTGCACCGGAACCTTGGTTGTGAGAAACCAGTGTTTGTTGCCGTGACGATCAAAGATGGGTTCCTCCCTGTTAAAGATGGGTTTGCCCTCACGGATGACTTGCATGTCATCGGCAAAGAACTTTTCGGCAAGTTCCCTCGGATACAGATCGAAATCGGTTTTGCCTATTAGTTCCGCTTCTGAAGCAACAGCAGAAAACTCGACATCGGTGGGATTGGCCGCAATTTTTCGGCCCTCTTTATCTTTGACATAGATAGAATAAGGCAGGTTGTCGATTATAGTCCTCAGAAGAATTCGCTCCCGCTGCACTGCATCCTCGGCGAGTTTGCGCTGAGTAATATCCCGGAGGACACCGTAGATCTGCACGAGCTGATCTCCATCATAAGTGGATACCGAAATGTCTTCGATGTACAAGAGCCTGCCATCTTTCGACTGCCACCACCTGTCCCAAACCGGAGTATTGTTGACCCGATGGTCCTGCATCTCATGCATAACAGGATCAAGCGCCGGCACTTCTGCATCCCGGATCACCGTCTGCAAGAAATGCCACCGCCCACCCATCTCAGCAATGTCGGAAAAAGTGTAGCCGAGGAGTTTTTCAAAGGCGGGACTGAGATAATCGAACTCGCCGGTTTTGCCGTCGATGCTGTATATCGCGTCGGGAATAGTGGACGCAATCATCCTCAGTGTCCCTTCGGACTGCCGCAAAGCATCTTCGGCCAGCTTATGCTTTGTCACATCGCGGGCCACCAGGAGCACCGAGTCCTCCGTCATCGGCGTCATGTTTGCATCAAACCAGACTTCACTACCTGCCCTGGTCAGGCTGTATTGGAAATTCTGAAGCTCTCGCGTTTGCAGGGCCCGATCTATATTTTCGATGAATAGATCGGCCTTCTCACTCGGCAAAACCTCGTGTAAAGTTCTTCCAATCAATTCTTCCGCCGGCCGGTACAACAAATCGGGAGCCGTTGGCGCGACCTTCAGATATTTGCCGGCCACGTCAAGGACGAGCACAATGTCGTGCATCGACGAAAAGAGTGCTCGCATCTCCATTTCAGAAACGCGAAGTGCTTCGGTTGTTTCCTTTTGAGGAGTTATGTCAGTTACTATGCCTACCAACCCTGTGGTCTCCCCAAGGTCATTTTGCAATGGAACCTTTGAGGTAATCTGCCAGTGTGTTTCGCCGTTTAGATCCGTCACCACCTCTTCCCTGTTGATAACAGATCTCCCCTGTTCCATCACAGCCAAGTCCTCAAGGTGATACTCTTCCGCTTGCTTTCCCGAATACAAATCAAGATCGGTTTTCCCAAGCACATCGTTTTCCGAGACAATTTTCCTCTCAGAGAAGAGCGACAATCGCTGTACATGCCCTTTGTTGACAACAGAGCGACGATAGTTTCTGTCCTTTGCCCAGATCGAGGCTGGCAGATGGTCAATTATAGTACGCAGCAATATCCGTTCCTGGCGCTGCGCCTCCTCTGCCTCCTTTATTTTTGTTATATCATTGACGATCCCGACCATTCCCACCACTTGGTCAGAATTATCGAGTATCGGAATCTTTGAGATCGTGCTCCAGCGCTTCGTGCCGTCAGGCATGTTCCTGACTTCTTCTCTATCCAGGATTGTCAGCCCGTCGCGAATTACCTGTTGATCATCAGCAAAGTACTCTTCCGCCAAATCCTTCGGGTAAACTTCAAAATCCGTTTTGCCCAGGATTTGTGTTTGGGACGTAAGCCCAGGTCTGTTCAAATATTCGGAGATGCCAAGTACATGCGCTTTGTTGCAGAGCAACTTCCTATAACTCTTGTCCTTTATGAACACCGACGATGGCAAGTGTTCGATCAGCGTTCTCAGCAGAGTGCGTTCGCTCTCCAATTCTTCCTGGGCTTTCTTGGTCTCAGATATGTCTTCAAGCGTTCCCTCATAATATGCCGCGTTGTGGTTTTCGTCGTAAACTACTCGCGCATTTTCTCTAACCCAGAAAACGCTTCCGTCCTTCCTTGTTCTCTTCGTCTCGAGCCCCGATATGTGTCCTTTCTTTTCGATGAGATTTCGGAATCTCTCGCGCGGATATTCAGCCAGGTAGTGTCCTTCCTCTTCAACGTTATATTTCGAAAGCACTTCAAAATTGTCGAAGCCGAGAAGGTTAATCATAGCCGGGTTGGCAAGAAGCACCTTACCATCAGGCGTTGTCTGGTATATTCCTATCGACACATTCTCAAATATGGTCCGTAGCCGTTCCTCGCTTTCGCGCAGGCGCTCTTCAATTCTCTTGCGTTCCGTGATGTCAATTCCGATTCCTACCAGGCCGGTGATGTCGCCCCTTTCGTTGCGAAGTGGTACCTTTGTCGTGAGGAGCCAGCGTAATGTGCCGCTCGCATCAGTCAGGTTTTCTTCCCTGTTGATGACCGACTTTCCCTCCATGATGACGGCCTGGTCGTCGACATGGAACTTCTCTGCAAGATCTCTCGGCAGTACATCAAAGTCGGTCTTTCCCCAAACCTCTGCCTCGGATCGTAATCCTGTATGTCTGAGGTTTTCCTGGTTCGCAATAATCTTGCGGTAGTTTACGTCCTTCACGTACACGGAGTGTGGGATGTTATCGATGATCGTTCTTAAGAGAATTCTGTCCCGCTGTGCAGCTTCTTCTGCCTCCTTCTGCGCAGTAATATCCGTCGTAATCCCGACCATGCCGGTAATCTCGCCGTTCCTATCGCGCAGCGGAATCTTGGAGACGAGCATCCATTTCTTGTGAGAGTCGGCCTTAATATGCATCTCCTCCTTATCCCTGACCGGCTTTCCTTCCCGAATTACCTTCTGGTCTTCCTGGTAGAAAGCTTCAGCCATCCCGCGCGGATATACATCGAAGTCTGTTTTTCCTAAGAGTTCCGTTCCTGGATCTAATCCCGGCCGACCAAGGTGTGCAGCAACCGCTTGCACGTGCTGCGAGTTGACAACTGTCTTCCGGTACTCCTTGTCTTTCACAAACACCGCGCTGGGCAGATTGTCGATCACGGTTCTGAGAAGGTTTCGCTCAGTCTCCTGCTTCTCCTCCGCACGCTTCCAGTCCGTGATGTCATTGAAATTTGCGATGAGGTATTCCGGTTCTCTCCTTGAATTCTTAGCAAGAGAAAAAGAGAACTCGACCCATACGATAGCGCCATCCTTCCGAACATATCGTTTCCTCACAACTCCGCCTTGAGCCTTCCCGCTAAAAGCGTCAGCAAGAACACCGTCTGCTGCCGCAGCATCCTCATCATAGGTAAGGTCTTTGTAGCCTGCTTTCAGCAGCTCTTCCTCTGAATATCCCAACATATTGCAGAACTTTGCGTTCACTTTTAAATATTTGCCATCGCGGCCGATCAGGGCTATACCGATGGAGGAGTTCTGAAAAATGATTTCGAATGTTTCCTGACTTGCGACGAAGGAACTGCGTCCTTGTTTTCTCTCGTGCTTGTTCATATGTACCTCAACCACTTAGGATAAAGGAAACTTTTCGTCCATGTCTTTCGAGCGACCACACTGATGAACTTAACCACTTAAAGCACAAGAATCACGATTTTGTCCAAACCACAGGCCGGTGAATATGGTTCTCCTCCCAATTCTATTTCGTCATGGATAGTAGAACCTTTAGCTGGAAAAGCATAGAGCCAAACCGGGAGACGACCGAAGGCCGAAAGTGAAGCTCGATCGACAGGTGGCTATGAAGGACCGTGAGATACTTCAT
>JAKASW010000191.1 GCA_021818875.1 Bacteroidota bacterium
CCACCAAAGGCTACATGCATAATATTCAACCGTCAATCTGGGCGACCATTCCGTTTGTTCTGACACTTCTTGCCATTGCAATACTCCCTCTGGCAAATAGAAAGTGGTGGGAAAAATATTATCCTGCTGTTACGGCAATCCTTGCATTGGTGACAATATTATACTACGGAGCAATACTTCGGAGGATGTTGCCTGTCCTCGAGTCACTTTACGAGTACATCAGCTTTATTGCTCTTATAGGTTCACTCTATGTTATTTCCGGGGGCATTCATATTCGATTGAAAGGACGGTCGAGACCGGTCACCAACGTTCTACTTCTGGGAGCAGGAGCTCTGGCAGCAAATCTTGTCGGAACAACGGGTGCCTCGATGATTCTTATTCGGCCATTCCTAAGGGTCAATAATTATAGAATCAAACCGTACCATGTTATTTTCTTCATTTTCATCGTGTGCAACATCGGAGGTGCTCTTACTCCCATTGGAGACCCGCCTCTCTTTGTAGGATACCTGGAGGGCATCCCGTTCTTCTGGCCCATTGTTAACCTATGGCACATCTGGATTTTTGCCCTCGTCATCTTGCTTGCGGTTTTTTATGTAGTTGATCTCCGGGAGTTCAGGGAAATGAACAAGGCACAGCAGGAATATGCTATTGAGGAAGGAGAGCAGGGTGAAGTAGTGGGGCTTCATAATCTATTTTTCCTGTTGGCCGTAATGATAGCGGTTTTTGTAACACATCCGATCTTTTTGAGGGAAGCAATTATGTTGGTCGCAGCTGCCGGCTCGTACTTCACGACGCGTTCCGATGTGCACAAAAAGAATGACTTCGATTTCAATCCGATAAAAGAAGTGGCGATACTTTTTGCCGGCATCTTTATAACGATGGTCCCCGCACTCGAATGGATAGGTACTCATGCGGAAGTCTTCGGATTGAACAGACCGGGTGAATTTTACTGGACGACGGGTGCACTCTCGTCGGTGTTGGACAACACGCCGACGTATTTGAACTTTCTGAGTGCCGCGATCGGAAGGTTCGTGCACGCAAGTCTTCTTTCAAATTCGGATGTTCACCCAGCGCTTTATTTGCTTTCAACAAACAAGGATGTGGTCCAGGCCATTTCGATCGGCGCAGTCTTTTTCGGTGCCATGACGTACATCGGCAACGGACCGAATTTCATGGTCAAGAGCATCTCGGAACAGTCCGGTGTCGATTGTCCGCATTTTGTCTCGTATGTCCTGCGATACTCCATTCCAGTGTTGCTCCCGTTGTTCATATTGGTTTGGCTGGTCTTCTTCAGATAAGGAATTGAAAGAATACATGAGTTGATACAGTGGTTGTCACGGTGACGATGGAAGACAATAGAATATGATGATGGGTCAGTCTATCCGATACGGAGTTCACCTTTTTTCCCAAATCCCCTTTATTTATTTGTCGAATACGGTTATCCTTAGACTAAAAAAGAGGGATTCATGACCGCAGTAACGATACCGCTGCTTATTCCGCTTCTCGCCACAAGCATCGTGTCACTGGGCTGGGCGGACATGTTGATCATTGTAATCTATTTTCTTCTTGTCCTCGCAATCGGTTGGTACTTGATGCATTATACGAAGACCGGGGAGGATTTCTTCCTTGCGGGAAGGAAGATGACTATGTGGATCGCAGGACTGGCATTCATTTCAGCAAACCTCGGGTCGCTGGAACTGATGGGGTGGGCTGCATCGGCGTACCAGTACGGGATACTCGCCACGCACTGGTACTGGATCGGGGCGATACCGGCGATGCTTTTTCTCGGTATAATCATGATGCCCTTCTATTACATTTCCAAGACTCATTCTGTACCGGGATATCTTAAGCTGAGATACGGAGAAAGCTCACGGATGCTGGCGGCCATCTCGTTTGCATTCATGACGGTCCTGATGAGTGGAGTCAACATGTTTGCGATGGCGCTCGTCATGAAAGTCGTCATCGGCTGGGACATCAACGTCAGCATCTGGATCTCGTCAATCACCGTCATGGTCTATGTCGTACTCGGTGGACTTCTATCGGCAATCTTCAACGAGGTGCTCCAGTTTATGCTGATCTGGTTTGGCGCGTTGCTCGTCCCGATAATAGGACTTGTTGAAGTGGGCGGCTGGAGCGGGATGGTAGCGAAGATCCATCAGAACTTCCCACACGGTGACTACACACATTTATGGAGCACGCTTGGGTCTTTCAAGGATAACCCGATGGGTATTCAGTGGATTGGAATTGTCTTCGGCCTCGGGTTCGTGATTTCATTTGGGTACTGGACCACTGATTTTCTTGTCGTGCAGAGGGTTCTCTCGGCAAAGGACCTGCGTTCCGCGAAGATGGCACCGATTATCGGGTCGGCTTTCAAAATGATGGTGCCGTTTATCGTGATTCTTCCGGGTCTCCTCGGCCTTGCAGTCATGCCGGGACTTGTCGGACAGAACCAGGCCGCGGTGACCGGCGCGCAGAGCTATAATGAGATACTTCCGCTCATGATGGCACGCTATCTCGGCCCGGGCCTGCTCGGACTTGGCGTAACGGCTTTGATCGCTGGCTTTATGTCCGGGATGGCAGGGAACGTCACGGCATTTTCTACCGTCTGGACGTACGATATTTATAAGCCGATCCACCTCGCAGTCAGCAAAAGAGAACGACCCGATGCGCATTATGTAAGGATCGGTCGATGGGCGACGTTCGTCGGAGTAATCATAAGCATCGGTACTGCGTATCTGGTCCAGGATGCTGCAAGCATCATGGACTATGTTCAGGCGCTTTTCAGCTTCTTTATCGCACCGCTATTCGGGACAGTGATTCTTGGAATGTTGTGGAAGCGTGCCACAGCCGCAGGTGGATTCTGGGGGTTGCTCGCAGGCACAGTCTCGTCGGTTGGTATGTGGGTATGGGTTAGGATCGACCCGAGCGCACTGGCCATAATCGCCGGCTCGCCGGACGCCAAGGCCATGGCGGAGGATATGTACAGAGGTTTGTGGTCCTGGATCATTTGCGTGGTTGTGACTGTCATCGTGAGTTATGCGACTCAACCTAAGCCGGAGTCAGAACTGGTTGGGCTGGTTAGAGGATGCACTGAACTTCCCTCAGAAGGTCATCTTCCCCTGACTAAGCGTCCTATATTCTGGGCAGGACTGGTCCTCGCTGCATTCATCGTACTTCAAATTATTTTCTGGTGAGGAGGAAACATGGCTGACGAGAAATTGAATAGTAATCCGAAGGAAAAGGAACCCTCCGAAAGAATATCGATATGGTTTTTTATCGGGGCAGTTCTGTTTGTATATGGAATTATCATCTTCATTGCCAGCTTGCCCGGAGTTTCAGGATCGGAAGGCGCCCAGCATGTTGCTCTTGCCGGCCTCCACGCCGGGATTTGGTGGGGGGCCCTGCTGGTAGTACTCGGCGCAGTATATGTCGTTATCTTCAGACCGGGGAAAGAAAAGAATTAAAGAAAACCACTTAGGCACATGGAGAACATAGGTCCCCGTTTCTTTGTGTTCTCATGTGCCTGGGATCTCAGCCGAAAAGTGTAACCACTGCCAAAGGCATCACTTCGTGACAAGTCACCAACCTGCCGGCCAGTAGGTTGGGCCACTAAGTGTTGTACAACGACACCAATACCAAACATTTTTCTTTGAGCCTTTGAGTCTTTGTGGTTTCCAGAGGGGTTCTCGGCCGCGTTTCTAGGTGCCTCATTGTTGTATATTCAGTTCTCCTCTTAGCTGAATGTCCCTGCTGGAACTGCCCACCATCACCTGGTATTTGCCGGGATGCGTGATCCACTTTTCGTCTGTACCATCATAGTGGGCGAAGTCGGACTGCGTCAACTCGAATGTTACGGTTGTCGTTTCGCCCGGTTGTAGTGACACCCTGTCGAACCGCTTCAGCTCTTTGACGGGGGCGATTATTCCTTCTTCGGTATCATGAACATATAATTGTGGAATCTCGACTCCGGCAACCCCGCCGACGTTCTTAATGTTAAATGATATTTTGTAGTTGCTTTCATCGCCCTGCTTATTCGAAAGGATTTTGAAATCGCTGTAAGCGAACTTCGTATATGAAAGTCCGAATCCAAACGGGAATAGCGGGGCAATATTCTTTTTGTCAAACCACCGGTAGCCGACGAATATTCCATCCGTGTAATCCGATACGCTGTCTTGTTTCCTGTATGATCCGTAAGCGGAGCAATCGCGCCATCTTTTCGGGAAGGTTATGGGGAGTCTACCGGAAGGATCGTACTTTCCGAGCAGCATATCCGCGATTGCGTTCCCTGCCTCGTCCCCACCGAACCATGCCTGGAGCAAACCCGGAACTTTGTTCACCCATCCGTCCATAACAACCGGTGCACCACTTATGTTGATCACGACGGTGTTCTTGTTAGCTGCGGCAACTTCCTTAATGAGTTTATCCTGGTCCACGGGCAGCCTCAGGTTGTCTCTGTCCTTACCTTCGGTTTCGTAGTAATCCGAAGTCCCGACAAAAAGGAGGGCAATATCCGATTCCTTCGCGGCCTTGACGGCTGCTTGGTCTATGTTGCTCCCCTGCGGTTTCAGCCCGAACATCAATGCGGATCCTCCCATACCCTGGAAATAATCAATCCTAATTCTGTAGAACCGCCCTTTTTCGAGCCTTATCGGATGAGACTCGTATTGTACGGCATGGTTTCCCCAGTTGTCGATGACAAGTTTGTCATTTACATAGAGCCTGGAGCCGTCATCGCTTGCGATTTCAAGTATGTATGTTCCAGTGCCGGGGGCCAGCAGCCTTCCGGTCCATCTTGCAGAGAAATGCTCTGCCGGGATTCCGGGGACCGGCGATTCTCCATTCCAATTGAAATAGATTTGATGATCGACTCCTGATGCTTTAGGTTCACCTGTCAAGTTTTCGTTATCGAAATATTCAACTTTAAATCCATGTTTGTTTTCGTTCGGAAGATAGAGAAGCGAGCTGTCAACGGGAGTGATGTGGCTCTGAAGACTCACGCCTTCCACATAATTGATCTTCACTTTCCCTTTCAGCCTTGCCTCGAGCGCTTCGAGCGGGCTAACGGAATAAACCGGATTCACGAGTGCACTTCCTCCTCCGCCGGTTCGTGCTTCCGCAGCATTGGGTCCGATTACCGCGATGGATTTTATCTTGTTCAAGTTCAGCGGAAGTACGTTGTCTTCATTTTTGAGAAGTACGATTCCTTCAACTGCAGCCTTGTATGCAACCTGTCTATGTTCTGGTGAATTGACCAAGGACGAATCCGGCACCCGTTGATGATCGAAGAGTCCAAGCTCAAACATGACACTCAGAATTCTCCGTACCTTGTCATCGATCGTGGATATCTTAACCTCTCCGGATTTCACAGCAGGGAGAAGGGTGCTGTCGTTCAGATACTGGCCTGTCGGCATCTCAAGATCCAGTCCACCGTTCGCAACCGCGATTGAACTATGTACGGCCCCCCAGTCAGACATCGCGATGCCGTTAAACCCCCAATCATCCTTCAGTTTAGTATTGAGAAGGTAGTTGTTCTCCGTGCAGTACTCTCCGTTGACTTTGTTGTAGGCCGCCATTACGCACATCACGTGCGCCTCTTCGACTGCCGCCTTGAATGCCGGGAGATATATTTCATTGAGGATCCGGTGGCTGATTATTTCGTTAACGAATCCCCTCTCGTATTCCTGGTTGTTGGCGGCGAAGTGCTTGATGGTTGCAGCGACATCTTCGCTCTGCACTCCTTCTATATAGCTTACCGCCATCCGTGAAGTCAGGTATGGATCTTCTCCATAACCTTCAAAGGTTCGTCCGCCCATGGGGATTCTCGCGATGTTGACGCACGGTCCGAGAATTACGTCCAGTCCTTTGCCTCTGACCTCCTCGCCGATGGCTTGTCCCACTTCATAGATCATGGACGTGTCCCAGGTCGCAGCAAGGCATGTTCCGCATGGGAATGCAGTGGCCTTTCCTCTTCGCACGCCTACCGGCCCGTCGGTCATTCTTAGTGGTGGGATTCCGAGACGCGGAATAGGAGTCGTTGTAAATCCTGTTCCCCCGAGCATTGAGATCTTTTCCTGAAGCGTCATCCTTCCAAGCAGGTCATCCACTCTCTTCTCCACAGAAGCCGATGGATCCTTATAAAGCGGTGTGCCATCTCGAGTCTTAGGCGCGCCTCCAAAGAATAGAAGTCCCGTTAACACGGCCAAAATACTGACCGACAAATAACGCCTGGACTGCTGTGCCATTGCTCGTTCTCCGTTCCTTGTGATTGACAATTCTTGGGATCCACAAATCAAATAGAATTTAAGACGAATCAAGAAATGGTTCAAAAGATAAGCCACGTGTTGCTTCTCTCTTTAAACACCATTATATATATCTGTCATAATTACTTCGCCAGCTTGGTCAGTGGCACCGTGTTCTTAGTATGGAACAATATGAGGAGATGAGGATGAAAAAATCACTCTTAATAATCGTACTATTTCCGACGATTGCTTTCTGTCAGGGCTTCCTTCCACGATGGGAATTGTCTTTGTCGACCGATGCAAACTCCTACACAGAGAAAGGTGCGTCACAGAGTTACTTCTCACTGGCTATTCAGCCGGGTTTTTATCCGATATTGGGTTCCGGTTTTTCGATAGAGCCGGAATTGTTCGTTGGAGCAGCTAAAGGAAGATCTCCGGCGTTCAATCTTAGCGGCAATCTTTCATACAGCTTTGGAATGGGCTACTGGCCTGTCGTACCCTTTGTGGAAGCAGGCTACGGCGTCGGAAACGGAGTCCCCTTTTATCAGCCGATGGAGAGAATCCCGGGCCACATAACTTCCACCGGTGTGAAATTGATTAACGCTGGAGTAGGCATCAAAGTGATGGTGCTCGGTGGGAGAGGGGACTTGAGGGTTGAATACCTATATCAAAGCTTTCGCGAAGGGAACACCCTTCTCGGGACGACATACCTGAACATCAGTGCAAACCGACTGATAATCGGGTTTGGGCTGTTGCTCTAGATTAGGAGCCTCATTGGACGTTATGGGGAAGAATGATGAATCAGAATATCTGAGGGATTGCAGTAAGCAGGCGAGGGAACGATTCACCGGGGTATCGATTGCCTCCTTTTCGCAAGGAATGCCGTTAACAACCGCTCCAGGCATATTGATTCGGATGTGCAGATAGGTTTGAGTTGTTTTAGATATTCCGTGTTACGAATTCGTAATCTATGTATTTCTGTGCTGAGATTATGTCTGAGATTCAGTTGATTTAAGACTTGCTAGTGGCACGCCGATTGTGCTGTAGGGGTGAACATGCAGCACTATACTTCCAAAACGCCTCTATCTCACCTGCGGACGAGTTATTCGTTTCGTGAAGGAACGCGGTGGCGTAATGGATGGTCAAAGCTTTCGACAAAAGTCTTGTCAGGCGCAGCCCTACTTTTGATGGCAATGACAGTACCGCTATTTGCTCAGACCAGCGCAAGCCAGAGTGTGACCGTGGAGGCAACCGTTCTGCAGGGCCTGAAAGTGACAGTTTCGGGGGGACCACTGAATTTCGGCAGCTTGGTCGCCGGCACAACTCCTCCTGCTATCACCGCTCAAAGTAGCTCGGTAATGTACACGATTACCGGCAATGGCGCCAGTAACGTTAAAGTCACGTACGCGGCAACAACATTAAGTGGCCCGGGCACAAACACCCTCGATTTTACTCCTAGCGTTTATGGCGCTAGCTCATCCAGTTCTCAGTCTTCGTCGACTGAGGTTCCAACAGGATCTACCGTTAGTCTCACAGGATCAAACGGAAGTGCGGGTAATTACTTTTTATGGCTTGGCGGCGACATAGGGGCGATCCCCAGTAACCAGACTCCCGGATCATATTCGGGCACGTTCACTCTTACCGTGAGCTACTGAAGCAGTCGCGGCTTATATGTGAGGTTACTAAGGCCCGGCAACATCTGCCGGGCCTTTTCGCTTTTCGACGAGAAACGTAAGTCGTTCATCATTTGTTGTCATAATACTACCATTTCGATTCAGGACTTGTGGAAGGATCGATTTCATGGTACACAAAGTTGTTCAATTGTATGTGATCCGATGGGCATTAAACCCATCTGGAATTTTTCACGCGTTCTTCATTACTGGCGTGGCAAAAAGTAAAGGAGACCATTTATGCGGATCGGAGTTGCATGTGACCATGGCGGATTCTCACTCAAAGAGGATATCTCTGTTCGTCTGAAGAAGAATGGATATGAATTGGTTGATTTCGGTGCGAAGAGACTTGTTCCGGATGATGACTATCCCGATTATGTGTTGCCTCTATCGATTGCCGTCGATTCAGGTGAGATAGAGAGGGGAATTGCGATCTGCGGAAGTGGAGTCGGGGCTTCGGTAGCGGCAAACAAGGTGAAGAAGGTCCGCGCCGCACTCATACACGATTCATTCTCTGCACATCAGGGAGTGGAAGATGATAACATCAACGTCCTTTGCCTCGGCGGCAGAGTGATAGGTAACGAACTCGCCTGGGAGATTATTGAGAAATTCCTTTCCTCG
>JAKASW010000192.1 GCA_021818875.1 Bacteroidota bacterium
TACACACAGGTCAAATACCTTTTCCCTGTTTTCATCTGTATCTTCCAACCCGAGCTGCAGTGAAATATTGCCATCCGATTTCTCGGCGGACAGCTTCCTAGGCCGAAGGCCGTTTTCAAACTTCTCCCTGACGGAATCGACCGTATCGTTTGCCTTCACTCTCACTTCGATATTTGCCGTGCCACTATGCTGGAGCTCTTCAGCCGTCGCATCAAGGACCAGCTTTCCTCTGTTTATGATCAGCACCCTGTTGCAGAGAGCCTGTACCTCGGACAGGATATGAGTCGAAAGAACCACGAATTTTTTCTGTGCCAGCTCAGAGATGAGATCCCGGATTCCAACAACCTGATTCGGGTCAAGTCCCGAGGTCGGCTCGTCAAGAATCAGAATATCTGGATCATGAATTATTGCTTGAGCAAGTCCGACACGTTGCTTGTAACCCTTTGATAAGCGATAAATCGGTTCATACAGGACTTCCTTCAGCCCACACCTATCAACGACGAAGCCCAGCCGTTCTCTTGTCTGGGCCGCCGTCAGTCCGGACAGCTCCCCGGCAAACTTCAAATACTCGTGGACTTCGAGTTCTGTGTAAAGAGGATTGCTTTCCGGCAGGTAGCCGATCTTAGATCGAATCAGGTGGTTTTCAGGGGTTACGACATCATCATCGATTGTCACGCTTCCACCGTTTGCGGTCAAGTAACCGGTGATAACCCTCATTGTCGTCGTCTTCCCTGCACCGTTAGGTCCCAGAAATCCGACAACGCTAGGCTCGTTTATTTCAAAAGAAACATCGGCTACGGCTTTCGTAGATCCGAATATCTTGGTCAATTGATTCACTTTCAGGTCCATAACGGTTGCAAATTTACCGGCAGTAAGCAAAATTATCAATGCAAAAATTATGACAGAAAAATTGAACCGCACCGGCTCAAATTCGTCTATTCCAGCGAGTCATGAAGACAAACGAATTAAAGAGAAGGAACTCATCGACCGAGCTCTTAAGCGTGACGAGATCGCGTTCAGTGAGATTGTCAGTCTATACAAAGCAAAGGTTTCAGCAACTGTATACTCTATTCTCGGCAAGGAATACGTCGAGGAAGTTTCACATGAAGCGTTCATCAGAGCTTTTAATTCCATCGATAGATACAGGAGAGATTCCTCATTCTATACTTATTTGATACGGATTACCGTAAACCTTTGCCGGGACGAGATAAGACGAAAGCAGATAAAGCAGATGTTCAACTTCTCGGAGGTTTTCGGTAAGAACGATGATACCAGCACTGATGAGCAGGTCAGGGACGAAGTTTCAGTCGACCCCGTTAGCGTTTTTGACACGGAAGAAACTATCACGATAGTGAGAGAAGAGATGCAAAGCCTGCCACCGATTCTCCGGACTGCCGTCACGATGAGAGAAATAGACGAACTAAGTTATACCGAGATCGCGAAGCTTCTTAATATCAGTGTGGGCACCGCCAAGACGAGAGTGTTCCGTGCAAGGCAAGTACTACGTGACAAATTAACTACGAGGCTGAACTATGGAAAATAGTTGCCACTATTCGCAGTACGCCGATGGATTTGTCCACGGCGAACTAAATGACTCTGAGATCAAGGAGTTTAGTAACCACCTCTCCACCTGCAGCTTCTGCGGCGCTGAGGTGCAAGAGATCGCTAACCTCAGGGACTCCTTGAACTTCGCATACCAGTTCCCGCTTGATGAGAGATTCAATTACAATGTGCTGCGGTCACTTCATCAGAGAGAACAAATCAAACCGATCCGAGAAATCAAGATTGCTTTCGAGGACATTCTCATAAGTCTTGCGACCATGGTTGCAATCGCAATATTGGGTATCCAGTTGTTCGGCGCGCCGAAAGTTGCCTCTGTAGAAATGGCCGGTCGTCTCACAAACATTGAGAGGACTTCCGTCGAGCAGACCAGTCTTTCGAACGATCAGGTTCTCGAGATTGTCATGAGGAGCAAATAAGTGATCAGCAAAAGGACTCTCTGGTTGGCCATCATTATCTCAATGATCGCGGGAGCTTTTGCGGGCTATGAGATTGACCGCTATTATTTTGTCGATAGAGACTCTCACTTCGGGAAGACAAGATTCATCAGCTATATGACGAATGAACTGGGTCTGACCCGAACTCAGCAAGCCCAGCTTGACTCCATCGTGGCACATGCACATCCGAAATTTCAGGCGATAAGAAAAGAATTCAGCACTCAGCTCCGGGAAGAAGCCGACTCGACCCAGCGAATGATCAAGTCCATTCTGAATCCGGAACAGCAAGTCAAATTTGTTCCCCTTATTAAGCAAATGCGGCGCGATTCAAGATAACAGACGGGATAGTAAATGAGTAAGACGAGAAAGAAGACATATTTAATCGCAACCACCGTTGTCGTAATATTAGCATTGTTGATATACGTCAGGATAAAAGCCAACGCTGACACGGCAGCAAAAGTATTCCGTCCGATGCCGGTTGTGCAGGTGTCGACCGCCCAGCAGGGTTCCATCGAGCGTACTTTATCTTTCACAGGAGATATTGATGCAATTCAGGAAGCCAGCATCTTCCCAAGAGTCAACGGCAACATCGAAGACGAATACGTGAATATCGGAAGCTTCGTGACTAAAGGACAGGTACTCGCGCTCATCGATACCACTGTCTATTCGGAAAATGCACGGCAGGTCAGAGGGGTATATCTCCAGGCTGAAGCAACAATGGAAAATGATAAGCTCACATATGAACGGGACAAGAGTCTTCTGAGTCAGAATCTCATCGCCAAGCAGGATCTGGACAATGCGGAGGCTGCCTACAAAGTTGCTCTGGCTCAGGAACAAGCTGCCTCGGCAACATTGAAGAACGCGGAGATCCAACTTGGTTACTGTCGTGTCGATGCTCCGTTCACCGGATACGTCACACGCCGATTCTTTGATCCGGGAACGTATGTGACCGCTTCGACAAACTCTTCCAGCTCGACTCTCTTCTATCTTGCGGATATAAACAAGGTGAAGATTTTCGTAAACGTTCTTGAAGAGGACATTCCGATTTTACCAAAAGTTGAAGACGCTCAGATATCGGTCGACGCGTATCCGAACACAGTGTTTCACGGAAAGATCACGCGGATCAGTCAACAGCTCGACTTATCGACGCGTACCATGCCCGTTGAAGTGGACATTGACAACCCGAACGGATTGCTTAAGCCCGGGATGTTTGCCAATGTCACTCTAATCTATGACAAGGCAGCTAATACAATGATTCTTCCGACTCAAGTCGTCATGAGCGACGATTCGGGAAGTTATGTCTATACGCTCGGCTCAGGCGATATTGTGCACAAGAACTACGTAAAGATTGGCGTCACTCACGATAACCAGGATCAGATACTTGCCGGACTGAGTGACAATGATCCAGTAGTATTTATGGGTTATGATGTAGTCCATGATGGAATGAGAGTCCGGGTAGCAAAATAATCAGAAGCTAAACGACAGTCAGGGTGGTGATATAAACAAATGTGGCTAACAAGACTAGCTCTTAAGTACCCTATCTCTACGTTGATGGGCGCCGTCGCCATCTTCGTCCTTGGGTTGGTCTCTTTCCTTCAACTCCCGATTGACATGCTGCCGAATATACAGATACCGGTTGTGTCGGTGGTTACTTTTTATAATGGTGCAGCCCCGGCCGATATGGAACAGTCGGTGACAGTCCCGCTCGAGCGCGCGGTGAGTAGTACCAATGACATAAGTTACGTTCAGTCATCTACCCGCGAAGGCATGTCACAGATCATGGTCTACTTCAACTGGGGAACAAATACAGACGTAGGTCTTGTCGATATTATTCAAAAGGTAAACAGAGCACTGGAGCTCTTGCCTCCGGGAGTTTCCCAACCAGTAGCCCTTCAATTTGACCTGAGCAATTTGCCGGTCTGCACAGTTGTCCTCAGCAGTGACATGGACCCGCGTGACCTATATGATCTCGCATACAACGTGATTGAGCCCCAGCTTGAACATTTGCCGGGCGTCGCACAAGCTGGAGTCACAGGAGGTGAGATAAGGGAAATTCATGTTATCGTCGACAGAAGCAAGCTGCAAGCACTAAATATCCCGATAGAGGCTGTCACAAATGCGGTAGCGAATTCAAATCTTATCCTCCCGTCAGGTGATTTGAAGACTGGCGTCTATGATTATTCTCTGACCACGGAAAGCCAATTCAATCTCGTTAAGCCTATGGGAAACATCGTGGTGTCCGTAGTAAATGGCGACCCTATACGCATCAACGACATAGGCAGAGTTGAGGATTCGTACCAGGAAGTAACAGAGAATATCCGTGTAAACGGAAAGAACGGTATTATTCTGAGGGTTCAAAAATCCCCTGACGCCAACACAGTCCAAGTGGTTAAAGAGGTGATGGATGCGCTTCCGAAGCTTCAGGGAGTCCCCACGTCGGTGAAATCCTCCGTCGCATTCGACCAGAGCACGTACATCAAACAATCCATTAACGGCCTGGAGCTGGAAGCTGCATTGGGAGCGCTCCTCGCAACGATCGTTATCCTCCTCTTTTTGCGAGATATAAGAAGTGCCCTTGTAGTGTTCACGGCAATTCCCCTTTCCATACTTGTAGCATTCATTTTTTTCAGATTTAGCGGCAACTCTCTGAACATAATGACTCTTGGAGGACTCGCACTTGGTGTCGGCAGGATGGTGGATGACTCTATCGTGGAGCTAGAGAACATAACACGACACTTCAACCTGATGGGCAAAACCGGCGTAAGCAAGATTCAGTCAACCCTGGATGCTGCGTTGGAGGTTGCGGGACCGATTTTCATTTCCACCCTCTCGACTGTAATAGTCTTCTTGCCGGTCATCTTCCTCTCGGGAATTGCAAAGCTGCTTTTCATGCCGCTAGTTCTAACAATCACTGTGGCTCTTTTCGGCTCATTCTTCGTTTCCCGAACAGTTACACCTTTGCTTTGCAATCAAGTCCTTAGACCTGAAACAGAAACCGATCCGGATTCAAAGAAGTTTATCGACAGACTCAAGCTAAGCTCTAAAAATTTCTTTGAGGAGCTTGACAATTCTTATCAAAGAATAGTAGGCACTGCACTCACGCACAAGAAGCAGGTTATTTTCGGAGTCGCTGGTTTCGCTGTTTTATCCTTTGCCCTCTTCAAGTTTGTGGGAACGGAATTCTTTCCTAAAACCGATGAAAGCCAGTTCTCGGTGTCAGTAAAGCTGCCGGTAGGCACACGAATCGAGGAAACCGAAAAGTATGTTGCGAAGGTTGAGCAAACAATAAGGAAGTATGCCCCTGAGACAACACAGATAATTTCCGACATTGGAGTCCCGAGCGAAAAGAGCGGCAGCCTGTTTAGCCGCAATCCCGGAACTTATGCTGCAAACATCCAGGTACAACTTGTGGACCCGACGCAGAGAAAACGTTCTCAAGAGGAGATAATGGATGCTGTTCGGCCCCACCTAATGGCTCTTCCTGGCGCTCGGATATTCCTGACGCCGGGCGGATTCATGACGTTCCTACTGAATTTTGGCTCGAATGCGCCCATCGATGTTGCAATCATGGGATATAACCATAATACTGGTATGAGTCTCGCTCACCAAATTCTAAATCTCGTCAGGTCAACCCCGGGGGCAACTGATGCGCAAATCAGCATGGATCCCAACATGCCGCAGCTCAAGGTTGTGGTTGATCGAGATAAGGCTGGTGCATTGGGAGTGAACGTGGCCGACGTTGCAAATACCGTAGCAACCGCAATCGACGGTGCGGTGGCTACTCAATACACCGACCCGGTAACCGGTAATCAGTACAATATCCTGGTACGCCTTGATTCGACAGACCGGGACAACATCGACGACGTTAGCAAGCTGATGGTTCCCGCAGCGGGCGGGCGGACCGTGGAACTGGGAAATATTGCAAAGACAATAATGACAAATACGCCGGTACAGATCAACAGGAAGTACCAGCAAAGGATCATTGACGTAACAGCGAACGTGACAGGCAGGGACCTCGGCAGCGTTTCTGCTGACATTCAGAAAAAGCTGGATGGGATAAAAGTTCCAACAGGGTTCCAGGTGGTCCAGAGCGGAAATATCGAGCAACAGAAGAGTACTTTCGCATCACTTGCGCTTGCCCTGTTACTGGCCATCGTCATGGTCTATATGGTGATGGCATCTCAATTCCAGTCGCTTGTCGATCCCTTTATCATCATGTTCACCGTACCGCTTGGCATGGCTGGAGTTGTGTGGGCACTGTTCCTGACGGGTACGACCCTCTCGGTCACTTCATTCGAGGGAGTAATCGTCATGGTCGGCATTGTCGTATCAAACGGGATACTCTTGATTGACTATATCAACCGCCTTAGAAAGCGGGGCGTCGAACTTCACGAAGCTGTTACGCTCGGAGGCAGAACAAGGCTTCGTCCCATTTTGATGACCTCTCTCGCGACAGTCCTCGGCCTCCTTCCAATGGCATTGGGAATGGGTGGCGACAGATCGCAGGCGCCTTTGGCGATTGCGGTTATCGGCGGTCTGACGGTTTCCACATTCCTGACATTGATTTTCGTTCCGACCTTATACACGGTCTTTGAAGAAAGATTTAAGAGAGAGATAAAACAAGAAGGCTCCTGATCCGTCTATATTTACATAATAAATTAGTCTTATAAAGATAATCTTCAATGCGGGTGTCCAGCGGCTTCAGCCCGCGTTGGATAGAAAGAAAGAGAAATGTTGAAGTTTGTTTCAAGAGAAGCCGCAGCAGATCTGTTATCTATGTCGGGACTGCGGGTAAGTGAAAGGGGCGGGGCGAGTATATGTGGCTAACCAGACTCGCACTTAAGTATCCCATCTCTACCCTGATGGGATCAATAGCAATTTTCGTATTGGGGTTGGTGTCATTCCTCCAGCTTCCGATCGACATGCTTCCAAACATACAGATACCGGTAATATCCGTCATAACGTACTACAACGGTGCTTCACCGATCGACATGGAACAATCTGTAACTGTTCCGCTGGAGCGAGCTGTCAGTAGCACAAACGATATCAGTTATGTGGAATCCAGGACCCGTGAAGGAGTTTCCCAACTCTTTTGCTATTTCAACTGGGGAACGAATACCGACGTTGGTCTAGTTTCTATTATTCAAGAGATTAATAGAGAACTGGAACTTCTGCCTCCAGGTGTGCAGCAGCCAATCGCTCTTCAATTTGATATATCAAACATACCGGTCTGTACTGTCGTCCTGAGCAGCAACCTGGGAGGACGTGCTCTTTATAATCTCGCCTACAACGTCATCGAGCCGCAGCTAGAGCACCTTCCGGGAGTAGCTCAGGCTGCAGTCATGGGCGGGAAAATCAGACAGATCAATATTCTTATCAACCGGAACAAACTTGACGCCCTCAATATTCCGCTCCAGGCTGTGACAAGCGCCGTCGCAAATTCAAACCTGATTCTTCCGTCCGGAGATTTGAAGACAGGCTTCTACGATTACACCCTTACCACCAATAGCCAGTTCAATCTCGTTAAACCGATGGAGAACATTGTCATCAAGGACGTGCATGGCGACCCAATAACCGTCGGCGACGTCGGCAAGGTGGAGGATTCTTACCAGGAGCTGACTGAAGTTCTCAGAGTAAACGGGAAAAACGGCGTCGTTCTCAGGGTGCAAAAATCACCTAACGCAAATACTGTGCAGGTTGTGAACGAGATAATAAAAGAACTTCCGAAACTACAGGGCGTTCCGAAATCAGTTAAATCATCCGTAGCTTTCAATCAAGCAACATACATTGAGCAATCGGTCAGCGGATTGGAGCAGGAGGCGATTGTCGGTGCGCTCCTGGCCACAATAGTGATACTCCTCTTCTTAAGAGACTTTCGAAGTGCCGTCGTGGTCTTCACTGCAATCCCGCTCTCGATACTTGTTACGTTTATTTTCTTCAGGTTCAGTGCCAACTCTCTCAATATAATGACGCTCGGAGGATTAGCACTGGGCGTAGGCAGAATGGTAGATGATTCAATAGTGGAGCTTGAGAACATAAGCAGGCACTTCGACCTCATGGGAACATCCCTCGTCAGTCGGATGCAGGCAACGTTAGACGCTGCTTTAGAAGTAGCCGGTCCTGTCTTCATTTCGACTTTATCCACGGTGATAGTCTTCTTGCCCGTTATTTTCCTCTCCGGCATTGCTAAGCTTTTGTTCATGCCATTAGTGCTTACAATTAGCGTTGCCCTTTTCGCTTCTTTCTTTGTCTCGCGTACCGTCACTCCCCTGCTCTGTTATAAAATAATAAGGCCCGAATCGGAAAAAGGGACCGATCCCGAAAAATATATGGGCAGGCTGAAAGCCAGTTTGAAGAATTTCTTCGACGGCGTCGATAACGGTTATCAGAAAATCATATCAACATCTCTGGTCCATA
>JAKASW010000193.1 GCA_021818875.1 Bacteroidota bacterium
CGACACGAAGTCGACACTCTCGCCCGGTGCACTAACTATCACGCCCAAAGCATCCACCTTTTTCAGTTTTGCAAAATCAGGATCCGCTCTCTTCACTGCATCTTCCGTAGGCAAGATTACCAGGTAGTCCCTTGATTTCAGGGTCTCGACCGGTTCTACTCTCAAGCCTTCGAGAAGCAGCTCGGTGGGCTCGCATGGAGTCCCTGGTCTGGCAGGGAAGACAAGAGACAACATGTTGCCTCCATATTCTACCTTCAGCAACCCGCTTTGAGTTTTGAATGTTATCTCGTCACCC
The DNA here is from genome assembly GCA_021818875.1 of Bacteroidota bacterium. GTDB lineage: Bacteria > Bacteroidota > Ignavibacteria > Kryptoniales > JAKASW01 > JAKASW01. The sequence continues at coordinate 296 of JAKASW010000193.1, forward strand.
GGATAGTCAAGGTGCTCTTTGAACACGAAGCCCGTGGCGAGTGTGGCATGACCGCACAGATCAACCTCCACTTCAGGAGTGAACCATCTAAGTTCACAGCTCCCGTTCTTCTCCACGACGAAAGCAGTCTCTGCAAGATTGTTCTCAGCCGCAATGGATTGTAGTAGTTCATCAGGCAACCATTCCTGCAATATGCAGACGGCAGCCGGGTTTCCGCGAAATCGCTCGTCCGTAAAGGCATCGATTTGATAAATTGGAATTTTCATAGTCTAAGAAAAAATATCTCCCTTTTTGAATCTCCAGATACTCACCAGGTTTATGACGACGGCCATACCGAGGAGAATCCCGATGTGAGGAAGAATACTTACAGTTCCTCCTCCCCGCCAGAGCACCTCAAGGAATCCTTCCATTGCCCAATACACAAAGGTCAGTTTGCTCAACGATTGAAGTGCGGACGGCATGAGGAAGGTCGGGAACCACGCACCTCCGATTGCGCTCATCGTCAGGATAAGAAGCGTTCCAAGTCCGTTAGCCTGCTGCCGCGTCTTCGATACCGCAGCGAGAAGCATTCCGAACGAGGTACATGCTATCGACGCCGAAATGATTATGAGCATCAGGTTAAGAAAGTTGGAAAAAATATCTACCTGGAACATCAACCACCCGACCACGAACATAAATACGAGCTGGACGATAGCGAGACACATATTGAACAGGTATTTGCTCCAGAGAATGTGAACGCGCGAAACGGGCGAGGTCAGTAACCTCAGCATCACACCAGATTTCCTCTCATCGAACAATGATGATGAAGAAGCCGTTACGGCAAACAAAAGAAAAGTCAGCGCCCACCCGCCGATAGTGCTGGTTGCCCATTGGTTCTTCACGTTTTCGCCGACCACCTGTTCATTGTCGATGCGGACAAAGTTGCTCATAAAATTCCCCCTGCCCCTCGCAGTGTCTGTTCGTCCACCGTATGACATCCATTTGCCTGGATTGAGGAAGTTAGCCGTGTCCAGCCTGAAGTATTTATGTACCAGGATGGCGAGACCTTTGTTGAATTCGGAGCCGGAATCTGAGCCGAGATATCTATTCGCGAGTCGCAAACCGCTCTGTGCCATGATCGATGGAAAGTTGCTGAACACCGCCTGCCGAACCAATCCAGACACCATCTGCATCTCTATTTCGTTTTTCGGATCGTAATAGAATTTCAAGCGAAGTGCCGTCGACGTGTCGGTGTACGCATCGGGTGGAAATACAATCCCTGCCGTCGCCTTGCCGCTTATGACATATTCCTTCATGGAAGTCGTGTCGAAAGGTACAATATTACCGGCGGCATTTTTGACCGAATCGACCATCTGAAATGCTTCCATAGTGTCGAGCGTTGAGACGATCTTCCCGGCAACATCCGATTTGCTCTGGTTCAGAACGGCAATGGGAATTCCTGTTGGCCCCGAGTTTCCACCGTTAAATATCGACCCGAAAATAAACATCAGCACCAGAGGAACGATGAAAGTCAGGAGAACGGCCATCCTGTCACTCAGGAACAACCTGGTCGAATTCCAGAAAAGCTGAAGCGTAGGTTTCAGTCTCTTAGTCTCCTTCCCGTCAATTGGAGAAACAGGGCTTCAAGCGTCGGACGATGCAGCTCGATCCACTGGTATTTCAGACCGCTGGATTCAACCTTCGCAAAGAAATTCGAAAGAGCAAATCCATCCGACGGTTTCAACTCGTAATGGTCATCCTCTTCGGTAAGAGTGCCGAAGGATTGAAACACCGGAAGGCATTCCCTGGTCGACGGGTTCTTCATGATCGAGATCGTCTCATCGTAGGGAAGTCTACTCAAGAGTTCATCTACGCTTCCGAGAGCTATGATCGTCCCGTGGTCGATAATACCGATGCGACTGCAAAGGCGCTCGGCCTCTTCCATATAGTGAGTCGTATAGACGATCGTCTTCCCCTGCTTGTTGAGCCTTTCGAGGAATTCAAATATCGCATTGCGGGACTGGGGATCAACCCCAACGGTCGGTTCATCGCAGAGAAGGATGCCCGGGTCATGGAGCATGCTGGCTATGATGTTCAGCCGCCGTTTCATACCGCCCGAAAAAGTCTTGACCTTGTCCTTCCGCCTTTCAAAAAGCCCCGCCGAATCGAGCTTCTCCTCAATTCGCTTATGCAGCTCTCGGGACGGAATACCGAAGAGCTTTCCGAACATCTCCAGGTTCTGAAGTGCGGACATCTCGTCATAAAGCGCCAACGACTGTGGAACGAAGCCGATGTGTTTTCTCAAATCCAGTTTGTCCCGTCGAACAACTTCCCCGTCGATTGAAATCTGTCCGTCGTCGGCGTCAAGGTAGCCGACGAGCAGACTCATCAAGGTGGTTTTACCAGCGCCGTTCGGTCCTAGAAGACCGAAAAATTCGCCCTCTGGAATCTCCAGTGATACTTCTCGCAACGCAGTGACTTCGGGAAATTTTTTGGTGAGTCGATCGACTTTTATCAACTGATTTGGTTTTCTTTTATAGTTGAAGAGACTCCACTACTAATTGACCTTCGTTTGATTTTCAACTGAAAGAGTTTACGCTGCTCTAGCGGACAAGTTACATACTGTTTTCGACTAATTCCATTTGCCATCTGCGCAGGGGTCTGAGACAAATTTGTAGGATGGAGAGCAAGATTTTTCAGGATGTACTTCGCAAGAGATGCGGGACCGGCAAAATCCCATCTGCTGTGAAGTAAATCGCAGCGGGAATTACAGAGCAGCAACCTGGCTCCCTCTCCCGCAGTATTCCCAGCCATCGTGATGGCATTAGCCGGAACGATGGCGAGGTGTGAGATTACAGACCTAAATCATTCGGATACTTCGAAAGTGTCAACCCAAATTCGAACGGCTTTCCGTTTGATTCGGCGAACCGGCGGCGTCCTGACATCCAGAAAGAGTCTATTCACACTTTTGTCGCCGCCTAATTCCATTTCCCGTTTGCCCCGGCGAGACTGTACCTCCCGGCTCCGAGCAGAAAGACCGCGATTCCGGACAGAAAATAGAAAGCATCGAGTTCCAGGCCCCAGCCACCTGCAGGGTTCAGTGTAAACATCCTAGCGTGAGAAACCAGAACGAACGCCATCAGGAGATCGAACGAAATTACGAGCCCCGAAACCCTGGTTAGAATTCCAAGGATGACGAGTATCGGAGCGACGACTTCGCCGATATACACGCCGTATGCTATAAAGAACGGCATATGATAAGCATTAAGTGGACCGGCCATCCACGCCACTCCGTGAATCAGTTTTGAGATACCGTGGAAAATCAACAATCCACCCACCATGAGTCTTAGTATCAGCTTCCCCAGGTCTTGGGCAACTTTCTTCATAGGATTCTCCTTTTCGCAAGTATAACAACACCATGGCACGGCGGGTTCCAGAAATCGGCACTTGCAATGCCTGTAGCGCCATGCCGTATTAAAGCCGAATTTCACCATTGGAATGCAAGGAGCTAATAATATGATTGCAAAACTTACCATCTTTTACTTTCTTGTACTTACCATGACGCTGCTTCCAATTACTGCCAAGGGTCAGAAGATAAAGTATCCTGTAGCGCGCCGGGACTCCGTAGTAACGGATTACTTCGGAACCAGGGTACCAGGTCCGTACCGATGGATGGAAAACCAAAACGGCCCCGAAGTGGAAAAATGGGTTGAGGCGGAAAACAAACTCACCTTCAGGTATCTGGACAAAATTCCAATACGAAAGTGGATCAACAAGCGAATTACCCAGACCTGGAATTACGAGAAGGTCGGCGTGCCGAGCGAAGGCGAGCCGGTGTCTGGAAAACCCGACACTGTATTCTATAGCAAGAACTCCGGGCTGCAAAATCAAAGCCCTGTATATCTTCAAAGATCCGCTGCAGCGAAGCCAAGACTCGTGCTTGACCCAAACAAGTTGTCTCCAAATGGTTCCATTGCACTCCTTGAATACCAGGCATCGCCAAACGGTGAGTATTTATGCTATGGCTTATCTCAAGGCGGTGCCGATTGGGAGGAGTTCCATGTCCTGGATGTCAGGACCGGCAAGGTATTCCCTGACACGGTCCACTGGGTGAAGTTCTCCGGCATTTCCTGGACAAACGACAATGCGGGATATTTTTACTCACGGTTCCCGGAGCCGAAGAAAGGACAGGCGTTGATGTCGGAGGCAATCGGACAGCAATTGTACTACCACAGGATCGGAACGCCGCAGAGCGAGGATAAACTCTTCTACGACCTCAAGGACTATCCTGGCTGGTATGTCGGCGCCAGCGTGAGCGAAGATGGACGTTACCTGTTCATCATATTGAACAAAGGAACCGAGTCAAGAGATAAACTCCTTTATATTGATCTTAAGAATCCGATGCACCCCGATCTCTCCTCTCCGGTGAAGGCCTTATTCAAGAAAGACAACGCCGAATATTATCCGATCGGGAATGTTGGAACGACGATTTATCTGCAGACGACTTTAGATGCTCCGAACCGGAAAATTGTTTCATTCAACATTAGCGATCCTGATCCCAAAGCATGGAAGACCATAGTCCCTGAGTCTGGAAATGTAATTGAGGGATCTCTTCTCGCCGGCGGGCATATCGTAGCCAATTACCTCGTCGATGCAAAAAGCGAAGTAGACTTCTATTCTCTGAGCGGTAAACATGAAGGAGAACTGAGACTCCCAGGCCTCGGCACTGTCGGTGAAATGAGCGGCCGGAACGATACGCCTGATCTCTATTATGCATTCACGTCGTTCCTTTATCCGACTACGGTGTTCCGCTACAACTTCAAGACTGACCGGACAGCAGCTTTCCATGCTCCTCACGTCAATTTCAACCCGATAAATTTCGTAACCAAGCAGGTGTTCTATCATTCAAAGGATGGTACCCGCGTGCCGATGTTCATCACCATGAAGAAAGGGACGAAGCTGGATGGCGAGAACCCGACACTGCTTTATGGATATGGTGGATTTAACATCAGCATCACGCCGTCTTTTAGTCCGACTACTGCAGTATGGCTGGAGATGGGCGGAATCTATGCAGTGGCAAACATTCGTGGAGGCGGCGAATTCGGCGAGGCGTGGCATCATGCTGGGATGCTCGGAAAGAAGCAAAACGTTTTCAACGACTTCATCGCCGCTGCCGAGTATCTCATAAGACAGAAATACACCTCGACTCCAAAGCTCGGCATTGAAGGATATTCAAACGGTGGATTGTTGGTCGGAGCTTGCGAAACACAAAGGCCCGATCTGTTCGGCGCAGTCTATGCGGGCGCCGGTGTGATGGACATGCTGCGCTACCAAAAGTTTTCTGCGGGCGTAGGCTGGGTACCGGAGTACGGATCCTCCGACGATTCTGTCGCATTTCAATGGCTAATCAAGTACTCACCAGTCCAGAATATTCATCCGGGTATATGTTATCCCCCCACAATAGTAACGACGGCCGACTACGATGACCGGGTTGTACCGAGTCATTCTTACAAGTTCACGGCCACGATGCAGCACGACCAGGCGTGCGACAATCCGATATTGATCCGGGTGGAGACCAAGACAAGTCACAATTACATGCCAACTGACAAGCGAATTGCGCAGGCAGCAGATGTGCTCACATTCATGGCTCATAACCTGGGCGTACATTCGGTTCGTTGAAAGATGACGCCGCTCCGGGAAAAGCCGTAAGCAGTTGTGGAGAAAGAATGCCGGGCTGCTGAGAACGAAAAGTTTTTCCGATTAACAACAAGCCCCGCTTGAAGGCGGGGCATCTCTTTTTAGATACCGCGGGGGTAAATCAAATATCTCTCCCCGGTCACTTTTCCAGGTCCCTCGTGAACAAGCTTCTGTTCTATTGGATACGGAACCTTATTGCAGTATACTGTACCTGTCGTGCACTTATTCGAAATGAGAAATGAAGATCGCCGGAAAAAACTCCTGAGCCTTGTTCCACTATTCCTGCTCATTCTCATAGTAACGGCAATAACTTTCGCTTTCCTGCCACAGATCGAGTTCATGTCGAGGCATCCGCAACGGTTCGCTGCCATGGTAGCCGACAGAATAAGATCGTACGGTGCCCGCGGAATCCTGTTCTACATGCTGCTCCAGGTTATTCATGTCATCATCGCTGCGATACCCGGCGAGGTAATCCAGATGATCGGTGGTTATGTATACGGGACTATACTGGGAACTCTGTACACGGAAGTAGGAGTCGTCATCGGAATGGTAATCGTTTTCGCGGGAGTAAGACTTATCGGCTATCCCGCTGTTGAGACTTTCGTTTCGATCGAAAAGATGAAGAGGTTCGGTTTCCTCGTCAACGACCAGAGAGCGGAGATTGTACTCTTCGTCCTCTTTCTGATTCCGGGCATCCCGAAAGATGTTCTGACCTACCTGGCAGGACTCACTCCAATAAAAGCAAACAAGTTCATCATAGTCACATCCATAGCGCGTTTCCCGGGCATATTGGGATCGGCGTACATGGGTGCAGAACTTGGTGCTGGAGACTACAGACCAGTCATAATTGTCGGTGCTGTTGCCACTGTTTTGTTTTTGCTCGGAATTATTTTTCAGAAACGGCTAGTGAATTTCGTTCACGGACTCCGTACGAAGGACCAATTCGGGTGAAAGATGGGATTGTCAAAATCGGAATGAAACCTGTAACTCAGTCTGGTAGCCTAATCCATCGGGCAACGGAGACAGGTTTACACTTGTAAGGATTCTTTTCTCGTGTCCGTGAGCCCATAGTGCGGATTCTATAGCAGAAGCGAAATGGTTCGCGAGAATAGCAAAAAGGGCCACCGATGCAACTGTATAAAGATGAGTAGCGAGCGCGCGCTGCTGCCCATAATAGAATAGCTCGCTCTGAGGGGTGGCCCAAGCCGTAAGCTGTACCTGGGTCGAATCGGAGAGTGGAGGAGCCGCAAACCCATCTCCTCCCTGCCATCCCTCATAAAATTGTGGATACTTACCTATCTCTTTGTAATACTCAACGTTCGGGCGAGGAAAAAGCCAATGAGAGATGAATCCTCCTCCGAGTGCCTTCTCCACCGTGTTCAGTGCGAACCAGTTTATTTCCTGCCATGGTGGCTCGTTGTTCAAGACGTACATCTGGTTGATATACTGGTTCACCAGGTTCGGATTTTGCACCGAGCCGCCTGTGCCATCGCCATTTGAAATCCCATTCGCCTCCCAAGCCTGATAATGCGTCTGCAGCCACTGTGCATACCTGACAACGCTATAATGCGAGTCGGCGAAGGCACGAAATGATGCAGTTTGGGCATTCCCCTTGTTATTCCAAACTGTGTTCACGATCCAGCCCGCAGCCTCCACAGCAAGAAATCCGGCTGCTTTGATGTAGTTGGCCGTACCACCATTATAGATCTGGCCGGCGCCGGGTATCAGAAGAGAAAATAGACCCGCTTTTAAAGCATCGCGAGTTTCTATATTGTGATCCTTGTGAATGTTGACGGAAGAATCTGAAGCAAAGAGATCAACGGCAAGATTGCCCGTAAGCTTAGGTTGAGTAGAAATCGTTTGTGATCTTCTGAAAACCACGGAAGGACATGGAGAAGACAAATTCAAATTAGCGACCATTTCGTTAAGCGAATTCAATCCGGCGGATACTTCCGGTCCTTGATCATACCCGGCACCTTGCCCCTTTTTCAACGACTGTGCTGCTGAGATAGTGGAACATAGTATGACTATGACGAACAACTTCTTCACGTCTTACTCCATCATGGTGTACTTAACAGATATCCGAATTGCTTTGCAGAAGGCATCACTACTTCGGCGTGAACATGGTCAACATAGTTTGCCGGTAGTTCAAGTTCAAGGATGGAGATTCAGCAAAAGGTCAGTTGTCCCCTCGCTACAATGGTCGCGATGACGATGCAAACAGCTATTGAGAATTGAATCACGACCAATACTTTTCTCAGATCAGACTTTCCCGGTTTCAAGAGCGGCTCTTTGCGTAGGATCGGGCTCGGCTTGAACGAGGAAAAGAACAAGGCCGGGTAACTCCCCGCGAGCGTGCCGATGAGCAGAGTGCCGAGAAGTGCTAGAACTGATTCGGACGAAGATAGAGTCA
>JAKASW010000194.1 GCA_021818875.1 Bacteroidota bacterium
TAGTGGTTCTTGGATTCATGCATTAAAATATGAGAGCAACGTTAACATTGCGTTGCTGGAACTTTGCGATATGGTTAAGAATTAAGAGGAGTTTACAGCATTACAGCGACGGAGGGGTGATATCCGCCGCCTGTAATCTATGTCTTGCGCTGATCGCGTCAAGCGCACCTCTGGCCTCTTCTCCCGTTGCGAAGAGACCGTAAACACTGCTCCCACTCCCGGACATTGAAGAATAAACCGCTCCATGATGGTCCAGTTCACCTTTGATTTGGCTGATAGCCGGGAATTTTTCAAAGATCGCTTTTTCGAAGTCGTTTGCAACTACCTTAGTGTAACGCGAATAATTGTCTTTGAGTTCACGAAGGAGATCGCGAAGATTTTCGGCAGGTGTTCCGGTAGGAGTGACAATCGAGTAAGCAAGCGAAGTTGATACGGAGACCTCCGGGACCAAAGTTAGTATGAATTGTCTGACGGAGTATTTGATTGGCTCTATAATGTCTCCTCTCCCGGTTGCGTATGCCGGAGTCCTATTCAAGAAAAATGGGACATCTGATCCAAGAATTCGTGCTATGTCGAACAGCTCTATCTCGCTCAATGGGTGCTCGTAAATTTCCTGCAGGGCCAACAGGACGGCAGCGGCATCGGAGCTTCCACCGCCGAGTCCGCTTCCGATCGGTATGTTCTTCCTCAATTTCATCCTCACTTCGGCGTGTATCCCGGTTCGTTCGCAGAAGAAGTGCAGGGCCCTCAGACACAGGTTAGCGTCCATTTTGCCGGATGGTCCTGATGGGATAGCGACACTGGAAAGAAATTCCAACTTATCCGATTTTATTATTTCGATTTCATCGGAGAGGTGAATTGGGTAAAACACCGTTTCTATGTCGTGGTAATTGTCGGGCCGCTTTCGAATGATTCGAAGCCCAATATTTATTTTTGCCGGTGCGAGGATTTTCAAGCTGACATCATGATCGTATTGGTAAAGATAGACAGCGGGGTCTTGAGAATAAATGCAAGCACCTCAGATTGCTTCCAAGACAAAAAAGAACGAAATTCACTTTGCCTAGTGTCAGAAGGCTGGTTTGAAGAAAGGAAATGCAAGATGAAAAGAGACTTACAATTTTTCGAGGGGCCACAAATCGGTTCAATTCAACAAATGTTGCTGTCGTCAGCGGCCAGGTTCGGTGATAAGGTCGCGCTCGAAGATTTGAACGCCACGCCTATTCAGAAGGTCACTTTCAGGAGTCTTCTCGATAACGTCGTAAAATTCGGCTCTGCCCTCCGCGAGCTTGGCGTCAGAGAACGAGACCATGTTGCGATGATAAGCGAGAATAGGGTTCAGTGGTCCATTAGTTACTTAGCTTGTATGCTCTTTAATTACGTCGCGGTACCTGTGGACAAAAACCTCGGGGTGAATGAAATCCTTAATATCCTTCATGAATCCGAGGCATCGAGCATTATCTTTTCGGAAGCGTATGAGTCGATGCTCAGAGAGAAGGGTTCTTCACTCAAGCATCTCAAGTATTTCATAAGCATGGATCTGAAGAGGCATGAGGACGGTTTTTACTCGATGACCGAGATGATAGGCAAGACCCCGGCGCTCGACACAAATGAGCTTCCTTCGGTAAATCCGGACGAGATGGCCGTCATAATATTCACATCCGGGACGCTGGGTAGAGCAAAGGGAGTGATGCTGAGTCAGGGGAACATCGCATCGAATTTGACGGCAATGGTTAGAATGTTCGGAATCTTTCCGACAGATAGTTTCCTCTCTGTATTGCCGATCCATCATACTTATGAGTGTACTTGCGGCATGCTTTGCCCGCTTTACGGCGGCGCCTCGGTCCACTATGCCAGGTCTCTGAAGACAATCGTCGAAGACCTGCAGAGAGTCAAGCCGACAATACTTCTTGGTGTTCCGTTGTTATACGATAAGATGTTCAAAGCTATTTACCGGGGCATAAAAGAAAAGAAGCTCGTGGCTCCGATCATACGACCGATGATAAGAGCAACGGATCTGCTTGCAAAGGTAGGATGGAAGAGCTCCAAGAGGGTGGTCTTCAACGAAATTCATCACAAGTTCGGTGGATCAATAAGGTGCTTCATCGCAGGCGGTGCCGCTCCCGACCCAAATGTCGCAAGAGGGTTGCGTGAATTCGGATTCGGATTTGTTCAGGGTTACGGCCTAACTGAGACTTCACCGATACTGGCGCTTAACCGTCTCGATTATTTCAAGGATAACGCCGCTGGGCTTCCACTGGAACACGTCGAAATCCGAATAGCAGACAAAAGTGCAGAAGGGATCGGCGAAGTCTATGCGAGGGGGCCGAATGTAATGTTGGGGTACTACAAGAACGAAGATGCGACTAAGTCCACTTTCGAGGATGGGTGGTTCAAAACCGGCGATATGGGCTTCATGGATGAGGACGGATTCCTTCACATCAGCGGGCGAAAGAAAAATGTTATCATATCAAAAAATGGAGAGAATGTTTTTCCGGAAGAGATCGAGGATGTATTAAATAGGAGTCCGTACTTGCTGGAGAGCATGGTCTACGGCGAATCGGATCAGAAGCAGGGCGAAATAATAGCTGCGCAGGTGGTGGTAGATGCGGAAGCGTTCATCGAGCTCTCCGAGTCAAAAAGAATTCAGATTACGCCTGAGCTTATCCATAAAGTGGTCGACGAAGAAGTTCAGAAAGTCAACCATGATCTCCCCGCATTCAAACAGATAAAGAAATTTGTTATCAGGGAAGAGGAATTCCAGAAGACGACTACTCAGAAGATAAAGAGATTTACTGTCGGAACAGAAAACTAACGTTCCAGTCTAAGGAGATTCTGAACGTATTAATCTGCCAACAAAACGGTGTTGATATGAGGACAATATTCAGACGGAAAATTTATACAGATATAGCCCGCAATTTGACGGTCATATCGTTGGCATTGTGTCTCTCAGTACTCGGTATGGCTGGAAATGTAAGCCACGAGGTGTCTCATAGTTCGCAGAAAGCCTGGCCCCATCTTGTACCATGCCGCATCCACGAGGGATCAAATCCTGATCTGTTCGTGATGACGCTCGGTGATGTCAAGACTTCACTTGCCGATGGATTGTTTGATCCCGCAAAAGACGAAGTGATACTCAACGATGGCCGGATAATAAAAAACTATTATCGTGACTCTCTTGGGATAAGATTCTACAAGCCGATTGACAAGACTTATTTTCCACTTCCGCCGTCCGGGTGGTGTTCGTGGTACTATTACTATCAGAACGTTGATGCAAAGGAGATCGAGCGGAATGCAAAATGGATCGCGAAGAATCTGAAGCCTTACGGTGCGGAATACATACAAATCGACGACGGGTGGCAGGATAAGGGCCATGGTGCCGGAGACGATCGAGACTGGACCATTATCAACAACCGTTTCCCGAATGGAATGAACGGTCTCGCGTCGTACATAAAGGGACTGGGCTTAAAACCGGGCTTGTGGCTTGCTCCCCAGGGACAGAGCAGTCCGGATGTTGTCAAAGATAACCCCGGAGCTTTCATCCTGAGCAATGATACTTCGGTGTCCAGGACTTGGGAGGGTGAGTACCTGGTCGACCCATCGTCGAATGCCGGACTGAAATACCTTCATAATCTCTTTAAGACTTTGGTCGGTTGGGGATACGACTATTTCAAGATCGACGGGCAGCCGATCGTCATTGAAGAATATCATTCAAAGTACAAGTTCATGAGGCATCCGTCAACAAGGACCGATTCCCTTTATCGGGCAACGGTTGAGACGATAAGAAATACCGTTGGTGAGAACCGGTATCTACTGGGATGCTGGGGAATTCCACTCCCGGGCATAGGAATAATGAACGGTTCGCGGACCGGAGGCGATGTCGACCTCGGCTGGCATGGATTCGAGACCGCGCTTGATGCCACAATGCATTATTATTTTCTGAACAATATAGTTTGGTATTGCGACCCGGATGTCATGCTTCTCCGCTATCCCCTCACGATCGCAGAGGCTCGTGCGTGGGCGACGCTCCAGGGATTGACGGGGGAAGCATTAATGTCCAGCGACCGCATGATGGACCTCTCGGCAGATCGTGTCAGAATATTGAAAAGTGTTTTTCCGGCCGAGGACATTCGTCCACTCGATCTCTTTCCCTCATACAGGTACAAACATATTTGGGACCTGAAGATCAACCACCTCGGGGAAAACTATGATGTCGTCGGGCTTTTCAATTTCAATGAGAAACGCTCGAAGACTCTTGTGTTGAAATGGAGCGACCTTGGCTATAGTGATTCCACGAGGATACACGTCTTCGATTTCTGGAATAAAGAATATCTCGGTGCGTGGCAAAAAGGCATCGCTGTCACCGTTGCACCGACAAGCTGCAAGGTGCTCACTCTAATGAAGGACGACGGTCATATAAGACTTGTCTCCACGAGCCGTCATATTACACAGGGTTATGTTGATCTTGTGTCTTTGAAATTTGACAAGAGTACAAATACTTTCCGTGGTCGAAGCAAAGTAATTGCCGGTGCAAAGTATGAAATGTACTTCGCTTATCCGGAAGGTAAGAACTACGTCGTGAGAAGGGCGCGGGCTGATGGCCTGAGAGTAAATGAAGACAACCATCAGGGTTGGTCCACCGTCGCCTTCACGCCTTTGCGAACCGGGGAAGTGAACTGGGAAGTCTCTTTCTCGCCTGCAGAAATGTACCACTACCCTGTGGCCGCTCCGTATGGATTGGTGGTCAATGCGGATGGGATCTATGGGGCAACTCTGACGTGGGACGATCAATATCAACTAAACGACGGCTGTGAAGTGTATGTGAACGGAAAGCTAGAAGGGCATACTCCGACGAACATTTTTCCGCTTCAGAATTTGAATCCTCTCAAACAGTATAACGTGGAGGTCAGATCGGTGTGGGAAGATGGTTCGACAAGCAAGCAAGCGGCACATATCAGCTTGGAGTTGATAAATCTTCTCCCAAAGGCTCTAAATCTTAGCAAGCTGGAACCTGTTGCGGTTCCTTCGGGTTGGGAAAGTGTGAGGATGGATAAAGCAATATCCGGAAACGAAATCTCGATGGGCGGGACGCGATTTGAGTGTGGCGTCGGGACGCGGGGAACTTCTGACGTTGAGTATGATATTGGTGGTCTCTACGCGAAATTGAAGGCCTTTGTCGGAATAGATGATAACTCTCATGACAAGCAAGGTCGGGTTGAATTTTCTGTTTATGGAGACGGGATTGAATTGTGGCACAGCGCTCCTTTGGCAGTTGGCACTGGAACAATCCCGGTCTCGGTGAACATCAAAGGGGTGAAGAATCTCTCCTTGAAGACGACGGCTGAAGACAAGGCGGGAGAGAATTGTCAGGTTGATTGGGCGGATGTGAAGCTCGAGGATCTCACGGGGAAATAGAATTTGTCAAACTAATATTAAGAAAGATTATGAAAGCAATATCGATTAAACCAGGAACCACCTCAATTCAGTTAGTGGAAAGAAACGAGCCGGGAATATCTCAACCTGACGAAGTGAAAGTAAAAATTATTCGGGTTGGAATTTGTGGAACTGACCGCGAAGAAGCCGCAGGCGGCAGAGCACTTGCTCCGAAGGGAAGCAGCGACCTGGTGCTGGGTCACGAAATGTTCGGAAAGGTATCCGAAACGGGTACCGGCGTCACGCGCGTCAAGGCCGGCGATTTTGTAGTCCTTACGGTGAGACGCGGTTGCGGCAAGTGTCTGCCGTGCAACATGAACAGATCCGATATGTGTTTGACCGGGGATTACCATGAGCGCGGGATCTGGGGCCTGGATGGATACCAAACTCAGTTTGTCGTCGACAGAGAGCAGTATGCAGTCCGTGTCCCAGCGGAATTAGAATCGGTTGCAGTCTTGACCGAGCCTACCTCGGTTGCGGAGAAAGCAATCGATGAAGCCGTAAGGTTGCAGTCGGCGCGGCTGCCCGATGCTGGTGCTACACCGGGATGGCTGTTCGGCAAGAACTGCCTGGTCGCCGGGCTGGGGCCGATCGGACTGCTGGGCGCAATTGCTTTGAAGCTTCGTGGAGCGGCAGTCTATGGTCTCGATATCGTGGACCAGGCCAGCGCACGGCCTCAGTGGCTCGAAAAGATCGGCGGGAAATATATCGACGGGCGCAAAATACCCGCTCAGAAAATTGCTGAGTCAGTCGTCCCGATGGATGTAGTTTTCGACGCAACGGGTGTGGCGCCGGTCGAGTTCAGTTTGCTCGATGCTCTCGCGCTAAACGGCGTCTATGTCCTGACAGGAGTCCCAGGTGGTGATCGTTCGATGCAGATTGACGGGGCGGATCTTATCAGGCGCCTCGTGCTCAAGAATCAGGTGATGATCGGAAGCGTGAATGCCGCCCGTGACCATTTCCAAATGGCGGTGGATGATCTAAGCCATGCCCGTTTGCTTTGGGGAAATCATCTTGATAAACTGATTACCAACCGTACGCCTTTCAGCACCGGCATGTCTGCATTCCAGCATCATGCAGATGATGAGATAAAAGCAGTGGTTGAGTGGGGATAATTAAAGAAAACTGACCGCAGTTTTGTATTACTGGATTCATTACATTGCTCGGGAATAGCTCCCCGTTTATATTGATACTCACGACATTCCTCTTGCCTTCTCAAAAACCATTATGAAAGAATACAGGATATAATTCGGAAAATCTTCGCATGGTACAAGAGTCGACAAATGGAAAGTATCTTATAACGACCGCATATATGGGATTCGGTCATCTCCGCGCTGCTCACAATCTCGGAGCCTTGGGCAACGGACCGATTCTTAGAGTAGACAGGAATCCGTTCCTAAAGGCACGTGACCGGTTGGTATGGACGGCAACTCAGTATGTCCACACCACAGCTTCTCAAGATGTTGAAGGTAGGAACAAGGTTTTATTCAGGTGGTTTGAAGGGATAATGGAACTCCCTGACGACCACACTCCTCCATCGGTGAAAGGGGCTGAGTTCATACAAACGCTCAGCAAGCTCGGTGTAGGAAAGAAGCTGGCCGGGATGCTGGGAAATAGATCATCG
Source organism: Bacteroidota bacterium (assembly GCA_021818875.1). GTDB lineage: Bacteria > Bacteroidota > Ignavibacteria > Kryptoniales > JAKASW01 > JAKASW01. The sequence continues at coordinate 7,055 of JAKASW010000194.1, forward strand.
GCAATCGTTCACACTTTCTATCTGCCTGCGATGTTATCGTTGTACCATGGGTTTACTGGAAAGAATTTTCTTCTCCTTTGTGACTCAGATTTTCATCGTGTCTGGGTGCCGGTGGACGCTGCCGGTTCCTCTCTCTACTATCTCGTCCCGACGGCTCACTCGGCAGACAGACTGGTCTCTTACGGAGTCAACTCAAAGAAGATTTTCGTAACCGGTTTCCCGCTCCCTTTTTCCGGACGAAACGATGATGGCTCGCAGAAACTGCGGGAAGCCGTTGACGCGCGGAGCAAGAGAGTCGGTCCTGCGTCGAACGTACCAATTACTGTCATGTTCCCGTTCAGCGGCGCGGGTGCATACTCAAACGTCCTTTCGAAGATTATATCGTCCCTTGCCGACAACCTAAGAGAAGGAAGTATTAGGCTGGTCGTATCATGCGGGAATAACATTCATGCCTTCGCGAAGACCAGGAAAATCCTGTCCGGCTCTGGAATCGACAGGCAGGAATCAATAAGAGTGATCTTCAACCCTGATCTGTTTTCTTCGTTTGATGAATTCAACTCGGCCCTGGAACAAACCGATGTGGTGGTAACGAAGCCCGGAGAGCTTGTGTTCTATGCTGCATTAGGTTTACCGATGTTGCTGCTGCGTCCGATCGGCGGCCATGAAGCCGGGAACAGGGAATACCTCAAGAAGAACAACTGTGCCATGGATTTAGCGTCGCCCGAAAAACTTCAAGATTGGCTTCGCGAATCTCGAACAAGCGGAAAACTTCTTGAGCTTACTCAAAACGGATATAACAATCTTCCCAGGAACGGGGCTGCGGAAATAGATCAAGTAGTGAGAAGTAATACGGAAAGCTGAAAAGTTGGAGCTCCGGGGTAACTATTTCTCCGCCGGAAGAAGCAAAGTATCTTTTGTGATCTTCACCAGATTCCCTCGCCACTTCGTCTTGGAATGAAAGACGGGAACGGGCCAAGTCACCGCTATAAATAGATCCTTTACAGGTGCCCACAAACATTCTTTAAGTCCGATGCCGCTGTCAAGCACCGCATTCATGAGGGAGTCTCCGGTTATTTTTGCTGCCCAGCAAAGGAGAACCACAAATAGCGATTCGTAGGAAAAAGCTGTGACTGCCGCGTAGACGATAGACCAGAAAGGGAAATTTTCAAAAAGCTCGCCAAAGTACGCGGGCTTATTCAGATTCCACCTAAGCTGCGCCCATCTAACGTGCCGGTTCATAAATTTCTTTAGCGTCCATGAATGATTGGTGGACGAGATCAGATATGGAGACACAATTAAGAT
>JAKASW010000195.1 GCA_021818875.1 Bacteroidota bacterium
TATTTGTCGGCGCTGCGGTGCCGAATGGTGCGTAGCAACCTTCATGTGGTCGCTTGCCGATCGCCAGCCGCCCAGTCATTTAACCACGTGGTTATCTTATTCTCGAAGCGGTCAGCGACTGACTGAGCCTCGTGCCTGTCCACTGACTCTGCGTTTATGTGAAAAAGTGCCCTCTCCTTATCGGGGAGAAGATGAACCCACGTACCGTTATCATAGTTTACTTTTATTCCGTCAACCGTCTCCCGCTTCTCTCCCTCTGTCAACTGGATGATCTTCCTCATGATGCTTCCTTTTTCGCTCCACGGACAGTCGATATTCTTCTTCACCATATGCAGTCTTGGAACGACCCTATCCAGATGCGAGAATGTAAGACCTGTCCTTGCCGTCATTTCGAGTATCTTTGCCACGGAAAACATTGCATCGCTGGCGAATAAAAATTTCGGGAAGATAAATCCACCTTTAGTACCTCCAACGAAATCAAAGTTGCCTTCGAAGGCTGCGTTCATCAATGCCTGGTGAGTCGCCTTTGTCCTGGTCACTTCAATGCCGTGTTCTTCTGCAACCAGGTCGACTTCTCGCGAGGCGGAAAATGGTACAGCGATGCGCTTTGCTTCAGGTTGCGATATGGCAAAAAGCTTAGTGACGAGAGATAACAGTCGATCCTCGTTAATGAAATCACCTCGCTCGTTGACCACGAATACCTTTTCTGCGCCCGCATCGAACATGAATCCGAAGTCATAGTTTAGTGACTTCACAATTTCCTGGAGCTGCTTCAGGTCATCTTGCAGCTTCGACTGCGTCCGCGTGAGCTTTTTGGGATCGAGGTACGCATTCAGTGCCACGACGCTGGCATTCAACGACCCAACGACAGTCGGGAAAAGGGTGGAGGCGACGCCATGGGAATAATCTATAACGATGTTAAACTTTTTGGAGGTGATGCAATCAATATCCAGCGACCTGATAAAGTCTTCGCGGTAACTTTCATTCGTTCGCTCAGGGAAGTATATATCTCCAACGAAATCGTGCTGCGCACGAGCGATTTCCTCACCGAAAAAGAGCCGCTCGACGGCTCTCACTTTGCTCGGTGCGAGATCCCGACCGTCGTTGCCCAGGAAAATTATATCGGTCAGGTCGGGATCGAGCGGGCTTTTTCTGACGTGGATTCCTCCTGCGGCCTTTCCGCTCCTCAATTCATGCCTTACGATGGGGATAGGCTCATTTCTGAGGTCGTAGACGTTTGTTCCGGACGACATGAATCCGACGATCAGCGCGCGGTTGATCATCCTGCTCACGGTATCGGAATCGCGGCTGCAAACTGCGTACTTGCCAGCGCCGATTAAGGAACCGAAGGCGGCGCCTAACTTCGCGGCAAATTCGGGGTTCATCTCGACGTTGGACGTACCGGTGACCCTCGCATCGGTGAAAAGGGTAGACAGCCACTTGTCTTCCCAGACTAGACTTCTCGATAAAGTCGCTCCGGCGTCCACCACTTTCTTTGGCCAGAGTTTGACGTTAGGTCTTATATGCGCACGTTTGCCGACAATGCACTCGTCGCTGATAAATACATTCTCTTCAATTTCAACCCGTTCCCCTATGATGGTACCGCTCCCGATAACGTCACCGGTTATGTTGGATCTCGACCCGACCATGACGTTGCTCCATAGCACGCTTCGATTCACCGTCGAGAACGAGTCTATTGAGCTGTTGTCACCGATGATGGCATCCGTCAGCTCTACGCTCTCCCCCACATTTACGTTCTCACCGATAACCACGGTACCTTTGACCTTCAGGTTATCCGGCATGTGAAAATCGGGCGGAGCTATCACAGTGCAACCGTTGACTTGCTGAGAAATTCCACTCGTGTTGACTGCAACCTTCCAGTAGAGGCAATCGAGCTGTGCCTCGATGTACTCGTTCAGGTTCCCGACATCTCTCCAATATCCTTCCGCAGTGTACCCGAAGAGCGGCAGATGTTCTCTGAGCATTCTTGGAAAGAGATCCTTGCTAAAATCGTATTCCTCTCTGAACGGAACCATTTCAAGGACCTCCGACTCCAGCACGTAAATTCCCGTATTGACTGCATCGCTGAAGACTTCGCCCCAGGTGGGTTTTTCAAGGAACCTCACTATCCTGCCGTCATCTGTCGTGATAACGACACCGAACTGCAAAGGATCCTGGACATGCGTAAGGACGAGAGTAGCACTCGATCTTTTTATGACATGGAATTGAATCGATTTCTCTAAATCAAAATCTGTAAGGACATCGCCACTTATGATTAGGACTCTGGAACCCTTCAAAAGATCGTATGCGTTCCTCACGCTGCCGGCGGTCCCGTAATCGGCATCGGCTTTCACATACTGGATTGTTGCACCGAATTGACTTCCATCACCGAGAAAATTCTTGATCACGTTCGGGTGATAGTACACAAGTACCACGATGTCCGTAATATTGTGCTTGACGAGCAGCCTGACGATGTGTTCGACCATAGGCTTGTTCATGATCGGCACCATCGGTTTCGGAATATTGCTCGTGAGCGGGCGGAGTCGTGTGCCAAACCCGCCAGCCATGATCACGGCCTTCACCATCTGCTGTCTTTCGCTCCTTGAGAAAACTCGGTGAAATATAAACTTGAAGTGAGGTAAAATCAAGGAAACGGGGGCATTTGCGAAGGGTGTGGCATGACCTGTCGCTCACAATGCCATTGTCACCAATGTGAAGCGGCATAATAACGACATTAGTTGTCCTAAGGGCACTTTTATGAAGATGAACGCCTCCCTTCGTGCCCAGCGGCAGCCGAGCATGGACCTCCGTTCGGCAGTTCGCACAGACGCCAGCGGCGGTTTTGTATCACAAGCCATAGCCGAGTACATAAACTTTTCAACGGATGGTTTTGCAACACACTCAATGCAGCCTCGCGCCGGCTGTTCCACCGGAAGCCGGTAGTTAGGGTACACTGAATTGAGGTCAGGACAACACAAAGCTTTTACATTTTTGTTGCACACCCCCCACTACACGGAAGTTGGATATGTTGTTTCCACCAACTATTTTTTGTCCAGTCTTTAACTCCATCCAGTGAGGTGGAAAAGGTCCAGTCTAATCTACTTCACCTCACGTATGGCTTAGATAAGGAAAAAACCCTGAATGCTAGAATCTGAATTCTAGAGAATGTCAAAAATTCAAATTCACATCTTTCAAAGCTGCCGGTTTAGTCCTTTGAAATTTGTGATTTGGATTTGTTTATGATTTCGGATTTGGGATATAGAATTGTTCTTCCTTCATCACCAATAATTCTGAGTCGGAGTAATATGAAAATCAAATCGAAAATTGCAGACGAACAGCAAATGTTGCGTTCCCTCACCAGGCTGGCGCACGAGATCATCGAGCGCAACCGCGGTGCAAAGAACCTGGGTGTTATCGGGATAAAGACCCGCGGGGACTTTCTTGCGAAAAGAATCGCGGACAAGATCTCAGAAATCGAAAATCTGCACATGCCGCTCGGAACTCTCGATATAACACTTTACCGGGACGATGTACGACAAAAACTGAAACTGCCTGAACTTAGAAGAACTGAAGTGCCGTTCGACATTACCGACCTGAACGTCGTTCTTGTAGACGATGTGCTCTTCACCGGGCGGACAATCAGGTCAGCTCTCGACGCTCTGATCGACATCGGAAGACCAAATACGATCCAGCTTGCTGTCCTTGTGGATCGTGGACATCGGGAGCTGCCGATCAGTGCAGACTATGTCGGCAAAAATCAGCCGACTGCCGCCAACGAATCGATTGTTGTCCACGTAGTCGAAGTGGATGGAGTCGATGAAATTCTACTAGTCTCAGAAGAGCCGTCAGGAGAATGATATGGCACAAGGAATGAACAATCTTCTAGGTCTGAGGGATCTCTCGCCCGAAGCGATAATGGAAGTGCTCGATACGGCGAGGAGCTTCCGAGAAGTGCTGGAGCGCCCGATTAAGAAAGTTCCGACTTTGCAGGGAACCACGGTGGTAAACTTGTTTTTCGAAAGCTCGACGCGCACGCGGATCTCGTTCGAGCTGGCTGAACGAAGGCTAAGCGCCGATGTGGTTAACTTCGCCGCCAGCGGCAGCAGCGTCTCAAAGGGCGAAACGCTGAAAGACACTGCCAGGAATATCGAAGCGATGAAAACAGATGTCGTGGTCATTCGACACTCTTCGAGCGGTGCGCCGCATTTCTTATCGAGATTCTTGAAATCTCCGGTGATCAATGCCGGCGACGGCATAAATGAACATCCTACCCAGGGCTTGCTCGACATGTTCACGATGCGTGAGAAGTTCGGGGAACTGAAAGGGCTGAACGTCTGTATCGTCGGAGATATCGTTCACAGCAGAGTCGCACGCTCGAACATTTTTGGCCTGACGAAAGCAGGGGCGAGAGTAGGCGTGTGCGGTCCAAAGACGTTGATACCGGATTACCTCGATCAGTTCGGTGTGAAAGTCTTCTATGATGTCGACGACGCAATCGAGTGGGCGGATGTATTGAACGTTCTCAGGATCCAATTGGAAAGAGAAGCCGGAGGAAATTTCCCGTCCATCAGAGAGTACCGGCTCTATTGGGGTATCAATGAGAGCAGATTGGAGAAAGCGAAGCGCTCGCTTGTCATCATGCATCCTGGTCCAATCAACCGGGGCGTTGAACTTGACGCCGATGTGGCAGACGGAAACGCGTCTCTGATCCTCGACCAGGTTACAAACGGCGTCGCAATAAGAATGGCTGTTCTTTTTCTAACCGGAGTGAAATCATCATGAAAATCTTCTTGAAGAATGCGAGGGTCATCAACCCTGCTGAAGAATTAGACGGCGTGTTTAATCTTCTGATCGTCGACGGAACGATCCAGGAGATCGGGACTTCCCTTGGCGGCAACCCTGTGAACTATGAAATCGATGTGGCAGGCAGGTTTGTTGTTCCAGGTCTGTTTGATATGCATACCCATCTCAGAGAGCCGGGTCAGGAGTATAAGGAAGACATCGCATCTGGAATTGCCGCGGCGGCGAACGGTGGATTTACGGCGATTGCGGCAATGCCAAACACCGACCCTGTTGTGGACTCCGCCGATGTTGTGAAATATGTTCTGGACCGTGCGAGACATTGCGGGTTGGTCAGCGTCCACCAGATAGCTGCTATAACCGAAGGACGGAAGGGCGAGCGTCTTTCGGAGATGAAAGACCTCGCGGAAGCCGGCGCAGTTGCCTTTAGTGATGATGGATCGGCAGTCACGAATTCACAGGTGATGAGACTTGCCCTCGAGTACTCATCGATGCTTAACAAGCCGATCATCCAGCATTGTGAGGACCACGATCTGACGAAGTCCGGTTCGGTGAACGAAAGTCCGGATACCATACGATTTGGATACAAGACTCAACACAGGCTCGCCGAAGAATTGACATTGAGCAGGGACATAAAACTCCTCGAAGCTTTCGGCGGGAGATACCATGCTGCTCATGTATCGACACGTGGCTCAGTCGAAATAATTGCCGATGCGAAAAAGCGTGGTGTACCGGTTACCTGCGAAGTCACTCCGCATCATCTCTTTCTCGATGACAGCATGCTCTCGGACTACGATTCGGATTACAAGGTGAATCCACCGCTGAGGACGAAAGAGGATTGTGCTGCTCTGATTGATGGTATCAGAGCAGGGTTGGTGGATGTCATAGCGAGTGACCACGCACCACACGCTCTCCATGAAAAAGAAGTTGAGTTTGAAGCGGCTCCGTTCGGGATGATTGGTTTAGAAACCACTGTGGGAGCAGTGATGACAAAACTGTACCATGAAGGGGTTGTAAAAATCGATAGACTTGTAGAATTCCTGTCAATCAATCCAAGGAGAATTCTAAATCTTCCGCTTCCAACTTTCAGACCTGGTTCTACGGCCGAACTCTCCATTATAGATCCGGACGTAGAATGGAGAATGGACCCGGAAAAATTCAAATCTAAAAGCCGAAACACCGGCTTCAAGGGTTGGAAATTTAAGGGGGCTGCGGTGGGAATAATAAATGGAGACAGATTTTACTTTTCAGAAAAATTGAGATGAATGGCATCTGTGGTCGGCAAAACGCGCTGGTTGTTTCCAGAGTCGTCGTTGAACTTGGTCTCCGCCAAATGTATATTCTCGTTGCCATTTGAAAACGCGTGAAGAGTCAGTTAATGATTTGCGTCGTCGAAAACACAACGTTCGGTTCAAGGAACTTGAGAAGATTTTGTTAAGCATTGGGTTTGAAGAAAGACGGTCAAAAAAGGGGACGAGTCACCATGTATTCAGCCATCCTGAGCTATCGCAAAGCGTCGTGCTTGTCACACATGGGAAGAACGATGTGGTGGCGTTTTATCAAGTGAATGAAGTCATCGATGCGTTGCTGGAGCTAGAGGAGCGGTCATGAAAAAGCGTAATTCATTTTATCAATCACTGGAATATCCTGTAATCATTGAACGGATGGAAAACGGAATCTACTGCGCCTCGATTCCACTGTTGAAAGGTTGCAGGGGCTATGGCGAAACACAAATACAGGCATTGGAAGAGCTTCAAGGGGTGAAAGAAACTTTGATTGAAATGATGCTAAGTCAACACAAGGAAATTCCCGAGCCAACCGTTCGTTTGGAGATTCCCGCATCAAAGTTTTCCCGAATGCGTGACAAGAAGAATCTCCGGCAATTCATTCGCAATAAATAATTAAACAAACTTCGTTTTCCTGCCGATTGCTTCTTCAAGCAGGTGAACGTATTTCGCTTTCGGAATCTCTATCGCTCCGAACATTTCTAAATGCGGGGTTGTGTACTGTGTGTCAAGCAAAGTGAATCCTTGAACCAGGAGATGCCTTATCAGAAAGGCGAGAGCTACTTTGGAGCCTCCGCTCCTTTTGCTGAACATAGACTCACCGAAGAATGCCGCACCGAGCGCAACGCCATACAGACCGCCAACAAGACCAGTTGAATCGACGGCCTCGACGCTGTGCGCATATCCAAGCTTGTGAAGTTCGACGTAGCTTTGAATGATCTCTTCACTGATCCACGTTTCTTCTCTACCTGCACAGCCTCTCATGACATCTTCGAATCGATTGTCAATTTCAATACTGAATTTCTCTTTTCTCAATAGCTGTTTTGTAGAACGTGGTATATTCCGTTCGGAAATCGGTATGATGGCACGCGGGTCAGGGGAGTACCACGATATACTTCCGTCCTCGTCTGCCATCGGAAAATATCCGATCGAATAGCCTTTGAGCAAAACATCAGCGGGGATCATAGCGCTGAGGTAGTTTATTTCCAATCCGATGAAAAAGCAAAACGGGCTTGACTTCACTACATTGTGAATCTAAATTGCGGTTGCAAGGAGAAGTGATGCTGAAGCTCAAAGGGAAGTATTTCGTCATCGCACTCAGACTTTTGCTTGGAGCGGTGTTTGTTGCTTCTTCGCTTGGTAAGATGATCGATGGGGCAGCTTTTCGCCAAGATCTCGGTCAACTCATAGGATTTGACCCTCGATTGGCAGAAATAGTTGGAATTGTGCTTCCTGCGGTTGAGCTCACTTTAGGTCTTCTTCTTCTCAGTGGTCTCTTTCTTAAATGGGTCACGTTGTTGGCGTCGGGATTCCTCCTATTGTTTATTATTGTGTTTCTTCCACTTGCAGGCAGCACCACAAGTTGTGGATGTTTCGGGGCCTTGTCGGGTGACGAAACAGTGGGAACAGCCTTTTTTGTTAGGGATCTTTTACTGCTCACAGTGAGCTTTTTCTTGTATACCCGGGCCGGGAACGCAGGGGTATCTCGCAGATTTTTCCAGTGGAAAGCGAAGAAAGTATCATGAAGAGGCCAAGTGCGTACACAGTTTTCATCCACTTAGTTGTGATTTCGCTTGGGATCGAGGTTTATCTTCTGGCTATGCAAAACAATCATCTGAAGGCCAATACCGGGAACGCGCAGCTACTTTCCATTTTGAAGCCTGGCGACATTATCCATCCCATAAGTGCGATGACGATGGATGGACACGATACACTCGTTTCGTACGAAGATTCTTCAAGAGATTACTTACTCTTTGTCTTTAGTACAAAATGTCACTTCTGTCGAGAAAACCTGCCAAACTGGACGACCATAAATCGTGAAATTAATGGTCCTCGCGTTTCGGTTCTTGGAATCTCAATTCAAGGATTGGAGGAAACTAAGTCGTTTGTAGAATCAAACAGGTTATCTTTTCCAGTCATTGTGCCTTCGGATAAATCGTTCTCTCAGCAGTACAAAATAAGCAGCGTGCCTCAGACAATACTTGTTCACGTCGGCGGGGTTGTCAACAAGGTGTGGGATGGTGTTCTCAGCTAACATAATGA
>JAKASW010000002.1 GCA_021818875.1 Bacteroidota bacterium
TCCCACGGTTATGCTGGATGAGTCGAGAGGAAATATCTTCAGCCGAGCCATAGTAATAAGTACCATCCTTCAGACTCTGAAGAACATAGGTGTAGTACCTCGCGGAGAGGGAGGGATTCGAACCCTCGATACACCGAAGCGTATTCCGGTTTTCAAGACCGGTCGATTCAACCACTCTCGCACCTCTCCATGCAAATACTTTCCAAATCCGCGGTTCCGTTGCCAAAAGACAACCACGTTTTTGTCGAACTTGCTCCGAAAGTCTCTACTGAGTGCCACACTCGGTAGCAGATTCTTCTCACTCTCGCTTTTCAATGAACGTTCCATTTACGTTATCTATCCGCTTCTGCTTCTATGCAATCGGCCGAAGGGAAAATATAAAGTCCTCAGAATGAAAGTCGGAAGTCTCGGATGCGGCAAACTGCAATAGTAAATTACTAAAGCCCGTTACATCATGCAACACGGGCAAGATTAGCGATGCTTCTTCCCACCCGGATTTGACTCTAGTGTAAGTAATCTAATTTCGGGAGCCATCAGCGCGACAAGTGGTTGCAGATAGAGAAATAATCTGAATGCTTCTGAGGTCTCGATCAATCATCAGTACCCCCATAGAATTCAATGCCTCTCCTGAAATTAATCGTGATATACTCTTTACATATCGCGCTGCTTTGAGGTCAACTTTGGCGAGGAAGAACACACTCGTCTGCAATGTGTTCAAGGAGTCAAATCCTGTAGATCAACTTGGCAACTGACAACAAACGGTTCCTTGGTGCCGCGCCAATAGTATGATCTATGCGGGAAACAAAGGCCTACCAACCATCGATGGCCACCAGCCACTCCCCGTTGACTAGATGAGGATCGACAGTATGCATCCCGTGAGCATTCCAACCGTTCTTTGTTGCTTTGTCCATCTCAAATTGGGAGATCTGCCGCTCCTGGTAGGAAGACTTGGTTATCTCAGTAACCTGGAAAGCCAGAACTTGGAGTCCATATAACGGTTCATCATCCTGAGCAAAACGATAGAGATTTCCGTCTAGTTCGATCAATCGTCCGCCAGGTCTGGCAATGTGTTTGTTTAGCTTTAAGAGCGGACTCCTGGGATGTTGGTGCCATGGCCCTTTGAGTTCGTCGGCGTAGTACAGGTTCAAGACATCGCTGCCAGCAGTGGATACGAACATCCACCATGTACCTTGATACTGGATAACGGAAGGATCTGCGAACCTGTACCCCTTCAGCAATTCATGCTCAAACTCCCACCGGCACGGGAATTCGATGGCCCTGTATAGCCTCACAGAAAAGTCCCAGCTGGATTCAGGTATCATATAGATTTCATTTTCATGTTTGAACACATAAGGATAAGATAGATGAAAAGGCTCGTCGAGTACCACTTGACGATATTTCCATTCACAGCCATCATCGCTGTCGGCTAGCCCGATTACTCCTTTTCGCTCTTTCGTGGTGAGGGCCTCGAAGAACAAATAGTATCTCGAATTATCGAGCAACATAAAGGGGTCAGCGACGAATGCTGCTTCGCAGTCTGTCACAGATTGAGCGGTCAGGACGGGATTCCGAACATTTTTCGGAGAATGGAGCCGAAACGGAGTTTGTCCGGAATAAATCCCGATAGACCACGGTTGCGATTGGGAAGTCCGTTTCCGATGAACTAGCTGTTGAAGCAATTTGTGTGGGAACACGCGGAATCGGCCAGCGACAAACCCATAAGTAAAAGCCACGATCAGAATTAGGATCGCAGGCAACAACCAATTTAATTCCCTGGTCATTTAGGTAGAATCAGAATCTCTGCTCTAGTAACATATTTTCATAGGCCCCAGGCAGGCGGCAACTCGTTCAAGATAGCACACTTGCTTCTCGAAATCAAGAGGAAGGCATGTAGATGTTAACTTGGTTTAAAAGATATTCCAGATAAAGAACGCAAAAAGATAGTGAAGGGTTCAACAAGATTGCGCTCGGAAGTTTATCGCGCCCTTTGACTTGGCGAGCTTTGTGTGCCACCACGCCGACGTTTCGGCATGCAGGTATAATACCGAACTACCCTATGGCCTGTACGCATGTAAAGGAAGCGCGAGATCGAAATTATTCGCACTCTCTCAGCAGTTCTTCCGGACTCTGAATCCGGCTAATCGAGTCTCTTGAAGATTGCGTAGTACGGACCCAAGGGAAGTATGCGGGAAACCTGCCCGGGCCTTAATCCCACGAGGTCTGACTGAATGTCCTGGGGAAAAGTATGTACGTCAATTTCTCCAAGGTCTCCTCCCCGCAACGTGGAGTTCGGCAGAGAATTCATCTGGGCAAGCGAGTCGAAACTGGCGCCGGCTTTCAGAATGGCTTTGATGGAATCAGCCTGCGACTCGGTTAAAAAGACCATTTGTGCCAGGTGCACCATGATAGGCGGATTAGCGATGACATGGGCTACCTGGATAATTCTCATCTGAACCGGTACATTGTTGTCCAACGGGGGGGAGTATTTCCATCGCTCGATAATGCCTGCTGCAGCAGAATCCCACGCTGGATCTCCGCTCGAGTTGAGGAGGCACACTCGTTTTACCGAGCCATCCTTTGCAATGAGCAATTCAGTCTTCAGGAATAGATCTTTGCTTCCGTGGGGAGGAACCGGTAAAGCGGGCTTTTCTAGCAAGGTTGGTGGAGTTATTCTCCCTTCCATTGTCCCAAATATTGCACACCCGGAAAACGTCACCGCGAAAGCAACTGCGAACAACCCAATGAATTGTTTCATTCTTCCCCCTTTTTTCAGTTTGAATTCATCATAACTTTACGAAAAATCGCCCGCAAAAGCAACTTCTATCCCGTGTTAGTAGTGGGCTACTTAGGGATGAGTCCGAGCACGAATTACACGAATTTTGACTTCGTGCAAACCGAATAAAACGAGTCACGTCTGAGATTCGTGCCATCGGTCGGATTGAGTTCGTTCGTGATATTAGTGTTCAAAATAGCCCGCTGTCCCCGCGTTCTTCAGACTCCAGGCTGGAAAAAGCCTGCTTACAGGAAATAGTAATAACTTCAGGAGGGAAATGACTCCTGCAAAGAATAACCTCCTGGCCCGATTCATAGACATCGCTAAATGACCCAGGACCATTTGATACTATTTTATTAGCATTAACTTCCTCGTCACAGCCGACGCCCCGACCTGGAGCCTATAAAAATACACGCCGCTGGGAAGATCGCTTCCGTTGAAATCCACAGAGTAATCTCCCGAGTTCTCCGTCCCATCAACAAGTGTCGCTATAATTCTACCGAGAACATCATAGACCGCAAGTTTGACGTTACCGGGCTCCAGTAAACGATAGCTGATAGTCGTGGTCGGGTTGAAGGGATTCGGAAAATTCTGAGACAGGAAAAAACTTTCAGGGGCTTGCGGTGGCACCGTGATGCTAAGAGTGCCGTGCAAGAACTCATTTGTAACGTCGAGGAAGGGATTAGTGCCGGTTTTCGGATCGTAACTCATACCGATTTCGTAGATCATCAACCCGCCTAAACCTGTCGAGTCCACGTAGGCAAGCTTTGCCTTTAGTGCGTTGGTGTCGTCATACGATAAGAACCAATCGGCTGTAGCGACAGTTGTATCGAAACTCAGGTAACCTTCCTCGGCCGAGCTGTCCCAGTGATATAGACTTGGCTTGTAGTACTTTGACATTATGGTTGTGTACGGAATGTCTTGCCTGAAATTCGTTACGAGGCTTATCGACTGAAAAGGACCGGTGATGCCTTCCCAATATTCACCGCCAGGCTCACAGCCGATAGCTATCTTAGAAGCAGGGACACCGACAGACTCGTACCTCTGTACCACGCTATTGATCGAATTCGTTGGGGTTTTATTGTCGAATGCTTCAACGTGGCCGCCAGAGTAAATCGGCGACGAAAAGTCGGAAAGCCAACCGGGGGAAGGATAACCCATTCCGTACGTCATAAGACCAACCTGGTCGAGGTAGCTCTGGACGGAACCGTAGACCTGGTACGAATTCCCGCTTGTAGCCGTGAGCAAATACTGAGGTCGTGGCAACCCCTTCCGCAGCGCGATTATCAGGTTTTTCCATTGGGTTGTGTCTTGCGGTTCAAGGAATTCCCAATCCACATCGATTCCGTCGAATCCCTCAGTCTGTACGAAATTCTTCAGACTGTCTACAAACACCGGCAAATTTGCCGAATCTGATGCCACCTGGAAAAGAGACTCGGTATTGGCGGAGCCTACTGTGCAGATCACCTTTACGCCTGCAGCGTGAGCGGCGGAAATAATCTTACGAATGCTTCCGGTGTACTCCCATCCCGTCACAAAAAAAGGTGAGGCAGTACTCGGATTTATTGCCATCCAGTCAAGGACCGTCATTCCACTGAAGTCTATTTTCGATATGGGATACGGCCCGTTGTCATCCTGATTTACTTCCCAGTTTCCAATATAACACCGTATCATGGGGCGCGTCGCTGCTGTAGCAAAGGATGCCATGAAGAACACGATGAAAGATAATTCAAAAACCCGTTTCAAAGTGTTGATCACCAATCCCTCCAAATAGATTTCTCGACGTGAATGTCCATTTCCGATGTTGAGGCCAGGAGAATGTGTGTCATGATAATCTGGAAAATAATCCGTAGCGACATTCTGGATCGCCTCGTGCAATCCAGAAGTGAAGTTAAGTCAGTCTCACAAAAGAAGAAACATAAACCCGTGACGATCTCGATTCAATCTGAATACGTAATTGGCACCTGGTTCGTTTAAGTTGACACTTAAAACCTGAACGCTCTCCTTGTTCTCTAAGTTCACGGAATAACCGTGGCTATCGAATCAATCGCTGAACCTTAAGAGCATAAACTAAACTCGACCTGTCTTGCAACTCCTGTCATCGACTTGCACATCTTCTCAGGAACCCAGGGAACATCGATATGGGTACGCACGCTGTTGAGAGGCGGGCGTTGCAGTTCCTATCCCATGTGTCTCAAGTCACATGCCGCCGAAACTACTTAAACACGTTCCCCTTGGGCCATGATGGTAGCAAATATTGCAAGGTAGATGAAATATTTACGCCTGACTTCCGCGATAGCAGTCATGAAGCACCGATTGCCGACCAACCTAAACTCTGATTAGAGGGCCGCCATGGAGGTGACGGAGAAAAACGCCATCTTCCTTAATATCCCGGTAACCGCCGGGGTTGACCTGTAGGCATCGGTCGATTGAGAACCGTACCCCGGGTTGCGTTCATGGAAATGATTTCTGAGACGCCTGCGACGGGTTCGGAATTTATCTTCCCAGATACTTCTTGGTAACTTCGAGGAATGGGTTGATGCCGGTTTTCGGATCGTAACTCATGCCTATTTCGTAGATCATCAAGCCACCTAAACCCGTTGAGTCTACATAATTAAGCTTTGCCTTTAGTGCCCTGGGGTCGTCATAAGATAGGAACCAATCGTCTGTGGTGACAGTTGTATCAAAGCTCAGGTATCCTTCCTGTGCCGAGTTGTCCCAGTGATAGAGATACGGATTATAGTACTTTGACATTATGGTGGTGTACGGTATGTCCTGCCTGAAATTAATAACGTTAGTAATTGCCTGAAACGGACCGGTGATGCCGCCCCAGTATTCACCTCCCGGCTCGCAACCGATGGCAATCTTAGAAGCTGGCACGCCGACGGACTCATACCCGCGAACCACGTTGTCGATTGAATTCGTAGGGGTCTTGTTGTCGAATGGCTCGACGTGGCCGCCAGAGTAAATCGGCGAGGAGAAGTCGGAAAGGTAACCGCCGGAAGGATAACCCATTCCGTATGTCATAAGACCGACCTGGTCGAGGTAACTTTGGACCGTACCATAGACCTGGTAGGAATTTCCGCTTGTAGACGTGAGCAGATACCGAGGGCGTGGCAACGCCCGTCTCAGTGCGATTATCAGGTTCTTCCACTGAGTCGTGTCTCGCGGTTCAAGCGGCTCCCAATCCACGTCGATACCGTCAAGTCCTTCGGCCACCAAAAAATTCTTCAGGCTGTCGACGAACGCAGGCAGATTTTTCGGGTTTGACGCTACCAGGAAGCGTGACTCCGTAGCAGCAGAGCCGAGCGTGCAAATCACCTTTACTCCGGCAGCATGTGCTCTTCTTACAATTTTTTCTATACTTCCAGAGTATTCCCATCCATTGACAAAAAACGGTGACGTCATAGCAGGATCTATTGCCATCCAATCCAGAACCGTCATTCCACTGAAGTCTATCTTCGATATCGGGTATGGCCCGTTATCGTTCTGATTTACTTCCCAGTTTCCAATGTAACACCGTATCATGGGACGCGTCGCGCCCTTCACTGAGCACGCAAGGATCAGTGTTTGGAACAATATTGCAGACAAGAGTTTACGTACGGTCAAAAGAGTACCTCCGACACTTCTTGATTCATTGAGCCAGCACAAGATCTCCGCTCACTTCTTACCATGATTTCCTGTCGCACGGAATTTTGAAACGGTGTCCTCAACTATGTCTCTCACTGTTTCGACGAAATTTTCCAGCGTTAAATTTTCCTCTACGAACTTCCTTCCTTCTCGTCCCATTTGATTCGGAATCTCGGGATGTTCCCACCAATATTCAATCGCTTCGCGAAGTGCCTTCGGGTCTCCCTGCGGCACGTAGATACCTGTCTTTCCTTCCTCTATTACGTCTCGTTGACCTCTGGTGAGCGAGCACATCACTCCCTTTCCCATCGCCATCGCTTCTGTTATCGCATGCGTACCCTGATCGGAGTCCGTCGGTAATAGAGGCACAACCACGAATCTCGATCGAGCATAGAGCTCTCTCAACTTCGCATGACTCAAAGCTCCGGCGGTGACGTTCGGGGGGAGTGAAGTATCGCTATTGTACACCACCTTCACTGTATCATACACTTTCCTGCTCCCAGGTGAGGAACCGGTAGCCAGATGACACTTGATGTCAGTGCCTCGCAGCGCTTCGATAAGAGTAGGATAGTCTCTCATTTCCTGTCCGACGGCGCAAATCGTATCGGTTTCGCCTGGCATTGGTCGATAGAATTTTGTATCGACGAATTGGGGAATCATCCTGATCTTCTCTTCGGGTATGCCGAGCTTGTTTATTGCGAGGTCGCGATGAGTAGAAGTCCACAGGCACAATGTGGAGATGTAAGGATGTACCATCTTGAGAAGCGGCTCCTTTTTAGATCCTGACGGCCAATACATCATCGCAACGTGTGGAAATTTTGAACGAGTGAGCTTCAGCAGGAGAGCAAAAAGGAGAGCGTTTTTGTCCGACCATGATACGACCACGTCAAATTTCTTCTTTATGATGAACGTCTCCGTGATCTGGGCGATGAATGCTGGCACAAGCTTATACAGCGTCCTTCTCCACCACGGTGGGGTGTGGGAAAGGTAATCTTCATTAATCAGCGTCGTGCGTAATGTCCGGTTGAAGAGCATACCTCGTGGTATTTCACCTCGCTCTTCTCTTTCAGGGTCGTATTGTGGAATTCCACTGGAAATCAGCAATACCGGTCTAACCTTGATTGGCCTTAACTCGGCCTCGGTATCGTCCGGTTTCTGCTGCTCATCTATTTTTACGTCCGTAAACACGGTTTCCTCCTCATATTATTGTTTGTGACAAAAATGCTCCTCCTTGCCCATCCATTTCGTGAATCAGTCCTCTGCATGACCCTCTTTCTTCGTTGCAGGAAATGGCCTTCGTACAGGTGCAGTCCCGTTACTGCTAATCATCTCAATTGCCGTTATAACGCTGCAATTAGATCCTGACATATATGATCAAAGTCGCCACGGCTACCCATAGGAAAAGATTGACGATAAGCGAAGTATCGGTAAGCAATGTCTTTGCCACGTCTTCTCCTCCTGCCTTCTTTTCCGTCAAATACAGATACCGAAATATCCCGTAGAGAACGAAAGGAACGGTGTAAATAAGATGGCGGGTTCCGAATTTCTCGACAGTCTGTGAAGAAATGGTATATAGTGCGTAGCACATAACGGTAGTTGCAGTCACAATGCTGATCATCTGGTCGAGGAAGTGCGCACTATAGTGTCCGAGGACTGAGCGCGTCTGACTCGATCCGCCAGTTACTGTGACCAGTTCCGTCGATCTTTTGCTGAATCCCAAAAACAGGGACAACAACAGGGTGCAGAGGATCAACCATTCAGAAATGGGGACATGGATGAGCACCCCGCCGCCGATTACTCTAAGCACGAATCCCGAAGCGATGCAAATGACGTCAAGTATCACCACGTTTTTGAGGCCGCGAGAGTAAGAAACATTTATCAGAACGTAGAGAGAAACCACGATCCCGAACGAGAGGTTCAGAGCAAATGCCATTATCAAGCCCCCGACCACAAGGACAGCAGCGGCGCCAGCCGCGAGAGCTTTTGAAAGCAGTCCGGCCGGCAGGGGGCGGCTTGATTTGGTGGGATGCAAACGATCCTGCTCGATGTCCGATATATCGTTATACAAATAGACTGCGCTCGAGACGAGTGAGAACGAAAGGAATCCCAAAGCTGTGGTCATTAGATCGCCGACGTCCATCAGATGTCCGCCAAAGATGAGAGCGGCGAAGATAAAGAGATTCTTTATCCACTGAACCGGTCTGAGTGAGACCACGAGATATTTGAGCTGCTCGGTAAATGGAATTGGTGAAGAGGCTATTTCTGTCTCTTGACTAACGGATCTGGCATCCAGCTCGGTTGGCTGTTCCATTATGGATATTCTCACAGCAGTGACCCGATCCTGCCATTCCTCTTGAACTTTATCGCGGTATCTTCGACAATATCTTTGATTCGATTTGCAAAATTGTCGAATGTAAACTTCTCCTCCACCAGTTTTCTTCCCTCACGGCCCATGCGCTCGGCGATATCCGGGTGTTCCCACATGTACTGGATGGCTTCCCGGAGGGCCTTCGGATCACCCTGGGGTACGTAGATCCCGGTTTTTCCTTCAACTATGACATCACGTTGCCCTTCTGTAAGAGAACAAATGACGGCTTTCCCCATCGCCATCGCTTCGGTAATTACTAACGATCCGTTATCCGAATCGGTAGGAAGCAGGGGAACAACGACGAACCTGGAGCGGGCATATAGCTCACGGAGCTTTATCGGACTCAATGCGCCGGCCGTGACGTTCGGAGGCAATTCGTTCTCCTGCCGGTAGACTGCCTTTACCGTATTGTGCATCTTAGCTCCTGGAGACAGCCCGGCAGCAATATGGCACTTTATGTCCAATCCGCGCATCGCTTCAATGAACGTCGGGTAGTCACGCATCTCTTGACCGACAGCGCAAATCATATCGGTCTGACGTTGAATGGGATGGAAGAATTCCTGGTCAACCAGATGCGGAATCATCGTGATCTTCTCTGATGGCACACCGAGGCGATCTGTAACGAATTTACGATGCGTTGTCGTCCAGAGACACAATGTCGTGATTTGTCGGTGCACGTGCTTGAGCAAGAATGCTTTTTTCGGCTTTGATGGCCAGTACATCATTGAGACGTGAGGTACCTTTGAATGAGTCAACTTCAAAAGAAGTGCAAAGAGGAGACCATTCATGTCTGACCATGAAACGATCACATCCACTTTCTTCCTTATTATAAATGTCTCGACGACCTGCGCGAATCCCGTCGGGATCCGTCGATAGAGCTGTCTCCGCCACAACGGGGCACTGGAAAGGTAGTTCTCATCTATTTTTACAGCGTTCAGTGTGCGTTGAAACAGAGTGCTGCGGGGGACCTCTCCTTTTTGCTCCTTCGACGGATCAGTCGTAGAAATTCCGGGGGAGATCAATAATGCCGTTTTCAATTCGATATTGTCGAGGCCGATTCTTTCTTCAATTACATCGTTTGTCGGCGGCCGGACAAGATAATTGTCCTTTTGGATTTCATCGGATCTGTGTGTTTTGATCCCATCGGATATGACAGCTTCGCGCTCTTTCATAAATACCTCAATCATGGTCGACAGGCCGTTCTCTTCCGACCTTCCCAAGTATAGCCACATCTTTCGGCAGTAGGCCGATGGCTCTCAGGGAGTTCTTTATGTTCACTTTTGATTTTTCGGGCAAGAGGCTGACAAAATAGTAAAGGAATTCATGCTTGAAACGGAGAGGGTTGCGTTTAAACGTTTCTGCAAGCACTCTTCTCCTGTACATCTTCTTGTCCCAATAATACAAATGTAGGAGATCCAGTTTCACTTTGATTGTATCTTTCAATCCGTCGTAAACGTTCTGGAATCTGGAAATCTCTTGATTGTCGAGCGGATACGAAGGCATTTGCCGATTCGACAGGTCAATCTGATCTGCCCGCACAAGATTGGATTGCCATTCCTCATAGAAAGGATT
Source organism: Bacteroidota bacterium (assembly GCA_021818875.1). GTDB lineage: Bacteria > Bacteroidota > Ignavibacteria > Kryptoniales > JAKASW01 > JAKASW01. Next base: position 10,344 of record JAKASW010000002.1, read on the forward strand.
TTCTTTATGCCATGGCTTGTAGTAGCCGCTCAGATGATATAGGCCTTTTTGTCCCGGCCTAATGAGCGGTGTGTAAACTTCAGAGCCGTTCGGTACACAAATGTTGAAGATTCTGGGTAGTTGTGCCCATTTCTGGAAATAGATATTGAACAGTGGCTGGTCACCGTTGAATAGCTTTCCGTACTCCTGCAGCAGAGACTTCATTCCGGCGAAGGTCCGATCTCCGTCTATGATATCAGTGTCAAAGGAGCTCCTACCCGAGCTGAAACCTGGTTTGCGCAGGTCGAACTGGCTTCGGAGTTTCTCGTACAAGTCTCCGGGCTGTTCACGGATATTATAGCCGACTGCATAATGGTCCTGGTCGGTTGTGGCAGCGAAGTCTTTTACTTTGGTGAGCTCATCCAGTGATGCCCTGACAACCATATCGGCATCCATGAAAATCACGTGACTCCATTTCTTGAAGTATGGAGTGAAGAGGTACAACTTGTCCAGCACAACAGAGGGATAATCGCCTAGCTTGTCGGTGAACAATGGCTCGCAGTCGTAAACGATGATCCCCTTTTCTCGGAACCATGCAAGTTCTTCCTGCGGGACTTGATGAGCCAGAAGAAGATAGTCGCCGGTCCATCCTGAGTTCCAGAATATAGATGAGAAAAGAGCTTTTGCCTGAACCAGATAATTCTCATTTGCAAGAGTCACAACTACGTTTTTCATTGTTGGCTGTTCCATTATTGTCCTTTCACTGATCTACGATCATCGTCGAATTAAGGGCTGCTGGATGCCGATCGTCAAAGATCGTAGGACTGCGTCATAAGTCGTCTTTACGGAGATTAAGCTGACAGCATCGTACTTGTATTCTCTTTGATAAAAATACCGGGATAGCTTTGGTGATATCAGCTTGGTCAGTAGTCCGTAGTCGTAGATTTCCCACGGGCTGGTACACGTAAAGAGGGCTACCGTCGGTATTTGAAGCCCGAGCGCGAGATGCATCGGCAGGCTGTCGTTGCAGATTACCAGGCTGTGATTCGAGATGTCACTGATGTGCTCAAGTAGACTTTGTCTCCACGGAAGTATGTTTACCGTGAAATGTTTGGATAGAAGGTTGACCAACTTGTCGAAATGGGCCCAGTTCTTCATTGGCCACCGTTTGCCTGCGAACGGTGCGACAGCAATATCCCCCCTCAACTTACTTTCACGCGGAGGGACAGGTAGAATATATTCTTCACCCGAGAAGGGATGCCCAAGAGATTCAAACACTATTTCCTGATAAGAACGTCTGTTTGCCAATTTTATCTGATCGGCCTTTCCAATTCCGTAGCGACTGATGAGGCTCATATCGAACCAGCCGGAGGAATCTTCGGTGTAGGAGATCTCTCCCTGCTCGTTCAGCATGGCGCCAAAAACATAATCTGAACTGACCCTGGTCGATACTGCTTTGGTTATCTCGAAATCGTCTTCGAGATTAATCAACCGATCGTAGACAATTCCTTCCGGGATCTGGTCAACTTTCGTGAAAACGTTTCGAACCGGTGAAGGTATGAGATCCCTGTTCTCTTGACCTACCAGCCAGTCCACTTCCCACCCCTGGAAGAGGTGCAAGATTGTGGTTGTCCTGACCACATCGCCTGCAGCGCCTAGTTTGACAATCAAAAGTGTTGGCATAAGAGATTACGCTTCCTTGAGAATATTGAGTGTTCTATTGACTTCAGAGTTGGACATAGTCAGCGGCCGCGAGACTTCTTCCGCTTGAGCTGGAATACATCATGGTACACCTCGTTCAGCTCGTTGCCTTTGTCGGACCAATCATAACTTTCGACGACTGTTCGATATGCATTGTCGCTCAATCTTTTGCGGAGTTCCGCATCTTCGAGCAGCCTGATCACTTCCCGGGCGAATTCCTCCGGGGATTCTCCGATAAGAACAGATTCATCCTTGACGAGTTTGATTCCCTCGATTCCAATCGTCGTTGAAACTATGGGCACCTGCATCGCCATGGCTTCGAGTGCTTTACCTCTTATTCCGCCGCCCATCAGCAAGGGGATAACGAACACCTTGGATTTTGCAACATAGGGCCGGACATCATCGACAAAACCCGTGACGGTAATATGGTCTGAACTGTATGCGAGGATTTCTTTGGTTGGCTTCGCGCCCACCACATAAAATGTTGCATCCGGTTTCGCTGCACGTATCAAGGGAAGGATCTTATCTATGAAATATTTGGCGCCATGCCGGTTTGGATAGTAATCCATCAGGCCGACAAAAACGATCCCGTTTGGGTCCTTTTCCACATCCTTCGGGAATTCGAAGAATTCTTTGTCCACCCCGTTCTCGATGACTGAGATGTTTAGATAAGGGATAAACTCTCTCCAAATTGCAGCATCCCGCCACGTCGGTGCGATGATGGATCGGAACTTCTTACAATTCGCCAATTCATCTTTCTTCAGCCACTTGGCATTAATGCGACTAAAAGCTTTGAACAAAGGCTCGCTTGCTGAGCGGGATATCCTTTCGGCTAAATCGAATTCCACGTTTTGAGTGTCCCCGACGACAAGTGTCTCTTGGGGGAAGTCATAGAACCCCATGAGCACACTCGTGCAATGGATGAGGTCGAAACTGTGTTTGGCAGTCAGTTCGTTCAATGCCCGCTGCATTTTCTTATGGTAGAAGACCGCTCGGGCCTGACTGCGTCCGCGGAGAAATTCAAGAAGGTGGCGAATGATCCGTACCAGCTTAGGTCTCTTGGGATCAACAAATACCACCTGCTCACATTTATCGCCATAACTCTCATTAAAACGCTGCTCTTCAGCCCGTGATCCCAGAGCCAAAACTGACACCTTATGACGCGAGAGATTTTCAAGGAGAAATGGTAGGTTGCGCTTTGTTGAAGAGAGATTGAACGGCGGCGGTTGAGGCGCGCTGTGAAAGACCATCAGAATATTCAGACTCTCGCACGTCGGCGATGCTTCGCTGCGCACGTTATGGAGTAATTTCATTTGCGACGTTGCTTCTGAACTCATTTTTCTCTGACCGTCATATAGTTGTTCATGTTTTGTTCATCGCGGAGCTGCCAATCGGTCGTTCACTGGTTGTCGGCAGATTTTGTCCGGCTATCCGGGAATTGACGTGATGCAATGATCTAAGAGTTATTCTATTTGTGAGATGCATCAGGAACCTCGGTAAGGCAAGGAGTCGTCCTCTCTCTGAAGCAATCGTGTTGAAGATTGTCCATTCGCACATGATTCTTGAGAGTATGGAGAACTGGAGAGAGCCGATCTTCTGTACCATGATCTTCCGGGCGGTTGATCTCCTCGATTTCATTGTGATGCTATAGTTACGGTAGACCGACGGGTTCAACGTGAATTTATACGCCTCGTCCCCGCGCAGAAGGTCGAACACCTGACAGCCGGAATGGATCGATTTGTCGATCGCATACTGAATCGTTGCAACCCCCGCGCCCGAGTAATTGGCCGGGCCGGATTCGTAAGTCTTATGCTCGACCCCGCTCAGGTAATCGTAGACTCGCCCGTTGAGGACGAAACCCATGCGGGCTGAGATCGGCTTGTCCTTATGGTACATCACTTCCATCCAGAGCTTACCGCTACCCGCGAGGGCCTGGACTAAATCATGGAGCATCGATGAAAACCGTCGGTCTGAGAAAAGTCCCGGATAACCTGCAGAGTTCCAGCGTCTCTGGTGAAGTCCAGACAATATTTGTAATCCATTTTCAAGATCGGGAGTATCCTGTACCTCATCGATTGAGTAGTCGGGATTATCCAGGTACGTTTTCTCTGAGCGCCTAAGACTTCTCTTTGTCCTTGCCTCAAGAGATGAACGGAATTCTTCAGTTGAGGCCGGGAGGATTATCCTGGGGCATGCATCCGAAGCTTTGCAGGTCATTGTCACACCGGAAGCCTGCAGTTGAGGGACAACGTGGTTCATTAAAACACCGTCTTCAGGGACATTTTGAAATTCAATTTCGTCCCAGAGGTCGGAATTGTCTTTCAGAAAATTGGAGATAGAAGCGGCGACCGTTCGTTCGTAACCCTCTGCTGCTAATATATCCAGGTAGTCGGAAGGTCCGTCCCTCTCTAACGAAATCAGGGCTGACTTCTTCAGATGGAGGCCCGACCCGATTAGTTTGAGCTGCGTGACGCTTTTAAACCTCGCCAGGCTGAAGTCTTCGAGAAAAAATGGAGCGGCTCCGATAAGCCTCCGTCCGTCGCGGACAAGCACGATCAAGAGTCGATTGCAACCGTCGGAAGCAAAGTACTTCCACCATAACCTTTGCCATTCAAAAGACTGGAAGATGGTTCCCGATGATCTCGATACGAGATCTTCCCATTCCGGAGAGATAGACCTGAAAGATTCCAGGTCGGTAACGATGTCGTTGGTTATGTATGCCGGGATTCTGATCGCCGGATCGACCATGATATCGATCATTAACAATCTCCACAAAAAGTTGACTCTAGCATTTAGATTCTTCTGTGCTCCATATCGGATTGGACGGATTCCTCGATTTTTGTCTCAAGTGGTACAGCGGTGTGCGTCTTATGCGCCGAGGATCTAATAGTCTTCCACCTGATCCATCTGTAGTATGCATAGGGCGTAAGCATCCTGATTCCAAAACCAAGGAGATTGCTTTCACTGGTGACTTGTATTCGCCGAATGTTGAAGAGATTAGTGGAAAATTTTGGTGGGCCCGAAAATGAGCCACAACCATAGTCATATCCCGCAGTCCTGACCATGCGTTCCAGGTCCGTGTTTGTTGCACCATACGGATAAGCGAAAGTAGTCACTGGCGCGTGGATCAGTTCTTCAAGCGCCGATTTCGAACCCGCTATCTCTTCCCATGCGTCGTTGCGTCCGATCGTTGTCAGGTCCACATGCCTCATCCCGTGAGAACCGATCTCGAAACCCATTTTGTGAAGCTCAATCAACATGTCATCGTCGACCAGAGGCACCTCAGGGTATCCGTCGGATACGTCCCAACGATTTGTCTTCACAGATCTGTCACCGAGCACAAATACAGTCGCCCTTACTCCAAAATCTTTCAGGATCGGAAGCGCATGATAAAAGATTTCATTGTACCCATCGTCTAGGGTCAGAATTGCCGGCTTCTTAGGCAGTAGCAGTCTCCCTGTAGTTGCCAGGAAGTGGTCCTGAAAACTAATAAATGTATAGCCCCACTTTTCCAGCAGCCACAGATGTTTTCGAAGCTCATTTTGAGAAACGCTCCAACGATATTCCCGATCTTTCGTGCCTTCGGGCAGGACCCTGTGATACATCAGGACTTTTATTTCTGGTGCTGTTTTGGATGGATTCACTTTGAAGTCATCCTTCATTCTTTGATGTCCTTTCCAACTTTCTGAATAGGCTGTCCAGCCATTTTAGGCACTCGCTTCACTTCTCTGGGCAAAAATCCCCTTAAGATTCTTCAATGAAAATGCCTTCAGTAACCTCTCGATCTCCGCTGGTTCAAACACTTTTGTTAGGATAAGTGATGAACCATAGACCACCGATCCGATTGCCACCTGCGCCAACCACGGAAATCCTAATGCCTCTCCGCCGAGAATCGCCAGTGCCATAGTGACACCGCACGCGAGTCCTTTCGTGACCGCGTAAAGGAGCTTTCGCGTGAACAAGTCCCGGGGAAGGATAAAGACTGTCGCTAGCATGACAAAAAGTTCCGTAACGTCCGTGGCAATGGCCGCCCCTACTCCTCCGTTAGCCATGCTTTTCTGAAAGTAAGGTATCATAAAAAAATTCAGTCCCACATTGACGAAGATTGCGAGGAATGAGAAGAAGGCAGACCATCGCTGTCTATCCACGGAAATCGTCGTTCCACCCAGGATGAAATCGACATAGACGAGTACGATCCCCGCGGCAAAGATCTGCAATATGATTGTCGATTGACTGAATTGCGCGAGCCCGAATAACAAACCGACGATGTCTTTTGCGAAGAAGGCCAACGCGATTGCGATCGGAATGCCGAGAATGACCATGTATTCGATGGCTTTCCCTGTTGTGTTCCTCATGGAATTGTACTCAAACTTGCCCTGTCGTGAGAGCACAGGCAGCAACGCTGTCGAGAAAATCAGTGGGAATGTCATCAGGATATCGAACAACTTCGAGGAGGCTCCATACCATCCGACCACGGATTTGGGCGTCATCATGGATAACATGAAGGCGTCTATCCGGTAGTACACAATTCCAAAGAAGGAAAGGAGGAAGTATGGGATTCCGGCCTTCAGAAGATCCACCATTGTTCTGATTCGAATTGAGAAGTGGATCGTCAGAATCTTTTTCAGATACTTTGCATTGATAAGGAAGCTGACGAGAGTACTCGCAGCCATGAGAATGACAACGACGACTTCTTTTGCACCCAGCAATAGCGCCGGCACCGCCGTGGCCATGAGAAAGAACCTTCGTGAGGCAGCGGCGACTGAAGGATATTTCATCTCCTCGAATCCCAGGAAACAACCTCGAATCAGACTGCTCATCCCTTCCCAGAGGTTCGAGGTGGTGAGGACTAGTATTAGAAGTACCAGGTGCCACGAGTAACCGGAGAAGATACACAGGCCGATAGTGAGGATCATTGAAAGGAGCCAGAGGATGACGCGGATACTTGCCGAGTGAATGAAAAGCGAGGAAGCATTCTCTCGATCTATAGATATATGCTTTGGTATGAACTCTTGGCTGCCATAGTCGACAAGCGTCCAGAAGATCGCTTGTATCGACATGGCAAGGAACAACTCACCGTAGCCTTTGCTTCCAAGGTAGCGCGGCAAAAAAAACAGGAGAACGAGTCCCGCTACCCAGGTAACTATCTGGGTGGTCATCATGATGGCGGTGTTCTTAGCCACAGACCTTGTCACCGAATACTCCATCAACTGATTCCATTTCTCGGGCTCAAGCCCATGTGGGTACACCTTTGCCGGTTACGGTTTCGTTAAGTTTGTTAGCGTCCTTCGATTGACCGGGCGTCGAGCTTTGTTCCTTATCGAGCGCCTTGAGGGTTGGAAGCAATCCACACAGGGTACCAAGCAGGATCATATTGCGATAGTACGTCAACTGAAGGTCAAAATAGGAAGCTACCATCTGGCTTCCCAGGGCGGTTGCAATCATAAAGGCGATCGACCTGAGATATGGATCCTTGAGGATTCTCCCCAGACGAGCAGCCTCGAAGACGAGCGCATCTATGAAGAGCCAAAAGATGAAAAAGCCAATTGCCCCCATCTTCACGAGAAGCCACAATATTTCATTGTGAGGTATGTAACTGCGCAGAGACCATGGAGAGATTCCCAAATTCAAGTTTATGGGTTGTAAATACTTTTTCCCGAAACCAACTCCGTCAACCGGGTAGGCTCTCACCGTAGTGGCAAGATCATACCGCTCGATTTGTCTTCCGAGGTTTGAATAATAGCGCTGCCCGGCACCACGCCTGGTATCGGAGAAGCCTGACTTTATCAATTGTATGACTGCGCCGGCTCTGCCCGTGTCATTCCAGAACACCGCTGTGTATGCGCCGGCAAGAATGAGTAATGGCAAGGCGACTTTGAAGAGCTTTATTCTTTTCTTCGTGTCGAGCATAACCACAAAGAGAACTATTGCTACGGCGAACCCACCGTAAGCTGCGCGGCGCTGACCGCTATAGAAGCCAAGAAGCAAGAGTGGAAGCAGCCAGAGAATCACTTTCCGTTGCTTTTCCCTCGCCCCAAACATAATCATTCCCATCAGCATGATTATCAAATCGCCCATGAACAGCGGATCCTCGTGATTGGTGAGGACGTCATAACCACGGAATCTGAATCCCAGGTACGCAAAGCGTCCGGCGCCCTGGAATGCCTTGAAGCTCACCACAATGATGAACACCCACATGAGTACGTTGAGTTGTTCTCTTGTTTGTATCACTTGCGGGACGAGGAAGTATAATAGAAGGAAATAGGTAAGCGCCCTTATTTCCCAGAGCGACTTAAGAAACTCACCGCCGGTACGGAGACCGTGAAATTCTGAAAAAGCAATCCAGAAAGCGAGCAGGATAGCAAAACCCCAGAGTGGAACTCTTTGGACGTTGGCTTTTCTTCTAACTACCGCGGCAATGAACATTCCCAGGATGATAAGCACCAACTGAATTTCTATGGGATTCATCACGCCTATTGAAAGACCGGGCAGTAACGGGCTTTGTTTAAGATTCAGAAAATACCCGGCCGAGTACGTGACGCTGTTCTGGAACGGCATGGCGTTCATGGTCTGATCAAAAAAAAGGACCATGCCGAACAGGAGATAGAATGCCAGATCCGCTCTGTAGAAAGAAGCGAAAATTATGACAAGGACCGTTATCAACGCAAATCCGTCGACTACTTTCCCACCGGTAAGTACCATTATAATTCCGACAGCTACGGATAGCACGACCACCCCTGAGTACCACAGGATCATCAAAGGATCGATAGTACGGATAAGTCTGGATATTCTGGCGGCAGATGTCATTGTCAGAGTTCTCGGAGTGCTCATCGTAATTTTACAACTTTGGCATTTTCATTGTGAACATGTCGAACACGACCAGGGCCGTTTGAATCAACGCGATGATTGTAATTAACAAGTACTTTGTCGCTTTCTTGTGCCACTCTTTAGCCCCCAATATTGCTGCGGCTGCCAGGAAAAAGACTATGGTAAATATTGGCAACATAATGTCAACAGATATTTAGCGGATGGTTAGAAATCTTTTTCGTCTATTTCGTTCATTACAAATGCAAGGACAGTCTCCTGACGAACGCGTCTGAACAATCTACTGACATCTCGTCTCTTCGTTTTCTTTGCTTTGACCACAACGATCAGTCCGGTGAGCTGATTAGCTATCAACGTCGGGAAAGCTCTCGACTGCACTGCCGGCATATCGACAAGGACAAACTCGAATTCTTTGAAAAGAGAGGTGAGCAGACCTCTGAAAGCAAGGAACTTTGAAGGCGGAATGACTTTGAGGTTGCCGGCCGGCATTGCGAAGAGATTATCAATTTGGGTAGGAACAACACAGATGTCCTCTCCTACCAGTGCCTCTGCCAGCCCGGGACCGGAAGGTATTCCGAAAACATTATGGATACGGGGGTTGCTCAGATTCAGGTCGACAACCACTGTCTTTCTGCCGGTACCCAGCGAAATTGCGGTAGCCAGATTGCAAACTGCAGTTGTCTTTCCTTCGCCTCGATTCGGACTTGTTACCCCGAAGCTCAGCTTGATTGTCCTGTAGTCCTGGGGCAGGAACAGGGAATAGTTGAATGAATTGTACAGATTGTATTTTATAATTCTTGTATCTACACTGTCGCCCGGGCTCGTATTTATTCTGACTGGACGCGCGTACTCAATAGGATATCTTGCATTTCCCCTGATGTGGCCGGACATCGGCTCACCATCTTTGGGGTGACCTGAATCGTCGGGATATTTTGAATCAGGAGTAATCATAAGAATCGGATCCTCGCCATCATTTATCAATTCCGCACTCTCTTTCCTTAGCTTTCATGGCCAGACTTAGGTGCCGGCAAATAAGCAATTATCGGCTTCTCGAACACTTCTACATCCTCCGGTATTCTTATCCTCGTGTCGAATAATTCCGTAAGCCCCGCTGCGAGGAGCCCAAGGAACAATCCGAGGCCGAGTCCTCCACCGACGATTAACGCCCGATTTGGTTTGGCGGGAACAGTGGGCAGTTGTGGTGGATCGATGACAACATACTGTTCTGCACTGTTTTCCCCTATATCCTGGGTCGCTTGGGCCTGCTCCAGCTTGACTTTCATTTCGTTGTACAGGTTTTTGTAAATCCCGAAGTTCGTCTCCAGTCCCTGGTCCTGACTTTCTGCGACAGCCGCGTCTTTGACAGATGTTATTGCATTGTTCCTTAGTTTTTCTAAAGACCAAATCTGGGCCTGTTTTCTGACAAGCTCAGACTTGATTGCGTCGGCGACTAACCGCACCAGTTGCACCACTCTCGCGCGAGCTGTCTGGACGTCTGGAAACGCCTGAGTGTATTGCTGGGAAAGCTGATCATAGCTCGAAACTGCTTTCTGCAAGTCCGATTGGTAGGGGACATCCAACAGAGGTATCAGGTACAATTGCGACAAGTCAATATGGCTGCCGGGCGTGGCCTTCTCTGCTGTATCAAGGATTGCCAATGCCTGTTGGTAATCGCCCACATTCTGCTGCAAAGTCCGGACTTGCTTGTCGTATTCGTTTATGTTCCCATATAACGTCCTCTGGTCTTCAGGCAACTGATTGAGGCGAACCTTCAATGCATTCACAAGGACGTTCTGGCTTTGCTCAAATTTGTTCTGCAGTTGATTGAGCTTCTTCTCGTAGAAGTCGACCGCAAACTTGTTCTTCCTGTTTTCGATGTCTGTTTTGGATCGAATGAATAGCGAGGAAAGTATTCTCACCGCCCTTTGCGCATTAGCGGGGACGGTATCATAATATGAAATTGTGAATGAGTCGGAGCTGTTGCGATCAGTCTTGATATTTTTCGATATCTGCTTCACCTCAATGTCTCGAGCTGTCGGGCTTAGCTTGCTGGTCTGGATACCGAGGCTATCCATCAGTGCTTTGATATTCGGTCTACTGTAGACAATCTCGTTGAAATTCGCCAGCCGGTCATAAGTCCCGGACATGCTCATCGCCATCCCGTAGCTTAGAAACGGATTCAGCACCGCATCGTTCTGTACCAGTATAGTTGTAGACGAAACGTATTGGTGTTTCATCAAAAAAGCACCCGTAGTGCTGATTGCCACGACCAGCAGGGTGGGGACGAGAAATGAGACCTTCCTCCTTCTGAGGAGTGCAAGGAATTCTTCGATCGTGAATTGAGGGTTTTTCATTCATTTCACCTTTTTCGACAAGAGGCTCAAAGAGTGTGCCGCAGTCACCAGCCAAACTCCGTTGCTTTGTAGCCCTTTGAGGCTAGACCATTGAATGTGACTGTGTACTTTCTACACCAATTTGTTGAAGTGTGTACTTTGTAACCACTCTCCGGGCGTAGACTGTTTCCTATATACACAGGCCAGCGATGAGCAGACACGGAACCCCTTCTGCGTTCTAACGAGTATGCCTGCAATTGAGATTTTGAGGGATTTTCTGCTGCGTTGAGTGAGTCTTTACCATGGCATGAAGGTTGAGCTATTTCACCAGCAAAGGTTCGTACGAGCATCGTCGAAGAGAATCTCGTAAGTGAACCGATCAGATTGAGCAGTTCCAGAAGTCAGCAAAGAGGAAGAAAGGCTTGAAACAAGTATCCAGGAAATTCTATTCGTTCTTCGGATCAGAAGAAAAATGTTCCATTGAATCGGGGATCCGATTCAATGGAAACCTAAAGAGAATACTTAGAGCAAATAAGTGGTCTAAAAATCTCGTCCAGTCTGTGCTTCCGTTGTTGATCTTCACCTTCGTTGTCGCAGGCTGCTCACTGGAGACATTGACAAGGCCAGCAGCGAGTGATGCCAACCCGCACGCTTCGACCAACGATCCGGCCGTGGCATCGGATGTCGGAATTTCCCAGCCCACAGATTCCTTGCCGGGTGAGAACATCATCAGACCTGGCGACCAGATCCAGATCACAGTCTGGGGATATCCGGAGTTCAATACGACGACCACGGTGAAGGACTATGGAACAATAACAGTCCCCTTGATCGGGGAAGTCATTGCGGCCGGGCTGAACGAGCGCCAACTGAGTGAACAGTTGAAACAAAGATTATCAGAATATGTAAAGGGACAAGTAAGGCTGACCGTCTCGCACATCGGCATGAACAACCGGGTGAGTGTGATGGGAGCGGTGAATAAACAGGGAAATTTTCCTGTGTTGAGCAACCTTTCTTTGATAGAAGTGATCGCGGACGCCGGCGGAACTACGTCAAGGGCGGATCTGAGGAATATTAAGATATACCGTGGTGGAATTCATTCTGATGTCCTCGCCGTGGACTTAACAAGGTACCTCAGGAACGGCGATGTTCAACTAATACCCAGGGTCTATCCTGGCGACACAATCTTTATCCCCGAACAAGAGAATTTCATCAGGTCTTTTGCCGAATATTCTTCGGAGATCGTTCTCATGTTCGGATTCTTCACACTGATCCATTGATGGAAATGAACCTAAAGAACCTGTTTTATTTGATGTTATTGACAATCATGTTGCCTGGTATTGCCCGCAGTCAGTCAAACACTCAGTACACAAATTTTGGACAATTTGTCCAGGATCCGAATGTGGGGGCACGGAACGCCGGGCTCGCGAACGCAAACATTGCTGAATATCATGACATCACGTCGATGTATGAGAATCCTGCGACCATCGCTTTCCTGGGAAGTCCCTCCATTGTATTTAATCATCTTCAAGGCAGCGTGCGTCAGACGCAGGAGAATCTTGCGTTTCCCATACTCTACGGCCAGAATCAGATGTTGGCGTTTAGTGCACAGGTTTTCAACTTCGGTGAGTTGGTGCAATCGAATACTCGCGGCTGGCGCTTTGGAATGGAATACGATCTTGCCTATGCGCACAAAGTCACTTCTACCTTGAGCCTTGGAGGCTTGGCAGCGTTTCAGCGGGGGGTGGTTTCGGGGTACAACCAGGTTACTGCAGCGTCCTACGACATCGGTTTAGATTATGTTCCGTCGGGTGGATTCAGCTATGGCCTTACTTTCAGCAATCTCGGCACAGGGGTGAATTTTCCTAACGGGGAAACCCTGGCGGTGCAAACTGCGTTGCCCAGAACAATTGGGATCGGGGCGACGATGCGATTCCCTTCGACGGAATCGATCCTGAACCCGTTCTTAATTATTTCAATGGCGACCGAAAAGACTTTCAATCCCGCACAGAATTTCTATAGAGGTGCAATCGAGTATATACCGGTCAGTTTCCTTTCGCTCAGGTTCGGCTATGTCGCTGGAGCGGGCTACAACGAGCCGACTTTCGGAATTGGATTACACACGTTTCCTGTTGCGCTTGATGTCGCCCTGTACGAGGTAAGAGAAGTCGGCTCGACTCAACCAATCTTACAAGTATCACTTTCAACAGAATTGTGGTGAACGTGAAAAGAGATCGTGTTTGTTCTTGGAAAATATCCGTGATAGATAAACGAGGCAGGAGGTTCCTCGATTCCCTGAATTCAAACGGAGAGGAGCAAAGCGAATGACTGTGATTTTTTGCCTGAGCTTCTTGATAGCGGCAGTAATCTCTCTTTCGATTACGCCGGTCGTGATGAAGCTTGCCTTTGCCATCGGTGCAGTCGACAAACCGGACGAGCGCAAAATCCATAAGCGTGTAATGCCAAGGCTCGGAGGAGTGGCGGCATTCGGCAGCTTTGCGGCAACTCTGGTCGCATTGCATTTCATTTTCCCGATGCTTGACCTGGAAGAGGTGATCACCGACGGGAAGTGGGAGCTGGTTGCAGCGTCGTTTGTGATAATATTGACTTTAGGAGTCTGCGATGATGTCTGGACATTGAGAGCCGGAAAGAAATTCCTTGTTCAATTGCTCGCTGGCGCGCTTGTTTACTCGGCTGGATTTAGAATTTCCCAAATCACCAACCCATTCAGTGGCGGCCTTTTCAAGCTGGGAATTCTTGCGTTCCCGTTGACTGTGTTCTGGGTGGTCGGCATAACGAATGCGTTCAATTTGATTGATGGACTCGACGGTCTGGCTTCGGGAATTTCGCTTATCGCCGGCTTGAGCATCGTAGCGATATCGATTTTCCACCACGATATACAAACTGCCGCTGTTGCGCTGGCACTTGTCGGGGCCGTGTTCGGTTTCCTTAGATATAATTTCAATCCGGCGAAGATATTTCTCGGAGACTCAGGAAGCTTGTTTCTGGGTTTCACGCTGGCAATCCTTTCGATCGAGAGCTCCACGAAGGGGTCGACTGCATTCTCCCTGATAGTTCCCATTCTTGTATTGGGAGTACCAATCATGGATACAATTCTTGCAATGATTCGCCGGGTGTTGCGCTCTTTCATGCCTGACGATTCATCGCGTCGGAGCCCGGCGAAGAAGCTTCGGTCGATGTTCGTTCCAGACCGGCGGCATATCCATCACCAGTTGATGGCGACAGGGCTTTCTCACAGAGATGCGGTGATCGTACTCTACATTGCTTCCTGCGCATTTGGGCTCGGGGCTTTCCTGGTTACAGCAGGGAGTCTCAGCACCTTACTTCTTCTGGTAGCGGTCGCCATCATAGCTGAATTCGGCGTGAGAAAACTCGGCTATCGTGAAATGGCTTTCATTCGAAACGGTCTTCTGTTGCGGCTGTACAGTAACACTTTCTTGCGGTCGTCTATAGCACAAATCGTGCTCGATACATTCTCGGTCTTCGGGGCATTCATTATTGCAAGGTTGTTTGTGACACCCGGCCATATTTTTTTGTATATGTGGAGGAATTGGGCATTTGCCTTTGTCATTGTGTCTACGATTCAATTATTTGCCTTCATCGTAGGCGGGCTATATAAGCGGAATGTGAGTCTCTTCGGATTGGGCGACATGCTCCAGGTTCTTAAGGCTACCTTTGTCGGGGTGATAGCAACCGGTGTGGCGCTGATGTTTCTTCCCGTGTTCCCGAGTGACATTCGAGTGGGACTCTTTGTCCTCCTCGATTTCTATTTCCTGACTACCATGGTCGCAGGGTCGCGCGTCGTTTTCCATGCGCTCAACTATGTATTTCATAGAGAGACGGTTGAGGGAAAAAGATCGATCATCTATGGCGCGGATCGCAACGGACTCATCACGCTTCAGTTCCTTCTTTCACAGGGGAACAGCCGGGGATGCTCGCCTGCAGGTTTTCTCGACGATAATCCGAAACTCGAGGGGAAGTACCTCGACGGATACCCGATATTCGGAGGGCATTGGAAGCTTGAGAGTCTGCTGAGAAAAATGGACGTCATGGAAATTGTACTTGCCAGCCAGGACATGAATTCGATTGTGCTTGACAGGATCAGGAAGACAGCCTCAGGCTACAATATCCCTTTGAGACATTCAGAAATGAAATTCGACAATGTAGGTACGGAGGCGATGCAGAGTAATTCCGCGCCGGCTTATCTTGAAGAAAGGACTCCGAAAGCCGCTTAGATACCGGAGCGGTCCGATTCGTTATGATGGATGACAAAATACATCTCCAGGATTATTTGAAATCACTGGGAAGTGAAGTCTATCCTTATGGAAATGTGTCGCATGGCTTCAGAGACATCCTTTCTTATATCGCAGGCCCGTCCGAAATCCGACCTCCAAATATAGTAATGCCGTCGTTTGTTCCTGCAAAACTGTTTCGTGCCGTCTCCGCGGCAGGATACATACCAAAGTTTTATGATATAAAAGAAGAATGTAGGTTCGATGCCGATGAAATCGGGAAGCTAGTCGACGAGAAAACCACTGCAATTTTCGTGATCCACTATTTCGGACATCCTGCAGACATTCGGTCGCTGAAAAAGATTGCTGTTCGAAAGAATGTAAAGTTGATCGAAGATTGTGCACACGTTTTGATAGGGACAACAGACGGAGAGCGTCTAGGGTCATTCGGTGACTTCACAATCTTCAGTCCGCGTAAGATGCTGCAGCTGCCGAACGGTGGCTTTCTTGTATCGAGGAATCCTCTTCAGAATTTTGTCCCTTCGTATGACCGGCGGGCAGCTACAATCCGGAGCTCCTCGACGTTCGTCGGGACGCGAGCCAAACGCCTCTATTTCAAGATGTGCCGGTCCCGCGACCCGCTTCATCTCGCCCGCCTGCCGAGAATCGGTGAATTCGACCCAACTAAGAATGCCCATTTATCCGTGAAGAGAATGTCGCAAGTGACATCGGCTTATAGCAAGGTCGTCAATATCCGGAAAATCTCAGAGATGAGGAGGCACAACTACTTCCGCCTGCTCGAAGGTCTGAAGGGTCTCAAATCGGTAAACCCGTTGTACCATGATGCTCCGGATGAATGGGAACCTTACAGCTTTCCGATGATAGTCCGCGCCGGCGAACGGAAGGCACTCCAGGAAATGCTGCTGGGGGCAGGAATAAGTTGCAGAACGGGATGGCCTGAGTCTCCTTTTGTGGATGGCCTGCCGGGTACGACGTTCCTGTCTGAGCATTTGATCGAATTGCCGGTCCATCCGTTGATACTGTCGAGTCAGCTTGACAGAATGGTTGAAACTTGCAATGAATATGAAAGGCAATCCCTCCGAAAATGATGATTTGTCTCAGCGAACTACAAGGCACTATGGATGACTGAAATCCTCGAGAGTATCCCGGCAAGCAAAGTAGAATCTGAAGAGATGGTTAACGGTGAAGTCTCGCTTTTGATCACTACAGGTCACGACATATTGAATGCAAGGCAAAAGACACGATGGTTCGCCGAGCAAATCGGCTTCAGAGGAAGCTGGCCGACCATCCTGTCTACTGTTATTTCTGAGCTTGCACGCAATATCCTCGAATCCGCAAGACATGGCAGCATTCTGATTCAGTCCGTTCGCAATGGAAACAAAAAGGGGATCCTGATCAAGGTGACGGAGAACTCCGGCAGAGGCCAATTCATCCGGGATCAGGCCAGGAACAATGCGCCATGGTCGCCTCTCACTGAAATCGCCTCTGTGAAATTTCGCAATGCGAGGAGAGTCGCTGATGGATTTGAAATCGGTTATGACCGAGAGGGAGACGTTTCTTTGAAAGTTCTAAAGTGGCTGTAATGAAAAAGAGTAAAGCTGCAATCTATCTAGAATCACCCGGGAAATTCTTCCTGCAGAGAGGCTTATCTTGCTAAACCTGACATCCCCGACGGTCAAAACCTCCATAGAGAACGGAGGAAATCATCAAGGAGTTTTCCACCTCAAATTGCTTGTGGCCGCTCCAGGCAAGTCGGAAGTGAGCCGAATCAGAAAGATCCTGGAAGAGCCTGGCTGCGAACTTACTTTGAAGCAGGTTTCGTCGTTAAACAGCTTTGTGAAATCGGTTGGTGTAAGCGTGCCCGACCTCGTCATTGCAAATTATAGGTTCCCGGGATTTGAAGGCGTCGAGGCTTTGAAATATTTGCGAGCACGCGATATGAAGATTCCGTTCGTGGTTGTTGCCGACTCAATGCCTCACAGGGTGGCCGCACGTTTTCTGGAAGAGGGAGCGTCTGCCTGTATTCTCAAATCAGATGCCAGGCAATTGCGAGAGTTTGTAACCAGCTTAGTGGTACATGAACGACGCTCATCAGGTGACGGCCCGTCAGATCGTCACGAATATTACGAAATGCTTCTTGATATGGAGAACAGAGTTGGCACCGGGTTTGTCGTTCTTGATGGCGCATCGAAGCGGCCTCTCTATGTCAGCAATGCCTTCAGTCAAATGGTGGGATACCCCGTTGAAGAGATTCTGAATCTGACAAGCATCGAAGTGCTGCTTCATCCTGATGACACGGATAAGTTTGAGAGGAGGATAAGCAGGCTTTCAAGAAGGCAAGAGAGAATGAACGCTTTTGCCGTGCGGGTCACGACAGGCCATGGCAGGACATTGGAGCTGGAATTTATTTCGGCAAATATTATCGAAGATGGCGGTGAAAAGATTGCAATGATCGTCAAAGACGCAAACATGGTAAGGCAAAAGGTAAGGGAGAAGAATTTAGACGCCGTCTATTGCGAAATGTGCGACTATGGGCTAGGGTTCAGGTCGGTGGTGGAAGATGTGAAAGACTACGGTCTCTTTACTCTCGATGAGGACGGGAAAGTCAAGAGCTGGAATCCCGGGATCAAACGGCTATTGGGTTTCACCGACAAAGAGATCATTGGAGTCGATCTGATATCGCTTGTCGCAGATAGTTTTGAATGCAAAACCAGACTCGCTTCATTCTTCAACGGTTCGGCTGGGGCTCGCAGGCTGGAGATGGAATCGTGGATCACACGGAAAGATCATTCGAAGTTCTGGGGAGGTTTTACTTTGACGACTCTCGTAGGTTCAGATCGCGATCTGAAAGGCTACTCTGTACTCTTGCGGGATCTCGGGCCCCGCAAGCTTGCGGAGGATCAGCTGAAAGAAAGTGAAGCCCAGTTGCATTCTCTCGCCGCACATCTGCAGACTACACGCGAAGAAGAACGGGCCGACATCGCCAGGCTTCTTCATGATGAATTCGGACAGACGCTAACGGCTTTGAGGATGGATTTGTCCGTCCTTGGAAGAATGGTATCAAGAACCGTGACTGAATCACTCGGGAGAATGTCTCTCCTGGAGAAGATATCTTCGATCTCTGAGGTGCTTGAAAAGACCATCCGGTCAACGCGGAAAATAATCACAGACCTGAGACCTGCCGTTCTCGATGAGCTTGGGCTTCTGACGGCAATTCAATGGCTGGTACTTGAATTTGAAAACAGAACTGGCATACATTGCATTATAAAGAGACTTCAGCATGACATCACACTCGACTCGAATGCCTCGACAACCACTTTCAGAATTCTACAAGAAGCGCTGAACAACGTCATGAGACATTCCGCCGCGACAAGGGTTTCTATTTCAATGCAGGTAGTTGACCAGAATATAGTTCTTGAGATTGCGGACAACGGAAAGGGGATAGACCCTGACAAACTAAAGGACCCCGCATCTACAGGTATAATAGGAATGCGCGAGAGGGTCCTTTCTCTCGGCGGTGAATTCAAAGTGCGAGGCGAAACTGGAAAGGGTACGACGCTAAAGGCTCTTATCCCTTACTCCAGAAACCGGGCTGCCTGAATTCTGATCGGGATGATTAAGATTATCATTGCCGACGATCACCCCCTGGTGCGGAAAGGATTGAGAGAAATCCTGGAGGGAGAAATCGATCTCGAGATAGTCGGGGAAGCGGCAAGTGGAGGCGAAGTGTTGGAGGCCGTAAGGCAGAAGTTGCCCGATGTGGTAATCACAGACCTTTCAATGCCGGGTATGAGCGGCCTGGATATGATAAGCGCCCTGAAGCAGGAGCATCCGAAGCTGCCTGTACTTGTCCTGACGATGCATCCCGAAGACCGTTTTGCCGTGCGCAGCCTGAAATCGGGAGCGTCGGGTTACATGACAAAAGATTCCTTACCTGAAGAAATAACGAAAGCCGTGAGACTTCTGGCATCCGGCAAAAAGTACATAACCGAATCCCTTGCAGAGAAACTGGCGATGGAGCTGGACAAGGACATCACGAGAAGTCCACATGAAACGCTTTCGAACAGGGAATTCCAGATAATGTGCGCACTCGCTTCCGGGATGAAAGTAAAAGAGATTGCCGAAGAGCTTTCAATCAGCATTCACACCGTGAACACTCATAAGGCAAGGATCATGGAGAAGATGAACATGAAGACAATTCCGGAGCTTACGCTTTATGCGGTTGAAAATCATTTGATCGAATAGCAAGCCCCCATGTCCTATTCGGGAAAGTGAACCGGTCCCGCCCGGTTCTCCATGAAATGCCACGATCTGTCATGGCGTTCAATAGACCGGTAGAGGGTGCAAGAATGTTGGCGGGTTGCTGTACTCGAGAATTGCTGCCGGCAAAAATTCAGCAGTTTGAGAAATCCACTAAAGTAAGGACTTGCCGAAAGTTGATTTCGAGCGGAGGACAATACTGAAGACCATGACGATTACGAATTTCGGGCCGGCTCGCCTCACTATTTCATATGCCTTCACAATTATCGCCGGATTATTGTCGGTCTGCAATCCTGATCTCCAAAGCGGGCGGGTGTTCGGCGAAAATGTGAAACCGAATCGCCAGTCTTCCTTTTTGACTTCCACCATCCTTTCCTCCGATCAAGAAAGGAAAGCTATGGGGAAAAGAGCAGGTTCGCGACGCGGCAGGAACACGCTGCCGAGGAATTCGTCCGTGGCTGAAACTGATCGGCCAAAGCCGATTCACTGCTGGGCAATGAAGATTGGCGGCGACTGGAAAATCAATGGCGACCTTCCGGATGAAGCGCTTGTTATCAGCCTGCAGGGCCTTGTCAACAGGTCAGGTCCACAGCTATATCTTCTTTATCCGACGAAAGGGTATGACTATACAAACACCGAAGCTATCATGGCTTTCTACCACAAGTATCATGGTGTCGATCATAAAACAATTAAGACTATCCCGGAGGCTTTAGTCAAGTTCCGCAAATACATAAGGGGGTACATCGTTTACGATCCGAAGCTACGGGACTCGATTGTCCTGTCATTTACCGCTGCAGGCATCATGGATGGAGTGGTCGTCGCGCCGGAACAAATCCCGATGATGGATTCGTTGGGTTTCAAGATGCTCGTCGATTTTCGCGGGAAGTTCGAGGGCATGGATACTACACAGATTTACCAGTGGGCGTATAATCACTACTGGAACAGGTGCAGCCACAAGGCACTTGTCTATTTGGGCGGAGCGGAGGGAGATATAATGCAGCCCGCAATTGCCGACCTCGGAGTAGCGGACCGCCTTTTCTTCTACGATCTGTCAACTGAGCCGGAAGCCGGAACGCAGTACAAACTTGTCTCAATGCTGTACGGCAAGATGAGACCCTTTTCATTCCTTTTCGGCTGGCATTCGTATATGAAAGATACCGAGGATTCTTATGTGACGCTTGCTTCGCACTATGCACTTCGGGTTGAAGGACTAAACACACTTCCGAACATGAGTTTTCACCGATGGATCAAGCTTCCACCCGGTTATAAATTTCATGCTAACCACAGCGACCTGAAGAATCCCAAGTTGGAGAAAAAGATTTATGTCTCGTTCATTCAGAGCGACGGACTCGGACTTGGTGCATGGCTAAGGCCGGGGCGAGGCAAAATCCCGTATGCGTGGGAAGTGAACATGTACTGGTACCACTATGCGCCGGGAATTCTGGAATTCTATTATCATCAGGCATCTCCAAACGATTTCTTTATCGGATCACTCAGCGGGCCGAGTTACATGTATCCGAAGGCAATGCCTCCGAAATATCTTCCGACTGCATTGAAAATGGCGTCGAAGCTTATGAAGGATCTGGATCTAAACATGTTCGAAATCTATGATGCTTCCGACTCGCTGAACCGCGACTTGCCGAAGAGCATAGTGGATGATTATTTCAAATACATCCCGAATGCAATCGGGTTTGTGAATGGTTACGGTCCGGCTCACACGTTTGCGGTGAAAGATGGACTCCCGTTTATCTCTTTCGACTACTATCTTCCGCCGACAAGGAAAGTGGATGAAGTGGTCGGAGACTTGAAGGAGCTGGCTACCCTCAATCCGAAGCGGCCTTACTTTCTATGCTTCCACGTTCGGGAATACACGGACGTCAAAGGTGTGATTGACATAATGAGGCATCTTGGGCCGGAGTTCAAGATTGTGCCCCTCGATGTGTTCATGAAGCTTGCGGGAATGGATCCTACGTTCAAAACACGGTACGAATCTACGAAACAACCGGTGCAATTGTTTTCTCGATGATGACTCGCAAAATTACTGGGGTATCGAGATGAGCTTGAATCTGTTTTGTCCTCTTTCCCTTGTTGTCGCCTTCATGCTGTTTGGCAACAGCTTTCTGTACGCCCAGTCACAAGGTTTCGCCGGTACCTGGAGGTTCGATGAATCATCGAGCAGGAACGTAGCTGCAGCATTCGAGTCAGGAGACGTGCGGTGCGAGCTGCACATCATTCCTGAAGGCAGCAACAGAATGGTTATCGAAGATCTTGCAGATACCTATGTCGGTTGGAGAAAGACCGAACTCAATGTTGATTTGAACGGGCCGGAGAGTACTTCGGTCTGGCCGAAAGGAGATTTGCCGTCGTTCAGTTTCGAAGCAGTGGCTATTGGGAGAGATCAGGTTGTTAAAACGAAAGCTGTAGAGGGCAAGGACAGATCGGCGTTTGACTTAACTTCGTATTTCAAGGTCCTGGTATCGCAGGGGACTTACAATATCGTGCTGCGCAGTCATTATCAATTATCCGCCAACGGCGATACTCTAACGGTCACGGAGACACGTAATTCACGGGAGTACAATGAGCCTGCCGTGTATGTTTTTCAGCGAGTGAAATAGTTGTTCTGAAATTTCTGAGTCGGGTTAACTCTTAGCTCATGAGTGAAAGTCCCAATAGAAAGATAATTGGTCTCGACATCGGCGGTACTAAGACTGCGGTGGTTTTGGGCACTGCAGAAGGCGAAATTCTCTCCCGCACCGAATTCCCGACAAACGTGAGTAGTCCGTTTGACACGCAGTTTGCCAGACTGTGCTCGGTCGTTCACGCCACACTCGACAAAGTGGGAGGTCCGATATTTGCGATTAGTGTCTCGATTGGTGGTCCCATGGATGCTTTGGAAGGAATTATCAAATCGCCGCCTAATCTGCCGATGTGGGTCGATGTTCCATTGAAGAAGTTGCTGAAAGATGAATTCCAGCTTCCTGTCTACGTTGAACACGATGGCAATGCCGGAGCACTTGCAGAGTTTTATTTTGGAGCGGGACGCGGCGCAAACAGCATCGTTTTCCTGACGCTTGGTACTGGTTTCGGAGCCGGTCTAATTCTCGACCGGAAACTGTATCGTGGTACAAGCTGTCTCGCCGGCGAAATAGGCCACATCAGGGTTGCCGATGACGGACCGGAAGCTTTCGGCAAGCGCGGCTCGTTAGAGGGATACTGCTCTGGGAGTGGAATTGAAAAACTCGCGACCTTCCTCTTTCCAAAAAGATGGATCACGCCCGTACCAGTTCGAGAGCTTGCTGAACTTGCGCGGAAAGATGATGCAGAGGCGAAAGCAGTTTTCGACACCTCCGGCAAGTATCTCGGCCGCGCGTTTGCCATATTAGCTGATCTCATCAACCCCGAGAAAATTATTCTTGGTGCTCTTGGATTCAGGCTCGGGCCGCTGCTCTTAGAGCCTGCAATGGAGGTACTCAAGAAGGAAGCTTTGTCGCAGGCAGTCTCATGCTGCCAAATCGTTCCCGCAGAGCTGGGTGAAAAGATCGGCGACGTTGCCTCACTTTGCGCTGCCCTGAACCAGGAAGGGCTGCTCTGAATCTATACTCCATGTTTGCCGGGCGCCGCCGATAACTCATCAACGGCCTGGCGGGGTTAAACAACAATCGGCCATCGGACACGTAAATTCAAATCGAACTTTAACTTCTTTATATCTGTGGGCTGACTTCGTTCGAGTTGTCTTCATATCTCAAAACCGTGAAGAAGTCGAATGCCTGGGATGAAGCGACCGTCAGGTCTACCGTCGAATCCATTCTCAATCAATATATTGGCAAGCCACCTGGTAGGGTACACGAGCAAGGATGGCAAAGACTGGTACCTGATAAAAGATTCCGGGGCGGGTGCAAGAAACAACACACACGCCGGGTACTATTTCTACAATGCAGATTTCGTAAAGCTAAAAATGCTCGGCATCATGGTCAACAAGAGCGCGATTCCGGATGTTGTGACAAAAATGAGAATGTAAAATTGCTTGAACACATTCCAACCATAACACCCCAGCGTGGCTTCGGCTCCCTTTTTTTGTGAGATGCATATTGGCGGTAGTCCTCACCTCTTGTCATTCGTGTTTGCCGTCGATGGATTGTCCCCCTTCGCACCGGGGTATTCCTTATCCATTCAATCGTGTGCAAAGTCCCCAGGCAAGTAGAGTATCTCGAAATTCATGAATCCAAACTTGCCCGTCGACTCGAATTCCGGTCTTATGTCCTCGGGGGCGCCAACGCATGACAAAGAGAACATAAAGTGGTAAACTTACCTGCCAAGCACTAGAACGACAAGGTCGGAGAGTTGATCCTCGTTGCGGTACTGGCAGGGCACAAAGAGCGTGGCCTCCAAGAAGGCTCAGTCAGAGGGCAAACCGCATTTGGGTTCAGGATCAGCAGGAAGACAGTGTACAACTTCTACCGACTAAAAGGGAGGATTTCATGAAAGCAATGTCCTTAGTCTCGAAGGCGGCCTTAGTGATGGTCGCACTCGCGACGGTGCTCCTTTCGGTAGCGAGCCCCGAAGCGCAAGATTCGCGGGGCGCTCAGCAGAAGCCAATCGTAGGTTTCTGGACTGTTAAATTCATCGCCAAAGGCAACACCGCGGCCAGCACGGGGTTGCCCCAAGACAAAGT
This sequence comes from Bacteroidota bacterium, assembly GCA_021818875.1. Taxonomy (GTDB): domain Bacteria; phylum Bacteroidota; class Ignavibacteria; order Kryptoniales; family JAKASW01; genus JAKASW01. The sequence continues at coordinate 34,385 of JAKASW010000002.1, forward strand.
GCCACCCGACGGGGCAGTGATCGATGATGGCAATCAGCAGTTCCACAGTGATGGAACGGAAATCCACAATTCGGGGACATGACCGCCTGTCACCCAGAGTTACTGCCTTGGAGTGTGGAAGAAAGTGGGACCCTTCGAGTACAAGCTCAACCACTTCGCGATCAGTTGGAACCCCGACAATACTTTGCTCGGCCGCGCCAATATCCACGAGGACATTTTCGTGAGCCACGATCACAATGCTCTTTCGGGAACATTCACGATTGACCAGTACAACACCGCTGGCAAGTTGCTGGTTCACTTTATGGGCCAGATCAACGGCAAGCGCATTATGATGTCAACGACTGTCCACGACCTGCTCTGAACCTGGCGTTCCGAGGTGATGCACCAACTGCCAGCTGGGTGAGAATTCCGTACAGGGACATCGCACAGCATGAGGAGAAGATCTGAGCCTGACGATGGGGCTTGACTGGTGATAGATCTATTCACCAAGCTCCGACGCGGCAGATTCGTTCGGCTTGTTCTCCGTTTCGCGCGTCAGTTGTGATTCGCACTGCGATGTCCCTCCCATTAACTCATAGAAGTCAGCCATTTTCCCGTGCTGATCGGGTCGCACCGGGAAAAACAGCCGTTCGGCTGTGATCGTGGACCACCCTTCGGCGAGTGCGTAAGGTCTCCAGGGCTTGATCCGATACGAGCTAGCCAATACGTAGTCCTTTATTGCAGGAGTAAAAGAATGAGAGGGGCTCTTTCTCACGGAGTCTTACTGTCCGAAAGAAGACTTGCAAGCGCTGCTCGATGTCTTCGATATTTTCGCAGGAAAGTGATGGATGTGAACTACGTAATGACGAATCCCGGAAGGTTCGAGGAATAGAATGATCTGGGGGATCATGCGAACGGTCTATATTTTTGCCTACCGAGGGCAGCAGAATTAATGCGGATGAATTCTCTTCACTGGGTAAGATGGTGGTTGTGGGGCGATCTTGATTAGTAAGATATTAGAGTGAATGATGATAAGTGACCATCTATGACCGGTGGATAATACTATCCTTCCCCGAGGTTGGTCGTCAATTGTCGTGATCTTTTCTCGCCGATGTTGGCTCGTCTCCTTTTACTATCGGAAAGCCATGGTCAATCCAATCATGGGCGAAGTCTACCGGGATATATAACATCTTAACGTGCCTGAAGCCCAGCTTGGTCAATGTTTTGTACGCCGGTTTGATGTTTGGGCATTCAGACCACGGGCAGCAGCCACAATAAATCACGATCTCTTTATTCTTCGGGACCATCCTGACAGCATCCTTAAGTCGCTGCAGGCCTTTTGAAGTCGAGGCCGGTCCTGCCCATCTGGCCCCATCGATATGTCCGCCTTCATACAGGAATTGAAACCCGACCTGGATTACGAGCGGCTTCTCGCCCGTTTTTTGTGAAAGCAATTTCACAAGCTGTGAGCCTGTTATCGTGCTGTCCGAATTGACTTCGCTCTTCCTGGCGGCACCGTATGAACTCGCGCTCAATACAATACTGACGAGCGCTCCCAGCGCGAAAGATACTGCTACATTTTTCAACCTGATCATTTGTAAAATCCTTTTTTGTCATTTTCCGAAATCATCATACTTCTAAAACACAATTTTTGACCGCAATGTTCAATGAATATTTAGGTGCGCCCCTCGCTAGTCCAAGAGCCACACGACATTTGTCCGTGTTGCTGGCGTGCATCTCGCTAAATTCCACGCGCATTCTGCGGCGCGAGATGGGAACAGCCGTTAAATTTCTCATCCGAGACCATGACGATGGTGCGCGAGTTCACTTTGATGGAAATGTTCCCGTGGTTCGGAAAATTGTCTGCCGCCGCCGATGTGGAAAAATACGGGTATGAATCTTCGGCGGACAGGCTGGCAAGTGTTACTCTCGACATTGTAACCAATCTGAAAGAAGTTTACGGCCAGACGTACAGCGTCGAAAAATCGTTACAGTACCTTGAATATAAAAGACGGCTCCTGCAAAGCGTGGTGAGGGTTGCCGAACAGCTCGAAGGCGTGCTTGTTCCTACACCGATAGGTCCTCAGGTTCCACTCGGTGAGGTGGCACAGATGACCTTTCGCCGCGGCCCGATGTTCAACCGGACCGAAGGTGCGGTACCGACGATACACGTCTTCGTGGAGCCGAACACTTCCGACATCGGCGGTTACGTTGCTAAAGCGAAGAAATATCTTGCCGATGGCGAGGCAGAGAAATGAATAGAGAAACTGAATCACAAGCGGCGAAATGATAATGAGATCTTCCTCAGCGACCAGCCGGCTTCGAGTTTTGTTCCTGAGATCAGGCTAAGTTATTTTTCAAAGATACCTATAGCCTATATCAACCTGAGCTTCAGATGGGTGAGCCAATACATATCGCCGGTGCAGGTCCTGCAGGCCTGGCTGCCGCTGTCAACCTTGCGAAGGCCGGATACGATACGATGGTACACAAACAGAACAGCGGCGTCGGTCTTAGGTTCGGCATCGCGGAACTCACCCTGAATCCCTCTCTTAGAAAGAGAGGGACTTTGTGTTCCCCTTCTCTTTCCAAGAGAAGGGGTCGGGGGTTGAGTTTGGAAATCGAGATTAAGAAGTGAACCCTGCGATTCCTGAAATTGCCAAACAACTAGCTCGCGATCTCCGACGGAGAGAGACGAGAGCGGAGAAGAAGTTATGGAACATCCTGTGCAATCGTCAATTCCTTGGAAAGAAGTTTCTTCGTCAACATCCGATTATCTTCGACTATGAATCCCGCAAACGATTTTTCATCGCTGACTCTTGCTGTCACGAAAACAAATTAGTCATCGAGATCGACGGGAAAAGCCATGATTATCAGAAGGACTATGATGAGCTCAGAACTTACATAATCAATGGACTTGGATTTGGAATGGTCAGGTTCCGGAACGAAGAAATCGAGAATGACATTGGAAGGGCCTTGGATGAACTGAGGCGTTTATTGACGAAGGGAGTGATGTAATGACCGACCCAATACATATCGCCGGTGCAGGTCCTGCAGGCCTGGCTGCCGCCGTCAACCTGGCGAAGGGCGGATACGATATGATGGTACATGAAAAGAATCCGGATGTCGGCATGAGGTTCAATGGTGATTTTCAGGGAATCGAAAACTGGTCTTCAGAGACAGATGCTCTGCCATTCCTCGAATCCGTCGGAGTTTCAGTGAACCTCAAGTACAATTCTTTCAACCGGCTTGTGACTTTTGATCCATCGGGAAGAAGGCACGTTGTGAAGTCGAGGAAGCCGCTCTTTTATCTTGTCGAGAGAGGAAATGGGTCCGACTCACTCGACCAGAGTTTGAAAAGACAAGCTATCGGAGCCGGCGCGAAGTTCATCTTGAACAAGAGAGCGAAAGAAGCGAAACAGGGGAAGGTGATCGTTGCGACCGGTCCGAAGGTGGCCGATGCAATTGCGAAAGGAATCCTGTTTGGGACTTCGTACCCCGACCCTGCGATAACCTTCGCCGACAACCGCATTGCTCCGAAGGCATACGCATGCCTGCTTGTGAGTGGCGGCAGAGCAACATTCGCAACCTGCCTTTTTGAGGATTTCAAGAACGCGAGAGATTATTTCGAAAGGGCACTGGAAAGAATGCAGAAGCTGGTCAAGATCGACATTCAATCACCTAAACAGTTCGGCGACTATGTGAATTTCTTTCTAAGACCACGCTTCAAAGGGACCAGGTTCTCGTGCATCGGGGAGTGCGCCGGCCTTCAGGATGGACCTTGGGGTTTCGGGATAAGATATGCTATAATGTCAGGTGCCCTGGCCGCGCGCAGTATCATGAGAGGCCGGTCTTACGAGCGGCTTGCCCGAAAGAAAATGAGTAAGATATTCGAAGTCTCGATCACAGATCGATTTATTTTCTCGCATCTTGGAAACCGTCGCTACGAAACAGTTCTATCATATGGCGATACACTCGAAGATCTTGTTGAATGGTTGAAGAAGTGGTACAACCCATCGCCCTTTAAGACCGTAGCACCTCAGGTCACGAAACGCTGGTATCATTCGCGCATCAAACATAATGAGTGGATCTACGGGGACTCAGCTTCCATCCGGTAAAAGTGAAGCTTCTGATGGACCTAAGATGCCGGTAGGATAAGAAGCGCAAACTGTTGACACAGGGAAAAACATGTCTTACTACTTCAGCAAAACTAAGAACGCTCCTTTTGAAAAGGCAATTGAAGACATCTCGGCTAAATTGAAAGTGGAAGGTTTCGGAACCCTTACCGAAATCGATGTGAAGGAAACTCTCAAGAAGAAACTCGATGTCGATTTCAGGAAGTACAAGATTCTCGGGGCGTGCAATCCGCCGTTTGCATACAGAGCACTTCAAGCAAAAGATAAAATCGGGACGATGCTGCCCTGCAACGTCGTGGTACAGGAGATATCCGATGGCACCGTCGAGATCGTGGCAATCTATCCCGTGGCTTCAAGGCAAGCTGTCGGCAATCCCCGATTGGCCGATGTAGCGGAGCAAATACGCAGTAAACTTAGGAAAGTGGTTGAAAACTGTTAAACAGGAGACACGTCTACGACCTCGTAGAGGAGAAAGGTCGACGACTCGACTCGTCGAGAGACAGGAGAAAGACGGTCTCAGTCCTTCCTCCTTGTCCCTGTTTCCTTCTTCCTCTTTTTAAGAAAGGAGAAATATAATGCACTGGATGTTCCCGTTCTGGGGCGATTGGTTTCTAATGCCATTCTGGTGGATCCTCATTATTATCGTGGTGGTGGTCGCGATAAGCCGGAGGCCGCATCATATAAGTCAAAGTCAAATGCCGAAAGAAGACTCGGCTCTTGAAATTCTAAAGAAGCGATATGCGAGAGGCGAAATATCGAAAGAAGAGTTCGAGGAGAAAAAGAAAGACTTGATTTGAAATAGTCCGAAAGCAGGAACTGCATGTCACATGTTGGGCTAATTCTGCCTGTCCTGGGACTCTTCCTATTCTTCTTTTTGCCGTTGCCCATCGCTGGACCACTGTACTTTCTTTTACTTGCTTATTCCACATGGAGGTACCGGTCGTTAATAAAATCGAAGCGTAGGCCGGTCACTGCGGGTGTACAGACTCTGATAGGCCGGACCGCTGAGGTTATAGATGTATCCGGCAGCGGTGCTCAAGTTCTCGTGAACGGTGAAATCTGGAAGGCGAAGGCAACCACTCCATTAACGAAAGGAGGAAAGGTGAAGATTGTCGGGATTGAGGGGTTGACCCTAATTGTGAAGGCAGATGACGCGGGGAATTAGCTTCCGATGTCTTTTCAAGAATTTTCTGCAATCATGACTGTTATAAAAAACACCTCTTTGCGTCATTGAAGATGAAACTATGAATTTAAGGAATTTGAATAGGGAGAAATCGATTATGACAAAAGACCCGGTATGCGGTATGTCTGTCGATGAATCGACGGAATTTCAATCTGAGTTCGAAGGGAAGAAGTTCTTTTTCTGTTCTGCGGCCTGCAAATCGAAGTTCGACGCCGAGCCGGGAAAGTATGCTGAGGCACACAAAGAACAATTCCCGGCCGCTCAGCTCAAGAAGGCTACAGCAACCTCGCACGCAGACGGCACACAAAATCTGAAGCTTCCGATTATCGGAATGCACTGCTCGACATGCGCGGTGACGATTGAGAAGACTGTCGGAAAGTTGGCAGGCGTCGGCCAGGTACACGTGAACATCGCCACAAATGATGCGTTCGTGGAGTATGATCCATCCAGGGTAAGTGCGAAAGAGATTTCCGAATCGATTGGTTCGGCAGGCTATCGTGTCGGCAGGGAAACACTTAAGTTAGGCATTGGTGGAATGTACTGCGCATCATGCGTGACAAAGATTGAAGACGGGCTGAAACGCATACCGGGGGTTCTCACTTCGAGTGTGGACCTTGCTTCGGAATCTGCAATTATAGAATACGTTCCGGCAGTCGTGCAGATCAAACCCATTAAGGATGTGGTGGAGAAGTTAGGCTATAAGACGTTTGACACTATCCCGCCGCGTGATGGGATCGAAGGCGAAGAAATGGATGAGACTCAGAAGGCCCATCAGCAGGAATACAAATCGTTGATGCGCAAATTTATCTTCGCAGCAGTAGTCTCCGTCCCGGTCGTATTCTTCAGCTATCCGACAATTTTCGGAATCATGTCTTTCATGAAAGTCGGGACCTCGTCATTTGAGATCGTATCCATTGCGATGGCCGCCGCCACTCTCGCCGTCATGGCCTACTCAGGCGCCCAATTTTTTACAAGTGCCGTTGCAGCCTTCAGGAGCCGCTCTGCAAACATGAATACCCTGGTAGCAAGTGGCGTCTCCGCCGCATGGCTCTATTCCACGGTTGCCGTGCTTTTTCCTTCGGTCTTTCCATCAAAGACACTCGCGGGCGAGTTCTACGATGTCGTAGCCGTGGTCATCGCCCTGGTCATTTTAGGAATGGCACTCGAGGTTAGAGCTAAAGGAAAAAGTTCAGAAGCTATCAAGAAACTCATCGGGCTGCAGGCGAAAACTGCAAGGGTCGTCAGAGATGGAAAAGAGACGGATATTCCCATGGAAGAAGTTGTCCTCGATGATATCATAATCGTGCGGCCCGGTGAAAAGATTCCCGTAGATGGAATTGTGACCGATGGAGCATCATCCGTCGATGAAGCCATGATTACCGGCGAGCCGCTGCCTGTCGAAAAAGGTGCAGGCGACGAAGTCATCGGTGGAACGATCAACAAGACAGGCTCATTCAGGTTCAAAGCGACTAAAGTCGGCAAAGACACCGCCCTGGCTCAGATAATCAACATGGTACAGCAGGCTCAAAGCTCCAAGGCTCCGATTGCGAGAACGGTTGATAAAGTTGCGAGCTACTTCGCACCTGCAGTGATAATTACCGGGATACTCGCGTTTATCGTGTGGTTCGATTTCGGTCCGCAGCCCGCACTTGTGTATGCGCTTATCGTTTTTGTGGCAACGCTCGTAATTGCCTGCCCGTGCGCTCTCGGAATTGCCACTCCTATTTCACTCATGGTTGGAGTCGGTAAAGGCGCCGAGAACGGAATACTCATTCGAAGCGGCTCAGCACTCGAGACAGCGCAGAAGCTCAACGCGATAGTGCTCGACAAAACCGGGACTATCACAAAAGGCAAACCGGCGCTGACCGACGTCGTTACCGTAAACGGTTTCAAAGAAGATGAGATCCTGAGTCTTGCGGCGTCGGTAGAGAAAGCTTCCGAGCACCCACTGGCGGAAGCCATCGTAAACGGAGCCCAGGACAGAAAAGTAAAGACAACTGACACCGAATCGTTTAACGCGATTCCCGGGAAGGGCGTCGAGGCAAAGGTGACGGGCAAACATGTTCTCCTCGGCAACCTCAAGCTCATGAAGCAGTTCTCGATAGATTCGGCTGCACTCGATCAAAAAGTCGGACAGCTTGCCGAGGATGGGAAGACGCCGATGTATGTTGCCGTTGACAAAAAGTTAGCCGGTCTGGTTGCGGTGGCCGATACGGTCAAGGAAGACTCGAAAGTTGCGGTTGCGCAGCTTCAGAAGATGGGTCTGGAAGTGGTCATGCTAACCGGCGACAACGAGCGCACAGCAAAAGCAGTGGCGCGGCAGGTCGGGATAACCAGAGTCTTTGCCGATGTTTTGCCGGAAGACAAAGCTCACAACGTCCAAAAAATCCAGATGGAGGGAAAGAAAGTGGCGATGGTCGGCGACGGAATAAATGATGCACCTGCGCTTGCCCAGGCAGATGTCGGACTTGCAATCGGTACCGGCACCGATGTTGCCATCGAAGCATCTGACATCACACTCATAAAAGGAAACCTGAGTGGAGTAGTTGCGGCGATAGATGTATCGCGTGCCACGATGAAGAACATCCACCAGAATCTGTTCGGTGCGTTCTTTTACAACATACTTGGGATCCCGATTGCGGCAGGACTGTTGTTCCCATTTTTCGGTATCCTTCTCTCGCCAATGATTGCAGGCGCCGCTATGGCCTTCAGCTCTGTTACGGTAGTGACGAATGCGAACAGGCTGAGAGCATACAAATTAAAATTGCAGTGATTGAAGCAAATGAGGAGAATAAAGAAATGTCTATAGCACAAATTATCGTAACGCTTGCCGGTCTCGGATTGATAGGTTTGATTGCCTGGTACTTCTGGTTCTCGGAAAAGAAGGAAACTGTGATTGGAACAGCCGCTTCCGGAATCCAGGAAGCTTTCATAAAAGTAAAGGGTGGATACTCTCCGGATGTCATCGTTGTCGAAGCAGGCAAACCTGTTCGGCTGAACTTCAACCGCGAGGAGACTGCCGTTTGCTCGGAGCAGGTTCTCTTTCCGGATTTTGAAAAGCAGGCGACACTGACGCCATTCAAAACGGTGACACTCGAAATCACGCCTGAGAAACCTGGTGAGTACAACTTCCAGTGCGGCATGGGGATGCTGCACGGAAAGATAATCGCGCGATGACGCCGGTTACTTCTGCAAACCTGACGTGCCCGGTCTGTGGAGTAGTCCAGAAAGCAGAGATGCCGCTAAACGCATGTCAGCACTTCTACGTGTGCACAAGCTGCAAATCGGTTCTCAAGCCGAAGGAAGGCGACTGTCCCGCTCCGATATTATAGATTATCTAATGATGCGGGATGCCGTAAAGCGGCACTGCGTCTTCTGTTCGTATGCAGACGCGAAGTGTCCGCCGAAACAGATGGAGGCTCTTGAGGAATAGTGCGGCGAGGCTGCGACTCAGACTGTCCGGGAATCCTAATGCGCAATTCGATGGGTCCCGGGACCCTTACCGTTAAAGCAAGAATAATTTTGAAACACATAGACACATAGGGCACATAGTCAATTAATCTCTCTATGTTTTCTATGTTCCTATGTGGTTCAATCTTTTGGGGTCCGTCTTTGCGGTAAAATCACCGGGGAAGCTTGCTTGTCCTGCATCCATGGCCTAAATTCCTGAACGTCATGTCAGATGATGTCCAGGAATGTACAGGTATCATGGCTAGCCAGGATTCATGGCGAAGCGATACGCGGGCCGCTTGCACATATTTAACTTATAGGTTAACTTCAATTTGCAGATCAAAGAGTTCGTAACCGGGGAAAAGGCAGATATAGCTGTTCTGGTTGATGAGTATGGTGGATGCGATGTCGTCGATTTCATTGAAAAACTTGGCGAACCTGATCAGAGGAAAGTCATACACCTTTTTAACATGTTCTGTGCAAAAGGCGAGATAAGAAACGAAGAGAAATTCATGCATGAGGCCGGAAAAATATTTGCCTTCAAATCCTATTAGGTCAGGATATTGTGCGCGTTCCTTCCGATTCCGCAGAAGCGCACTGTCGTTCTGTTACACGCCTTCAGGAAGAAGTCTGATAGATTGAAGGAGTCGGACCTGGAGAAAGCGTTGGCGTTGTATCGGAAAATTATCAGCATGTCAATGTGAGCGTGCCATGGAGCCAAAAGAGAGATTCCGAAAACTCGCAGAAAAATACGATGACGATCCCGAATTCATTTACGAGGGATTGGTTCTCCGTATTTCCGAAAGAATAGCAGAGATAATGAAAGACAGCAACCTGACACGGAGCGGTCTTGCTGAGGCTCTCTCATGTTCGCCTGCTTATGTCACGAAGCTCCTCCGCGGCTCTGAAAATTTGACTCTGAAGAAACTGGCAGAGTTGAGCCACGCCCTGGGGGCGGAACTGTCTGTGGACCTGGTCCCGAGAACAAGAGGCCGGCGCCAGAATAAGCTGCACCATGGAGAGTATAACCATGGAGCACGGGTGAGGGGAGTCGTTGCTGAAAAGAGGAACAAGCGATGCATAGTTCCTGGTGGCCCCTTCGCCGACGGAAACAATATTGTTCGTGTTGCCCCGCTCTTTTGTATTCCTCAAACAGAAAGAAGAGGCGAAGCTTGGCATGTGTGCTATTCGATAGCTCCGCAGCTATAGGAAAGAAATACTGAAACACATAGGCACAAAGAGCACATAGTCAATTAATCTTTCTATGTTCCTATGTGGTTCAATCTTTTGGGTCGCGTCTTAGCGTTGAACAGAGGAGGCGCGCTTGCTTGCTCAGCCTTCACGACCTATATTTTTGAAAATCACGGCATGTGAAGTTGATTGATGAATCACAAGTCCGGGGGGCCTTGTTCGTCTGGCTCGAAAAACAGAGCGGGCGGAACGGCGGGATATTCACACGACAGCAGTTGGAAAACGATTTCACTTTCCGCGGCGAAAGGATAGCTCTTGTCGGACCGACCGGGATTTGGAAACCGAGGCAGTTCGAAGTAATTC
>JAKASW010000196.1 GCA_021818875.1 Bacteroidota bacterium
ACGTCGGCTACCTCACGCAGTTCCGTCATCTACCTGATGGCAAGGATGAAGCTTACGCTTACGCCTACATGTACAAATACAGAATCGATCTGCCCGCTGGCGCGAAAGAAGTGAAGCTGCCAGCCAACAAGAACATCAGGATATTTGCCATGAGTGCAGCTTGCGACGAGAACGACAACGCCAAACCGGCGCAGGCACTCTTCGATACGCTGAACTACAAGCACGGTTACGACCGTTTCCTTCCTGCGGCATTGGCACAAAGCTCACCTGAAACAGGGTCGCTGAGATGACAAGAAATAGAACGCGCCTGCCTGGCGGTCTACGACTCGTAGAGTAGGCAGGGATGCACACAGAACGAACGAATCTTCAGGGATTTCTCAAGATCATCACATTTGATGATCGGTGTAAATCCGTAGGATCAGTTTTGATCCGCGGTCGAGTCTTTTCTAATATCTTCCTTGGGATTGTCGCACTTACTATCGTTCTCTGTGCCACAAATCCTCCTGCTGCAAGTGCGTCGATTCCCGAAATTAAACAAAGCAGCGTCGGCCCGTCAAGGAGGGCACTCCTGCCATACCAAAATCCGAAGCTGCCGGTAGAGGAACGCGTGCGAGACCTTCTGAAGAGAATGACTCTTCCTGAGAAAGCAAGGCAGCTCGACATGTACTCCGGTGCAAAGGATTTTCTCGATCCGGGCCAGAGAGCCGACAACACGCACGCAAAACCCGATGCGGTCTTCAACCCGGCGCGAGCGGAGAAGGTCCTCGGCAATCTCGGCGCAGGATCGATCCATGATATTTATCCAAGTCCGCAACTCTACAACGTGATCCAGAAATGGGTAATCGACCACAAGAGGCTCGGTATTCCCGCACTCTTCATCGAAGAAGGCCTCCACGGTTATCTCGGACTCGACCAGACGGTGTTCCCGCAAAGCGTGAACCTCGCATCAACATGGGACACGAAGCTGGCGCGTGAGGAAGGCTCGGCAATTGCTTCTGAGGCCCGCGCGGATGGAGTGGACATGCTTCTTACTCCCGTCGTCAATCTCGCGCGTGACCCGCGGTGGGGACGCGTTGAAGAGACTTTCGGCGAAGATCCGTTTTTGACTGGAAGAATCGGACTCGCTTACGTTGAAGGGATGCAAGGCAAGTCACTTGCCACCGACTCGACCTGCGTATCCGAGCCCAAACACTTTGCAGGCTACGGAGTACCCGAAAGCGGTCTCAACACCGCTCCCACTCACGCCGGCAAAAGGGAGATGCTGACTGTTCTGCTCAAGCCGTTCGAACCGTTGGTTCGTGAAGGACACGTCATGGGAATCATGGCGGCATACAACAGTGTCGACGGGCTTCCTTGCACGGCAAATCCCTGGCTTCTGACAACCGTTCTGCGGGACGATTGGGGTTTCAAAGGATTAGTCCTGTCGGATCTCGGCGCGATTCGGAGGCTCTACGATATTTTCCATGTCGCGGCGACACCGGGCGATGCTGTACGGCTTGCCATCAAATCCGGTGTCGACATGCAGTTCTACGACTTCCCTCACGACACTTTTCAAAATGCGATCATCGAGGGTGTGAGAGATGGGAAGATCTCCGTAGCTGCGGTCAATCGCGCCGTCGCACATGTCCTCAGGGTGAAATTCCTGCTTGGACTTTTCGACCATCCTTATGTCGACCCGAATCTTGACAAGCGAGTAAGTCGCTCGCCGGCGCACCTTGCACTCTCTCGCGAAGTTGCCCGACAGTCGATATGTCTGTTGAAAAACGAAAACGATCTTCTTCCTTTGAACAGGGACCTCAGCAGTATAGCTGTCATCGGTCCGAATGCAGACAGCACACGCCTCGGTGATTATTCCGCCATGCCTGGCGACAGGACCCAGCAAGGATTGCTGGCACAAATCAGAAAATACGTTTCGTCTGGAACAAAAGTTCTCTACGCGCGCGGCGACAGCATCGATCATGGAGTTGAAATCGCGAGGCAGGCTAAAGTAGTGATCCTCGCACTCGGAGAGAACAGTCGCATTTCAGGCGAGGGCCATGACAGGTCACAACTCGGCCTCCCGGGAAACCAGGAAGAGCTATTGCGGGCTGTCGTTGCCACGGGTGTGCCGGTTGTTTTAGTGCTGCAAAACGGCAGACCTCTCGCTATTCCATGGGCTGATAAACACGTTCCCGCAATTTTGGAAGCGTGGTATCCGGGAGAGTTCGGCGGACGCGCGATTGTCGAAACTCTCTTCGGCGAAAATAACCCTTCCGGCCATCTTGTAATGTCTTTTCCGAGAGACGTTGGACAATTGCCAGATTACTACGACCACGGCCCTTCGAAGTTCACCAGCTACGTCGATGGAAAATCTTCCCCGCTCTTTCCATTCGGGTATGGATTAAGTTACACGACTTTCAAATTCAGCGACCTGAAAGTCGATGCGCCATCTATCCGCAGCCGCAGAGATGTATCTGTGACTTTCAAAATCAGCAATACCGGCAAGATTGCAGGAGACGAAGTGGCACAGGTCTACGTACGTGAAGAGAACGCGAGCGTAGAGACTCCCGTCAGATCACTGAAAGGATTTCAGCGAATCCATCTTTTGCCCGGCAAGTCCAGGAAGGTTACCGTTTACATAAAACAAAGTGATCTCGAAGTATGGGGCGCAAACCGCGAGTGGGATCTGGAGCCGGGAGGGTTTAAGGTGTTTGTCGGCGGCAGTTCGGAAGCTAAGTTGTCTGGAGAGTTCAGTCTGAGATGACCGGCAGCGAACTCCCCGAATGACGCAAAACTGCTGAAGGAAGAGCGCACAGAATATCGACAATTGCCGGACAGGATTTCATGCAGCAAAAGCTCCCGTTTGTTGGAGTGGCCATAATACCTTATATTAATTAAAAAAAAAGGAGGAAGTGCCTTGAAATCGATACTACCTACATTGTTTGCCGTGCTGGTGACGGCGATTGTCGCACTGCCGTCGATTTGCGCCGCTCAAACTGAACCGATCAACGTCGCACTGGTAGATCCGATCCAGATATTCCCCGAGAATAATTCGATCCAAGGTTTGCGTATAAATCTGATCTACGGGAAGAATGCTTCGATGGAAGGACTGGACTGGGGGCTTATAAACGCAGTCGGCACCGGTGGTTTAACCGGAGTGCAGTTCGGCCTGGCGAACATCTGTGACGGAAATGCAACAGGTTTCCAGGATGGTATTGTGAATTTGTCGAACGAGAACTTTGAGGGCTTCCAGTGGGGATGGGTTAACTCAGGCACTCATGTGAACGGTTTCCAGCTTGGTCTAGTGAATTATGCCGGCACCATGAAAGGTCTGCAGATAGGAATTATCAATATCATCAAGACCGGAGGTCAGTTCCCCGTATTCCCGATCGTAAACTGGTCTTTCTGAATCAGATTGTTTTTTGAAGCGCCCCGGCGTAACTCCCCGGGGCCTTTTCGCATTAGAGCTTCGCATGTCCCAACGGAACAATGAGACCTCTCCTGTGTTGAAGTGATCCCGCCGCCTCAGACTTTCGCAAGATTGAATTTCCTATTGTGTATGCCGAATATTCGGATGAAGACCCGAGCGGACCTTTTCTCCGGACTCGAGTATATCGTTGAGTCACTCAGGGTTACATTCCCATTACGATCTACGATCTCTACGAGCCGTCAACGACCCTTCCCTACACGATCGTAGATCGGGTCGATAGACCTGTAGGGAACCGTCGGCCTCGTGGAGGGAATGACGTCATGACTCGTCTGGATTTTGACGAATATCTCGTGGCTTGCCGCGAGAAAGTTTATTAGTTGGCACTACAAAGGTAAGGATCGGACATCAGATCACCACGGGTTAATGACAAAGTAGTATTGCATGGGCAGTACGGAATTGCCCTGAGAAAAATATTGACAGCCCTTCCGCCAAAATGTGCGGAACCTCATATATTATATGTCCGGCAAATCAGTAGATTGTACTACTAAATTGAGCGTTTAAAAAGCGTCAAGTGATCGTGAGGATCTTGTTATCTGTCGTGAGGCAACAGCAGGTTAAGTCCTCAGCTATCATATCACCGATATCGACTTTGTTTAAAGAGAGATAGGCACTTTCTTGATGGAGAAGCACCTGGCATGAAACAACTGCCGCCCGGGTCAGAAGAACAATTGCGGCTACTCTTTGAATCAAATCCGCAGCCGATGATTATATATGATCGGGAAACCCTCGAGATTCTCGAAGCTAACGACGCAGCTGTGTCCATTTCGGGGTACTCGCACACTGAATGCCTTTCTATGACTTTGAAAGATATGTGGCCCGCCGACGCAATTGAAATGCAGACCACACTCGTCACGGGGGAGCGGCCGCCTTTCCGTCATTCAAGAGGTTGGAAGTCTAAGTGGAAAAACGGAAAGATAGTTGATGCGGAAGTGAGCTCCCATACGCTGGACTTCAAAGGGCGCAAGGCAGCCGTGGCGGTTGCACATGACATCACCGAGCTGGTGGAAACCGGTAGAGCACTCAGGCAATATCAGGCACTTGCCGACAACACCAGAGACATCATATTATTCGTGAGGCAGAGCGATACCCGTATTGTCGAGGCGAACGCGGCAGCAGTTAACGAATACGGATACACCCGTGAGGAGTTGCTGTCCATGAACATAGACAGCATCCGGTCCCCGGCTGAGAAGGATTGGACTCCTGAACAGTTTGAGCAAGCGAACAACGGCGGTCTGATGTTCGAAGCTGTGCACATAAGAAGAGACGGCACTACATTCCCTGTTGAGATAAGTTCCCGTACCATCACCATCGATGGGATTCAAACCATCATAAGTGTAGTACGCGACATAACGGCACGAAGAGAAGCGGACAGAAGGCTGGAGCGGCAGGAACAAGTATTGCGATTGTTTGTCGAAAACAGCCCCGCTGCAGTGGCGATGTTCGACCGGGACATGCGATACATCGTTGCGAGTCGCCGCTATCTCTCCAACTATAAACTCGGAGAAATTGATCTGGTCGGCCGCTCTCATTATGAAGTCTTTCCGGAAATCCCGGAGCGGTGGAAGGAAGTTCACGGAAGATGTCTTGCAGGCAAAATAGAAAAATGTGATGAGGAGCCTTTCACGCGGGGGGATGGAACAGTAGACTGGGTCAAATGGGAGATCCATCCATGGTACGAGAACGCAGGACAAATCGGCGGGGTCATATTGTTCTCGGAAGTAGTCAATGATCGAAAACGGGCGGCCGAAGAATTGGAGATAAGCAGGCAGCGCTTAGTCGGGCTCATACATTCTGCGATGGACGGGATTATAAGTCTCGATGAGAATCAAAGAATTGTCATCTTCAACCCCGCAGCAGAAAAGATGTTCGGTGTCGGCTCCGCCGAAATGATCGGCCAGACGCTGGAAAGACTCATACCTGAGAAATTTCGTGAGACACATTCCGTACAGGTAACACGGTTCGGAAATACCGGGAAGTGGGACGAATCGCGCCGCATGATGGGCATGAGGATGGTCCACGGCCTAAGAGCGAACGGGGAGACGTTTCCGCTTGAAGCATCGATTTCTCAGATCGAAGTCGGCGGCAGGAAAATTTTCACCGTCATTTGCCGCGACGTAACCGAACAGGTAAGGGCCCGCGAAGAGTTGCGGTTAAGCGAAGAGAAATACCGAACGCTTTATGAGAACAGCACTGTCGGCATCTACCGAACTACTCCGGACGGTAGAATTCTCCTTGCCAACCCCGCACTTGTCAAGATGCTCGGTTATTCCTCCTTCGAGCATCTGGCGACGCGAAATCTCAAGGAAACCGGGTTTGAACCATCATATCCGAGGAAAGACTTCCTGAAGGTGATTGAGGAGTATGGCGAGGTTAAAGGGCTTGAGTCCGCCTGGCGCAAGCTCGACGGCGAAGTGATTCATTTAAGGGAAAATGCACGTGCGGTCCGCGACATATCCGGCAGGACGATGTATTTTGATGGTGTGGTGGAAGACATAACTCAGCGTAAGGAATCGGAAGTCAAGATAAGACGGCTCAACCGCGTCTATGCTGTTCTGTCGGACATCAACCAGATCATTGTCAGGGTGCGGGACAAACAAAGACTTTTCGAGGAGGCCTGCCGGGTCGCGGTTGAGGTAGGCAAATTCAGATTCGTTTGGATCGGAGTGGTTGACGAAAGAGAAAGTATTCTCAAGCCCGTAGCGAAGGCAGGCGAAGATGAAGGATTTCTGGCTCCCGTCCGGGTCCCCATCGTTCCGAAAACAAAAGAGCAAGCGGGACCGATATTCAAGGTGGTTAGCGAAGGGACACCTGTCGTTCGCAACGATATCGAGCATGACGGCATGACTTTCCCATGGCAGTCAGAGGCACTCAAGCGGGGATTCAGGTCTTCGGCATCATTTCCTTTGAAAAATTCAAATCATGTTTTCGGCACGATCAACTTTTATTCAACCGACACGGGTTTCTTCGATCCACAGGAAGTGATGTTGCTTGAAGAATTGTCGTCGGATATATCCTACGCTGTCGAAAATATCGAAGTAGAAGGACAGCGAAAGAGCCTTCAGGCACAACTTATCCAGGCGCAGAAGATGGAAAGCCTCGGGACGCTCGCAGGCGGCATCGCTCACGACTTTAACAATATACTCGGCATCATCATGGGCTACTCAACATATATCGACGCCAAAGACCAATCTCCGGAAAAATTGTCCCGTAGTGCAAATGCAATTAGGAGAGCAGCCGAACGCGGTGCCATCTTAGTAAAGCAGCTCCTCACGTTCGCTAGAAAAGATGAAATGAAATTTGAAAGCGCTC
Source organism: Bacteroidota bacterium (assembly GCA_021818875.1). GTDB lineage: Bacteria > Bacteroidota > Ignavibacteria > Kryptoniales > JAKASW01 > JAKASW01. Next base: position 6,779 of record JAKASW010000196.1, read on the forward strand.
AGGTCAATGACGTTGTCACCGAAGTAGACGGACTCTTGAAGGAGATCCTACCAAGAACGATAAAAGTGGTAACCGACCTTGAACCGAAACTTCCTCCACTGACCGCGGATGCGACACAAATTCAACAGGTTCTCCTGAACATTTGTCTCAACGCCAGGGATGCAATGCCGGCCGGCGGGACGATCACGATAATGACGCGCAGTCTTGACCGTGAGATGTCGGCCACGAAATTTCCTGCGATGCGCCCTGAGGAGAGCCTGGCGATCATTATTAAAGACACCGGAATCGGGATGAGCGAGGAAATAAAACGCAGGATATTCGACCCATTTTTCACGACCAAGGAGGTGGGGAAGGGCACGGGACTTGGCCTCGCACTCGTGCATAGCATCATCACGAGCCAAAATGGACTCGTCGAAGTTGAGAGCGAACCCGGCAAAGGAAGCACATTCACCATCTATCTATCGGTGCAGGAACGGGGCTCAGAGAAAGTGGAACAGCACGACTTGTTGGGATATGACACGCAAGGTGGATCCGAGACCGTCCTGGTTTTGGAAGATGAGGAATTATTGATGGATCTTATCACGAACGTTCTCTCCTCAAAGGGGTATGTGGTTCTTGCTGCGCAAAACGGTCAGGAAGGAATTGACGTTTTCATTCGCAGGCGGAGTGAGATCGCAGTCGTCATCGCCGATCTCGGTCTCCCCGGACTTTCAGGTGAAGAGGCATTAAAGCGAATCCGGGATGCTGATCCTGATGTGAAGCTCATCGCCGCCAGCGGGTTCATCGAGCCGCGGGTCAGATCCGGGCTCATGGATATAGGTGTCGCTCACTTTGTTCATAAGCCATATACCCCCGCGGAGATATTGAAAACCCTGAGAGATGTCCTGGATAACGAATCATAGGATATTCCCGATTGCTGTGCGACGGCGTCCGCGGATTTCGGGAACTTTGGCATATTCCCACTCGTTGGGAGCGAAGTTAATAACGGCGTTCGGACGTCCTTGTAGCAGATTTAATTCAAATGAAGTGAAACCGTAGGAAGGCAGCTGATCGTTGGCTGACACGCGATATAAGAAAAAGTACATCGGAAGACCTCAGAGCAGCGGGATATCAGGACAAGAAAGTGGGAGCATATCGATGAGTAGGGATACGGCAAGTGTGGTAGAGGATTCTAAGAGTACAAAGTTGCTGAGCACACGCGAGTTATCGGTCGGCCATAACGGGGATAACGCGGACAAGATTTATTTCCCGGAGCTAGACGGCCTGAGATTCCTCGCGTTCATGATGGTCTTTGTGTTTCACTTTGTGGTTTTTACCCAGATACTGACCCAATCCATCCTGATGTATTTCTGGTCGGGGGTGGATCTGTTCTTCGTGTTATCAGCTTTCTTATTTGCGAAACTGCTCACGTCCGAATATAGCAGATGGAAAACGATTAATTTCAGGAAGTTCTAC
>JAKASW010000197.1 GCA_021818875.1 Bacteroidota bacterium
GTCAGAGAAAGACATAGCGGTTGCCAGAGGGCCTGACGGATTTATCGGTGTGAGTATGAATATTTTTGGGCTGAAGCACGATGTCATATTCCCGTTCCTCGAACGCGTACCATTGAATCCGATAAGGCAAGAAAAAGAAATTCCCGACGCAATTAATATGATGGTTCGAGAAAACCCGAAGAGCCTCTTTGCATTTCCTCTTGCGGAACACGTGCCCGATCTGACGGACAAGAGAGATATTCTGCCTGTCAAAAGGTATTTGGAGGCTCATTATGCCAAAGTCGCATTCTAGCAAGCCCAATAAGGTAAACGCCAAGAACGAGATCAGGCGACGGCTCACCTTAAGGGCGCTGCTCGACAATGGTCCGCTATCCCTTACCGACCTCGCTAAGAAGACAGGGATGACTCTTCCGGTGGTTTCCATAATAGTCTCCTCGCTTAGGAGAAGCAGGCTCGTGGTGGACGGCTCGGATGGTGTCGCGAGTCAGGTCGGTCGTCCCCCTTCTATCGTCAAGCTAAACGCAAGCGCTGGTTTTATCCTCGGCGTAGATATCGGGCGTCTGTTCACGAATTTTGTCGTCCTCGACCTTGGCACTAACATCGTGGCACAGACAAGGAGAAAGTCGGTTACATTGGGTAACGACATCAGAGTGCTAAGTGAACTGGAAAAAGAAATTCGAATCGTCCTGACTGAAGCGAAGGCGAGTTGGGACAAAGTGCTTGGCATCGGAATCTCTCTGCCAGGTATGGTGAGAGGCAAGCAGGGGCTCGGTGAGACATACTTTAATTTCGGCGAGGAGCCTGTCACGGAAATATTGTCGAAGCGATTTGACAAACCGGTCCACCTGGAGCATGATCTTGAAGCGATGGCGTTTGGAGAAAGATGGTTTGGCGCTGCGAGGAACATAGACAATGCGGTCTGCATAAATGTCGGCTGGGGGTTAGGTGTCGGAATTGTCATAGATGGAAAAGTGTATTACGGGGAGGATGGTTATGCCGGTGAATTTGGACACATCCAGGTTGTGAAAAACGGCGAACTTTGTTACTGCGGTAAGAAAGGCTGTCTGGAGACTGTGGCGTCCGGCAGGGCAGTTACGAGGCTGGCGAAGGAAAAGATTTCCGCCGGTGCAAAATCGTTGATCATGCGTGATCTGGTGAAAAAGGTCGAGGACATTGATGCGGAGACCGTCTTGAAAGCCGCGGCAAAGGGCGATGAGTTCTCCATTGAAATTCTAGACGAAGCTGCCAAGTACTTGGGGGCAGGAGTTGCGGTGTTAATCAACTTGCTTAACCCTGCCATGGTAATCTTCGGCGGTGGGATATTTACTGCGGCGCCGTATCTATTGGAGACCGTTCGTGTGAATGCACTCAAACATTCTTTAGTTCCATTGGGACGGAATGTGAAATTTGTGACATCTTCACTTGGAAACAAAGCCGGTGCTTTGGGTGCAGCGGCCTACCTAGCGGAAGACTTGTTTGATGTAGAGCGCTTGAACCCTTCGGCTTATGTATGATTCTCCTGGTTTAGTAAGTTCTCGACTGTCGCGTCGGAATCTGGACCCGCATAGCCTTGTCAGGATTGACTTGTCGTATTGCTTGATAGACGTATGACATAAAATGTCCATAGGAAAAAGCCGCCAAATTCTTTTGTAGCTTAGGAATACACTACCGGAACAAAATGGATTCACATTTGGAACTCAGAGGGTGCAAAACCCACGAAGAGTTGCACGCGGTTGTTGAACTTTGTGATGCCGCCTTCGATAAAACGGCCAAAGAGTACTTTGAAAGACATTTGTTCAATGACACGACGCTGTCGCTCGATGATACGAGGATACTTTTGAAAGATGGCGTCATTGTCAGTTCGGTTCAAGTATTTCCCCGGACCATCTATATCGGAGGGAAGAGAGTGCTCGTGGGCGGCATCGGCAACGTTGCAACACTACCATCCGAGCGAAAGAAAGGGCATGCTGAAAAGGTATTGCGCGATTCGATGGACTACGTAAAGCGAAAAGGCTTCAAGGTCTCGCTCCTGACTACAACGATTAATGAATTTTATGAGAAGTTCGGGTTTAAGACCATAAAGAGACAGCTAATTCATTTGAATGTACTGCCACGCACCGATCAGTCCCGAGTAAGAGTGGTAGACTGGGGCCGCGATATGGACCGCGTGATGCAGCTTTACGATGAATACAATACCGGCAGCACCGGCCCAATTGTTAGAGATGCTGCTTACTGGCAAACCCAGTTCGGGTTCTGTGGAGAAGATGAGAAGTTGTTCCTTGTTTGGGAGGAGGGGAAGGAAATCCGCGGTTACGTCAGGGGAAGCAAAGATACGGATAGCACGCGAATTCTCGAATATGCTGTAAGAGACGGGGAGGAACAAATTCTTCGTACATTGCTTGAAGATCTGTCTTTTAGGACACGCCAGCCTAAGCTCGAAGTATTCGTGTCCGGAAGTGAGAAGAAACGGCTTCCTTTTTTGCAGTTAAGTGAATCCGAAGTCGAAACATCATTCATGATCGCCTTCTTCGACGATGCCTTCGATACGGATATAAGAATGGGATCATTGGACGAAGGTGATTTCACTTTTTGGCTGACAGATTATTTCTGACAGATAGACCCGCTACTCACATCTGCCGGCAGCTCAATTCGGTTTTGGATGTCTCTCCTGAACTGACCTTTCGATCTTTCCTACGGCGTCCACAGTATCTTGCTTCTCCGACAGGTTCTGTCTCCGTTCCTGCATGACGTAGTCAAATCTATCTTTTATTGTCCTACCTCATTTTGTCTGATAACCCCTGAAGTTCCACATTCCATAGAATCAAACTAAACGGTTTGCCCTGCTCTCTCTGCATAGATCATCAAGGGCATCCTCCGTCTCCATCTATATGAATGTTGCAAAGATCCCGTCGCTAATTCCCATTTGCCCATCGTGGCACTGATCCATGGGTTCATACGGGATATGATGAAAATCCGAAGAGAATTCCATTTGCAGTCATTACCGTGATAGACCTGGAGTCATTTATGTGACACCATGAATTTGACGTTGACTGCAAAGTAAAACCCGGCGACGTTGTTTCCACTTTTAGCCTTGCAGGGAATCACCAATTGAGGAACTATACTTAAACAGTTCATTGTTACAGCTCAAGTTATGACTTACAATCCCAATCGGTCACTTGACTCCTCCAATAATAAACATAATTCCTGACAAGCGAATGATCTGTAGCTAGATGATGAATCAATAAGGAGGGTGAGTCTATTCTAGGAAAATGTCGGCGCAGTTCTGGAAGTTCCGCATTCACAGCCACTCGCGTCATCCCGATTTGAGAATCCTTAATTTAGCCGATAACGGGAGAATTCATGAACAAGAAGAATCCAGTTGCTCATGCGATACGCATTCTTCAACTTGAGGGTAATCACAAAGTCGCGGGATCGGTAGGTACTAAGCTCGGAGGACTGGAGTCTCACATTTCGATAAGGATCACAAAAGATCAAAATCAATTTCTCAAAGCCTGTGAGCCCGGGAAATTCGATCTCATTGTTTCTGATTCTTCCATTCGCAGGATGGACTTAAAGAAAGCCCTGGAGGTGGCTGGAAAGAAAATGCCGGAGGTCCCTTTCATTCTTGTCACTAAATCATTGGACAAGAGCGACATTTGGAAAACGGTTCGTGGGCCCCCAATGGGCAGCGCCATTAAGTCAACCCTTGGTTTGTTGCCATCGACTGTCAAAAGCGCGCTCTCAAGCGGTGAACCTGGAGGAAGACTTCTGTTATCCGGAAAGATGCGAGCTATCGCCCCCGGTGATCCGAAAGCGAGTGAAGCAAGCTTTCCCAACATAGTCGGGCGCAACTCGGACGCCACCTTAATCTTTCGCGGCGACTATAAGATCAGCTTTGTGAATAAGCGTGCTGGAAGATTGTTTGGTTACGGTATGGAGGAGCTTATAGGCAAGCGGTTCAACTTTTTAGCGCCGAAGATTTACCGAAGTCAGCAAGGTAAAAAGGAAAGGATTGTCAAGTTCAGTATCAATAGGAATGATATTCAATCAGGTGTAAAAGTCATCGGAAGGCGAAAGGACAAAACGGATTTTCCTGTGGACGTTGGTTTTGCTCAAGTTCAGGTGAATCATGGTACACCAGTTCTTGCAACTATTCGTGAAGAAAACATGGATGGGATAAAAACGACGAAGTCCAGCGGTAAAGAGCAGAGCTTCAAGCGTCTTGTCGACGCCTGCCCGCTAGGAATAGTGTCAATGGATGAAAAGGAGAGGTTCGTTGGTTTTAACCTCAACTTTTCGAAGCATCCAGAGAAATCCATCCCAGGTCATGGGTTATCTCCAGCCATATCAGTAAACATTAGGTCGCTTTATTTATGCAACGATATATAGTAAACATGTTTTGTAACAAAGGCAGCTTCTACCGGGACATAGAAAGTTCGCACCTTTATTGATCCTCCTGCAAGGTAGCAGAATTCGATGTGGAAAAAGTTGGCAGATCTGACCGGACCGAGGAGCCATACCCGGCCGGTTTCGGACGGGACAGTGCGCGTTGTGATCAGACTGACGTAGTTACGGTAAGGTCATCCACTTGAAGACGGTCTGCACTGCCGCAATCACCGCGCGCTGATTCCATCTCGGAGTCGAACCACGCCGGATCGAGATTGTTTTTTGCCGCGACTGCCCTCAGCCATTTCACCTCCTTGCGGTCGATCTCGTGATCGCAGAACCCCACTACCAGTCCGTCTCGGATAAACATCATGGCCAATTCACGGGATGAGAATTCAGGCGGAGTGTCTTCGATGTATCGGTTCCGCAGAATCTCCTGTATGGCGTTGTCGCAGAACTCCCTCTCGAAGCCGAGCCTCTTCCCAATCCGTGTCATGAGCTTATGCTCCGGGTCCGTAACCCTGTGGTCCTTTCTGATGAGAAGCAACAGCCCCTTGAAGTACTTGCTTGCATCCAGCACGGTGATTTCCATGTTGAACCTCGCGACTTAGTGTTGAAGTCTGACGGTGAACCACAGGGAGTTTAGGTGCCAGCGCGTCGAAATGCAATGCCGCATAATGATGCACTCATCGCCTTCATTTTATTCTTCTTCTCTCCAAATGGTTAAGGAAACATCGCGGAACTGGTCAGGGTCAGGAGTGACTTTTGTGAATTGTTAAATGACTGTCGCCCTTTCTGACGACGCACTTGTTCCATGATACATCCAACATAAGGTAGCAGGAGCACTAGGTCGATTTGCGCTCCGGCATCTCATCAGGGATGATCGCCTGGTCTTGCGTAGACTAGTTGCCCATTCTCATTTTGGTGCCATGATCTATTCTCTTACCTGGCGGCCGCCGGAGACACAGCACAAGTACATGTCCTGTGGAGTATCTGGAAGAAAATATTCGCCACGATAAGTAACCACACTTTTGTTTTCAACGACGCGGGAACAAGCTGGACTTAACTGACCGGTCTGGCACGTGGTTCTTCCGCCGCGAGGTGTGCCCAGTGAATTCTACCTGGACCAGAGTTTTTCCAACCCGTTCAATCCCGGTACATTCAGCAGTTATCAATTGTTGTTTGAGAACTTTGTAACGCTGAAGGTTTACAATGTGCCGGGCAGAGAGATGAAGTCACTCGTAGCCGGCATTATGTCTCCTGGAATTTATATCCTGACTTTTTACAGGAGCGAACCTCCCGCCGGTGACCATTTCTATCGGCTTCGGGCGACAAATGTCGTAATAGTAAATAGTCAAAAGTGTCGACCATGATGCTAAATATTATGGATGGAATGAATTAGATTCTAAAAAAGGAGGAATCCATGAAGCAAAAGAACCAGATCAGATATTTACTTATCCTGTCTCTTTTCTTGATTCTGCCCTCAGCCGCTTCTGCTCAGCAAGGCAAGGTCCGCCTGAGTCTGATGGCCAGCGTCATGCAGAGAATTGGAGTCAACACAGATATTACCATAGTTTACAGCAGACCCGGAGTAAAAGGGAGAAAGATTTGGGGCGGACTCGTCCCTTATGGTATGGCTCCCGGAAACAAGGAATCAAAGGGGGAGCCATTTCCCTGGCGGGCCGGCGCCAACGAAAATACAACCATCCAATTTAGCAAGGCTGTTCTCGTCCAGGGCCATAGGCTGCCGGCGGGCAAATATGGCCTCTTTATGATGCCCGGGAAAAAAGAGTGGATCATCATTTTCAGTAAGAACAGCTCATCGTGGGGAAGCTTTTCCTACAACAAGGCGGAAGATGCCCTCCGGGTAACCGTGACGCCGGTTGAAGCGCCGCATATGGAATGGCTGATGTACGGTTTCGATCATCTCGCCGGAACTTCTGCTACTGCTTACTTATGGTGGGACAATCTGAAAGTACCGTTTGAGATCTCACTACCTGAGGAATAGGCTTTCAAGGTATTCACCTTGCCAGGATTTCCGCAAAGACTAAGTTGCGGTACTCCTGGCAAGGCCGATTACTATTGCTTGGCTGGCAGCCGCGCACCAAGGAGGTCCCTGCAGACTATTGACAATCTCTGCGTCCAACTGACCGCTACAGAGGTCGGTTAGCATTCTGTCGATTCTTGGAAGCAGATGCTGTCGAGAATCTTGTCCCTACCCAATGCAAATACTTCCTCAGCTTTCGCGATATGATGGCAAGTGACCGGAAATATCAGGTGCAAAATGTCGGTAAACTTGAGCGGATCTCGTAGGTGTACCATGGCACACGTGCAAACACTTGGCGGACCGCATTCTCCAGAGTTTGGCACGATTTACTCCGCAACGTGCGGGTCCAGTTCACTTGTCGCGTTACGAACGTTGTGCATTCAAAACCATCTCTTGTTGTTTGGCACTCTTCTTTTCGGCAAGCTCACAAGTCCAGAGGCTCAAGACCACGGGTGACTCAATCTTCCTCTTCGTTCAATCGGACATAAACGGGCGAAGATATGGGATCGATGGTCCCCCATTGGCTTAGAAGCTTACATGCGGTCTCAGTCAAGGTCGAATTCTTTCTTAGAATCTGCTGCCCGCCCACAGTGACTAGATCCTGAAGCAAAACCATCCCCACACTAAGCAGGTTGATCGGTAGTCTGGCTTCTTTCCTTTCTTTCAGGCGGGTTGGCTTCACATCGAGAAGTCTATCTATCAAATCAACATCGTAAAATTCTGTTCTCTTCTTCATTTGCTCAAGGACTTTCCTGCCGCGGAAATTGCCTTTGCTTAATGAATCGAGATCGATGAGAATTCTTAAGATACGAGAACCGAGCGGGAGGTCTCTCCCTTTTGCTCTATTCTGGCATGGCTCGCCTTCGCCGTTGAATTGTTTTTGCATCAACAAAAGGATATTGGCGACCCCTTCAAACCTCGGAATGTCTTTCAGCAAGTATGCCGCCAGTAGATGATGGTCTTTTGCTACAGGATCCCGGTTTATGATGCCAATACCCTCTTTGTTTATCCTGAATTGAACGAGGGGAGGGAGAAAAGCCAGGCCGAGATTGAACAATTCAAGCGCCTGGTTGATTTCCCAGTTCTCCTTTTGACTGATTTCAGGCATCATTTTCAGGATAGCCTGTCCTAACTTTTTGACCCGCAGGTTTTGTCCCGCCACCTCCTCACCGACTGAAGCCGCAACGTCGCTGAGAATCTTCACGACACCAGTTACCGTTCCTTCGAGTAGAAGCTGGAGCGTCTCGTTCTTCCGCTTTAGTTCGTTGAGCAAAAATCTCCTCTCCGCTTCCACGTTGTACCGACCAACGAGATCACTGACTATTAAGCGAACCTGATTGTCCTCCCAGGGCTTTGAGATATATTGGATAATCCCGCCATCATTGATTGCGCCTTTTACCGCCTCCATGTCTGCATATCCGGTTACAAGGACCCGCATGGTATCCGGTGAAACACTTGCAACTTCCCGAAGCACCGCTACTCCGTCCTTGCCCGGCATTCTTTGATCCGAGAAAACAACTGCGAACGGCCCGTTCGACTCGAGAAATTCTTCTATCATGGTTGAATCGCTTAGAGTATAAACTTCCGCTTTCTGGTTTCGCACAAGCGACCTGAAAGAGAACAGCAAGTTCTCCTCGTCGTCAACGTAAAGAACCTTTCGGTTTTCAGCAAACTCTGCCATTTCTGTCACCGATCATTTGTAGTTTTATAATCCTGTGGTAAGCCTAATTTCAGCCGCCATTCCGGTACGAGATCGAGAAGCGATTCATCGTGTGGATAGATCG
>JAKASW010000003.1 GCA_021818875.1 Bacteroidota bacterium
TGCCTCCGGGTAAGCTCAACGTCAAGAAAGAGTTCGTACGCGAAGGGAATCGTTACCTTGTCACGGTTGCGCTGCACAATCCGACAAAGCACCTTGCGTTCATGACATACCTCTCCGTCCGGCCCGGAAATCTCGATGACCCGGTACTTCCGATCTTTTGGAACGAAAACTATGTTTCACTTTTGCCCGGTGAGACGAGAACGGTGCACGGCTGGTTCTACTCTGAAGATTTGAGAGGAAACAAACCTAAGCTTGAAGTGACAGGTTGGAACATTGAGCAATAAACCTCAGTTAGAAAGAAGTCTCGGACTTATCCACGCCACGGCAAGCAACATGGCCACCATGGTCGGCATCGGTCCGTTTATCACGATTCCTCTGATTATAAGTGCAATGGGAGGACCGCAGGCAATGCTCGGATGGGCGGTCGGAGCAATCATCGCAATATCGGACGGGCAGGTCTGGGCTGAACTCAGCACTTCACTTCCGGGAGAAGGCGGCTCATACATTTATCTTCGCGAAGCCTACAAGAAATACTTCGGAAGACTCGCGGCATTTCTGTTTATCTGGACGTTCCTGCTGAGCGGGCCTTTGGAAATCGCTTCCGGCTTTGTCGGGATGGTACAGTATGCATCTTTCATCTGGCCATTTCTAAATGAGACTAACATAAGGATACTTGCCTTCGGCGTCGGCATCCTGACGATTATTCTGCATTACAATCGCGTCAAGTTTGTCGGTGCTGTGACGGTCTTCTTGTGGATTGTCATGCTCATTACGGTATCCATCACCATATTTGTAGGGCTGACCCATTTCCATGTCAAAGATGCCTTCGTATTCACCAATGGCTGGTTCAGCTTCTCGTGGGGTTTCGTAGCCGGGCTGGGTTCCGCTACACTCATTGCCATGTACGATCTGATGGGATACTACAACATCTGTTATTTGGAGGAAGAGGTCAAACGGCCGGAGTATGTATTTCCGCGAGCCATAATATTCTCCGTCATCGGCGTCACGCTCATATATGCGGTCATGAACATATCCATCCTCGCGACTATGCCCTGGCAGGAGATTGCAAAATCGACCCATGTGGCTTCCGACATGTTCAACAAAACGTTAGGCAAGAATGCGGCAGTTGTTCTCACAGTCCTTGTAATTATCACAGCTTACGGCTCGACATATTCTCTCATGATGAGTTATTCCCGTTTGCCATTTGCCGCGGCACGAGACGGATTCTTCTTCAAGTGGCTCGGAGAGACGCATCCCAAAAAGCACTTCCCTCATTTCTCGCTGTTGACAGTGGGACTCATGACGTGCGTCGCCAGCTTATTCAACTTAGACTTCATAATAGCAGCATCTTTATCGAGCAGAATATTGATTCAGTTTCTGGGACAGATTATCGGGTTGACATTACTGAGGAAAAATCAACCCGGGCTCAAAAGGCCGTTCAAGATGTGGCTATATCCGATACCATCCATCATCGCCTTCATAGGATTTTCCTTCATATTCATCAGCTCAGGATTCGAGGCGATTGGACTTGGGATCGTTTGGATGATTATTGGAGTCGTATTGTATTTCAAATGGACAGGTAATCGATCACCGAAAGCAGCGACTGCCTGAAAGAGTCGAAAGACGATGGTCCAGTATGGTTGTCAATTCGTGCTATGTTAGATAATTTATAAAAGGAATTACCAATCGAGGTGCCAACAATGAAACGTTTACTGCCTTTGCTTGCGATATCTTTGCTTGCGATATCAATGATTGTCGCGAGCTGTAGTACCACGAACTTGCGCGTGGTCAAGATTAACGATATCATAGATTCTCTAAGGACCCAGTTCGCTCCCGACCCGAGGACGGCAGTGTTCGATGTCGCGGTCCGAGATAGCGGCCAGTTTGTTATCCTTCGAGGAGAAACAGACAGCCTGGCCGCTAAGTTCGATCTACTGTCTGAAGTCCAAAAAGTGGTAGGAGAAAATGTGATAGACTCCGTCAGGGTTCTTCCGGAGCCAGAACTCGGCGAGAAAGTCTATGGGATTGTCGATGTAAGCGTCGGCAACATTTACCAATATCCCAAATTCGAGTCGCAGCTTGTTACGCAGGTTCTCCTGGGCCATTGGGTAAGAGTACTGAAGGAACATCATGGTTGGCTGTACATACAGTGTGAAGACAAGTATCTTGGATGGACACAGTCGGGAGTTATTAAAAGGGTCACTTCGCCGGAGCTCGACGCATACAATACCAAAAAGAAGCTCCTTGTGACTTCCCTTTATTCAACTATCAAGAACGGACCGACTAAAGATAGCGGTACAATCTCCGATGCGGTCATGGCAGATCTTTTAATGCCTGTACAAAGAGTAGGATCCGATTTCAAAGTGGAGCTGCCGGATGGAAGGATCGGCTACATTCCTTCTAATGACGTGGACTACTATGATCGGTACATGTCGACTCACAAGCCAACACCACAGGGAATACAGACAACGGCGGAAAAGCTGATCGGATTCCCTTACCTGTGGGGTGGTACAAGTATCAAGGGAATGGATTGCTCAGGATTCGTAAAAACGGTCTTCAGGATGAACGGGATACATTTGCCGCGCGATGCCAGCCAGCAAGTGAACGTCGGTGAGAAAATTGAGGCGGGTCACAATTTCGAGAACCTGAAAAAAGGCGATCTGCTTTTCTTCGGCACGAAGGCACACGACGGGAAGCCGGAAAAGATAGTGCATGTGGCGATATATCTGGGAAAGGGATATTACATCCAATCAAGCTCGGATGACCGTATACGAATTAACAGCTTGTTAAGAACGGACACCGCATTCGACAAGTACAACCTCGACAGGTATGTGACTGCGAGGAGAATACTGCCGGCAAACGAAGTCAGTTCCAAGAATTAACCACACAGAAAGAATAGGGAACATAGATCATCTCTCTGTGTGATCTATGTTCCTGTGTGCTGCGAATTTCCAATGACATTTTGATTTCCCAAGCGGACGATAAAAAATGAAACTCGATTACTGGCGATACGATCTAAAACTCAAACACACATTCACAATTTCCCGCAGTTCACGAGACGTTGTCCCGGTCGTCCTCCTGAAGTTCGAGAAGGACAACATAGTCGCTTTTGGCGAGGCATCTCCTAATGCCCGTTACAACGAGACCCGGGACTCCGTGGAGCAATTTTTCAAGAAGATTGAGGTTGAGGAGATCTCGGATCCTTTCAAGCTTGAGCACATAAATGAATACCTCGACTCTCTCGCACCTCACAATGCGAGTGCAAAAGCTGCAATCGATATTGCGATGCACGACTGGATAGCGAAGAAGTTAGGAATACCTCTCTACAAGTTTTTCGGCGGCGAAAAGCGCAAGGCGCCTCTGTCGACTTTTACGATCGGGATCGACACTCCTGAAGCTATGATTGAAAAGGTAAAGGAGGCGTCGAACTACCCGGTTCTCAAGATAAAGGTAGGACTGGCGAACGACGAAGAAATTATCAGGGCTGTCCGAAGCGTGACCGATAAGCCGCTGCGTGTCGATGCGAACGAAGGGTGGAAATCAAAGGAAGAGGCGCTTGATCGCATTAACTGGCTCGCGACACAGAATGTTGAATTCATCGAGCAGCCTATGCCTGCCGAGCAGCTCGACGACACCAGGTGGTTGCGTGAGAGGGTCAAGATACCGGTCATTGCCGACGAAGCTCTAGCGTACCATGATATTGGCACGCTCTCGACCGCATATGACGGGATTAACATCAAGCTCCAAAAGAACGGCGGACTTCTCAAATCACGAAAACTTGTCTACACTGCCCGCGCGCATGGAATGAGAATCATGTTAGGCTGCATGATCGAGTCTTCCGTCGGAATAAGTGCGGCGGCACATCTCTCGCCACTTGTGGATTGGAACGACCTCGACGGCAACGTGCTGATCTCCAACGATCCGTACAGAGGAGCGCTCAACGAAGATGGAAAGATAATTCTGAGCGATGAGCCGGGGCTGGGAGTAAAACCGCTAATCCCAACTACCGATTCTTGAATCACAAGTAGTATCATGATTCATCCCGGTGCCATTCGAAAATACCTACACAGAAGAATCGTTTCAACGGTTTCGTGACCCTGCGCCGACCGCGAAGACCGATGAAACCGTTTGTGGCTCACGGCGATTACCTGACACCACGATGAATCGTGGTGCTGCGATAGATCGAGGTGCTTTTTATCAGCTCAGGTGTACCACGAAATGACAGGTCTTCCCGCCGCGCCTTAGAGTCTCGACGATTTCCGTCTTGAAAGGACGTCCCAGCGCTGTCTCGAAAATCGTTTGATGGGTCATCCGAGTGCACTCGCAGTGGATGTCGTTCGGTTTCGGCGGGATGTTTTGCGCCGCCGGACAGTAACAGAGCTTCGACACCTCTCCATACCTTATGTGAACCTCGTCGCCATCGCGCCACACTTCAAAGTTCTGCTTGTATGCATCGAGAAGCTTGGCGACATCGCCATGTCCCTTGGCAGCAATATCCTTCTTAAACTTGTGACGGTTGAAACACCCTACGCCGCATCCTTCAATCAGTTTTACTTTTGTCTCCTGGTTCAACCTCACGTCCATGGTATTTAGCAGATCTGTCAGCCAATTCACGATGAACTCCTTCTCGTTCTGCAGGCGCTCAAGTTTCTCATCCGTCGTAGTTGCGCTTGCTGCAAGGTTGTCGAGGTTGAGCGCCAGCAACGCACTTGAACAGAAACCGAGCTTTAGTGAAGTGCTGAGGAATTTCTTACGGTCCATATAGTTCCTTCCTTATAGTTTTTATCAACTTTGTCGCTCGCTCAATCCGCAAACTTCTCTATGCAAAGCCTGCTTACTCTCTTGGCCAATGCCATGATGGTGAGTATCGGCGGATTGCCGAGTGAATTGGGAAATAGAGTAGAATCTGCCACGTACATGTTTTGCGGGAGAATGTTGCTATGACATGTCTCCGCCTCGCTCGCGGTGAGAGGCAGCATTCCCCCGGGGTGGCCTCCGTTTACGGTCCCGAGGAACGTCTCTTCTGGTTTGACTCCTACATGACGAAAGATTTCTTTGGACAATATGACTCCCTCATCAAGTCTTTGCCGGTCAAGATTACTTAGCCCCTTTGTGATTCCTCCGACGGCAATTTCCCCGCAGCTTGAGTCCGCAAGCTTGATCATCAGGCTGTAGATGTCCGGGGAAGGATATTTCCATTTCTTATTGAAAAAGAAACTCAGCAGGTCGAAATAGGGAGATAGCATAAAATGTTCTCTCTGAACTATGAAGGGCATGGGCATTTCGATATCCTGGTGTGAGTTCTCCCATTTTGCTGCAACGCACAAGACAGGATCGACGAACAGCTTCGGTTGGCACTTAATACCCGAGTTCTGCAATATGACCGGAGTTCCCAATCCCCCGGCCGTAATTACCACAAGGTCGGCAGGATAAAACTCCGTCCGAAAACCGCGTCTGGCAACCACTCCCTGTATCACTCCATTTGCGATCACCGCGTGGTGCACCTTGTGATTCGATAGCAGGTGCGCGCCTTTGCTCACCGCTTGCACCAGGAACTTCCGGGTATCCCATTTGGCTGCATGCTGGCAACCGAACACACACCTGCCGCAGGCCGCACACCGATCGCCGTAGGCCATCTTCGGGGTGATCATCGGCTGAAGCTGCATATCACGACAAAGATCGAAAATTTGTCGGGTGTGCCTGGACCAATGCTTCCGATGCTCAAATGAAATTGGGACTTCGCGATACAGCTCTTCGAATTCTTTGTCGAGATCGATTCCAATCGCTTTCAAGTCGTGGTCCTGTCTCAATCCGTTGCCCGTACAAATTGTGGTCGTTCCACCTGCTCCAGCGCCGCGCACCAGGACCAACCCCTCATGCGATTTCCTAACCTTCATGTTCGGGTAGATCAATCCGACCATGCGTTCATCAAAAAGGAGTCCCGTCCTCTTTAGTTTCCCGACCGATGAGAGTTGCATCGTAAAGGGATGGAAACCTCCTCCTTCTTCGATGACAGTAACATTGAATTTCCCCTGCAGCTCTTTTGCAGCCGTGGCACCGCCTGCTCCGGCCCCGACAACTATCGCTTGTTTCATGTATCAGCTTCGATTGCAAGATGTGCCCGGCAACACGGATCTCCCTCGGTTATCCTGTTAATAAACCTCAGGTTGCTGCTTCCCGATACCCCCGCCAGGAAACCTACATCAAAAGCCGAGATCAACCGACAAACGTGAGACGAATAGAACCGGCTGAAGTAACATCTCCTTATCAGTATCTCTCCGGCTGCTGTACCATAGAACTCGATCCCAAGGATTCCGTAAACGATTTTGCTCAGCGTCATGGCATGCTTCATATTTTTAACTCCGAAATCTCTTCGTGCTTTGCGCCCGATCTCGCTAGCGTTCTCATAGAGCCGACGCGCTACTTCCGTTTCACTTCCTAACCGTATTGCTTCCTCTCCTTTTGCGGCGGTGAACGCAGCGTATTTACTCAGGATCCCATCTGCGTTCAGCAAATCAATCGACGGTACCTGCACTCCGAAGGAAACCGCGGTCGCATTAAAGATTTCTCGCAGCACCTTCCTGCGGATGAACTGCGGGACATAAATCCGTCCAACGTTGAAGAGGAGATTCATAGCAAGTGCCTCTTCATTCTGCGATAGAACAGAAGAACAACGACGCCAATAATTCCATCCACTAAGAAGTTGGTTAAGTAAATCAGATATCGGGCAGCGGCGATAAACAAAATTATAGAGACTACCGAGGAGGCGACTTTGGCATTAATCAGGAGCAATGGGAAAGTTGTGTTATGCGGATGGTGGTACATCATGAAAGCAAGTAGTGTAACGAGATACATGTAAGCCACGGAGAGAATGAGATAGAAGCGGGCGCCAGCAAGCGGGGCCTCTGGCATCTGGACTGAGCCGGACATCGAATTGAAGAAGATCAGGACTGCGTCCGGCGCGAGTAAGAAAAGAAGCACTACTATCGCAAAAACAAAGGACAGTATGAGGGCGGTCAACCTGTAAAGACCCAAACGTCCGTCCATTTCTAGGCAACCATCTTTTTCGGATTCACAGCACGACTGATTTGGTTCGTACCATAATATAGCTGAAAGAAGACAGATAATTCGCCGAATCGGACCTCGTCCATAAGCTTGATCGATTCAGCTTTCGGCAGAATTTTCCTGCCCTCAGAGTATTTTCTTAATAGTCCGTAATTGCAGTTGATAAAACAGTGCGAGCCCGGTTGAAAATGCGACCTGATCTCGCTGAAAATCTGTCCGATGCCTTCCTCCCTGACATTACCGAAATTCATCGGAGTAAACACGCATGGGCTCACATCGCCGAACGCATCCACGTAAATCATCTTGCGACCGGCGTTGCAGCCAAAACACTCTCTTCCCTCGAAATGACCAAGATAGTTGACGGTCATTTTTCCATCGGAGTTGTATCTATTCTGGAGGTGTACCAATTTCTGCCGGTCCTCTTCCGTAATGACTATTCTACGATTCCAGAACGGCTCTATGGTCGGCTTAAGCTCGCTCAGCCAGGCTTCATGGACTCCAAGAGCTGCGATGAACTCAAGGAGTCTGTCCGTATCGTCGCTCCTTATCATCTCCGGTGTCAGCACCGCAGAGATTCCGACATCCATCCCGGCCGTGTTCCTGAACATTTCCACTGCCCCGATCGCTTCATCGAAAGCATTCTTGTAGCCCCTCTGTTTGTTATGAACCTCAGGGTTCCAATGATCCAGGCTGACAGAGACCGAGAATAAACCTGCGTCTTTCAAGGCCGCGGCTAATTGTGGTGTCAGGCCACAACCGGTCGTGAATAGTTTCACGGCGCAGCCATTCGAAATTGTAGATATTATTTCCACGATGTCTTTATTGAGAAGAGGCTCGCCTCCGGTGACTCCGAGCCAGACCACACCCATATCCTTTAGTTCTCCCGCAACCCGAAGAATTGTTTCCTTGTTCATTAACCTGCCGGTCCTATCCTTATTATAGCAGTATTCGCAATTTTGGGGACAGGCGTTAGTGATGGCAATCTGCGCATGAGAAGGACCCGACACTCTTTTGATCAAATGTTCTTCAACAAACTTTGAGTATGCACGACTATTCAGCGGCGGAAGGTGAGAGTGGAGAATCAGATTTTGCCCGACTTTCCGCACACGAAACCTGTTCATATAGGAACACATGAATTTCGTGATCGAAGGTTCGACAAAGGCCATCCGCGGATTCCGTAACAGCACCTTTAGCATCGTGGAGATATTTCTCATCATCAAAACTCCGCCTCGATTCCGGCGACTGGAAGCAGGGCAAACTGGTACACTGTCTCTCTCGTACCATCAGAGTTGTATTGATAGAAGGCAACGTTCTTCCGGTTGTAGATGTTTTGCACCGACAACAGGATCACAAGGCTCCAGGCGCGGAAATTGTACCTGCTTGAGAACTCTATGTCAAGCCGGTGATAATCAGGATATCTCGCAGAATTGATGTTCGACGTCGTTTGCCACGAGCCTGCCGTCCAGGTGGATCCGCCGACCCGGTGTTGCACGTTCGTGGAGTAAACTTCCGGAGTGTAAGGCATGCCGGTTGCGTATCGCCATCTCAAACTGATCCCCATGTCATTCGAGAAAGGTAGTATATGGCTCGGATACTTTATGTAGAAGGGCATATCGTCAAGGCTGGAACGCAAATTGGCGAACCGTTTTCCCGCGATCACGGTGAGCACGTAAGGCGTATCGTACCAGGATGGAAAAGTCCTTCCTTCCCACCCGATTCGCGGGTCGTAGTATTTAGAGAACATCCTGGAGAGACATATCGTCCCATAAAGATCTTTTACAAGTTTTTGCTGTACGAGAAAGTCAATCCCGTATACATCCTCTCTACCGGCGTTGACAATTTGTGCTGACCTCGCGGTTTGATCGCTGAAGAGAATAAAGTTCTCTGAGATTGGAAGGCCGGAGTACTGTTTGTAGTAGCCTTCAATATTGATCTTCAATCCTTCAACGACAATATCCTCAACTCCAAGGACATAATGGTCCGCTACGCTGCTCGATAGATGCCTGTTGATCCCGGATTGGTATCTGTCCCCGAAATCGGGGAGAGGAGGAGTCTGATAGTATTTCCCGAAAGCCATATTTGCTGTCAGGACATTAGGGACGATCGAATAGGAAGCAGATAATCGCGGGCTCAGGTTTCCTTTTCTGCTGTAAGAAAAGTAGTCATACCTGAGTCCGAGATTGAATACGAGCCGCCCGTCAAAGAGACTTACCTTATCGTTGACGTACGCATAGCCTTTGTAATAATCGGGAAAACCAAAGTCATAGTTGATGTTCGAAGCAGGTACAACTACTGTAGTATCGTATTCACCAAAATTATACCGAGTGGTGTCGGTATCAGCTGATTCGAACGCCTTGAAGTTTATGAATTTCACAGCACCGCCAAGATCACACTGATTTATTCTGTCCACATTCCACATGAATTCAGACTTCAAATCGGTTTCTCCCTCATTGTCATCCGCACCGTATATTTTTCTGGTGTTAAGGACGTTCGTGGAGCTTACCTTCCCGTCTCCGCCATAGATCCTCTGTGTGAATTCTGAATTGACCAGGACGTTACTGTAATAATTGTTCTTCGAAAGCGTAACAACAGAAACGAGGTCGTCGGACCACCTGCTGTTCAGTGTTGCACCTGCCGCATACTGGTGCTGCCTGACGCTGACGTTGTAGACATCCACCAAATCGGACTTACCCGCAAGGGCGAGGTTGGTAACCTGTGGCTCGCCCGCAATGTTGATTCTGTCGTTGCCGTATATTCCTGAGAGAGAAAACTTGTGATTCTCGGAGAGATCGTATACGGCTTTCCCCTGGAGATCATAGTATTTCGGAACTGCGGTGAGCCCGACCGCACCTGCAATCATGTCGATGTAACTGTTCCTTGCCGAGATAATCCACGATCCCTTCCCACCGTTCAGCCTGCCTTCCAGCACAGAGCCATAGCCTGCCATCGACAGGTTTGCATTCCCGGACAGAAGTTTATCTCGCGTTCCATCTCTTGTCCTAATGTTTATG
Organism: Bacteroidota bacterium; assembly: GCA_021818875.1. Classification (GTDB taxonomy): domain Bacteria; phylum Bacteroidota; class Ignavibacteria; order Kryptoniales; family JAKASW01; genus JAKASW01. The sequence goes on from JAKASW010000003.1 coordinate 10,077, forward strand.
ACCGACGATGACTTGTCGCCATACTTGGAAATGAAACCGCCTGTCGAGAACTGCACATCCTGGATCAGATCGACATTCACTATGTTTATCGGGCCACCGGAATTATACTGGTTCGGATAGTGGTTTGTCGACTGGACTTCCATGTGATCGAGAGTTGTCAGGTTCTCATCCGGTGCCCCACCCCTCACCAGAAGTTCGTTCGTTTGATCAGTTGAGAAAGAGACACCCGGCATTCCTTGAAGTACTCGCTGATAGTCCATGTCGGATCCCGGAGATCTCCTGATCTCCTCCGATCCGAGGGCCACGGTACTTACAAAGTTCTCGATCGAAGCTCTCTCGAAATAGTCCGGACTCACGGTCACCTGGTCAAGCTGCAGTGGCATCTCAGTCATCTTCACATTCACCGGGGTCTCGCTACCGGTTCTTACGATGATGTCTGTCTTCACAACGGGCTGATAACCGACCATGCTGATCCTGAGAGAGTAGCTCCCGACGGGTACAACTACTTTGAACCGCCCGTTGAAATCGGTCATCGTCCCGGTATTCTTTAGCTCAACAACAACTGCGGTTGCCCCCACAAGCGGCTCCCCCATTTTCGAATCTGCGACTGATCCAGTGATCGTACCGGTCTGTGAATATGCTTCCGAAAATAGAAGAGACAGCACTGCCAATGATCGTGCAATATTGCTCAGCATTTCTACAACTTTCTTCTATTGATTTAGGTGCGGAGAGGAATCTCTGGTCAAAAGACGCCTGTTTCGTCTGCTTTTCGATGGACGAATCAGAAGAATAATACGGAACAGTTTACAAAAGGTTCCCCAGAGGCTGTCTCCCTGCTGAGAAGGTTTTGGTTCCTATGAAGAACCAGCCTTTGTACCATTGGAGTAAAGACGGTTGTGGAGAATTGCCCTGAGCAGCAAAATCGCAAGACTCTAGTAATCCGAACTATAATTGAGATACACGAAATGATGGAATGCCTGATCAGGAGGTGCGTCCTGTGCTACCGCAGAAGCATCATCTTCTTAACTGCCCTGTAATTGCCAGCCTGAAAGAGGCAAAGATAAACCCCCGATGCCGACTCCGTTCCATTGTTGTCTCTCCCGTTCCATTGGACGGTGTAGCTGCCGGGAGCCTGACCCGCATCCACCAGCGTTGCCACTTTTCGACCAAGTATATCGTAAATGTTCACCTTAACCCATTCGCTCCGTGGGAGATCGTACTCTATCGTGGTAGATGGGTTAAACGGATTCGGATAATTCTGACTAAGATAAAACCCTTTCGGCACCTTTGAACTTATATCAACTATTCCGGTCACCTCGGTAACTACTGCTCTTATCATAAGAGACACAGGGATTGAATAATCAGAGCTGTCAAACTGGTACCATGTGGAATCGCCAGCAATATAAGCCCACGCCCTATTGTTCCAAACAGTATCTATACCGACACGCGGCTCATCTTTGCCGTCGTATTTGATCCCAACGAAGAAATCGTTGCTTGAAGTTGTTGAAAGGCTGATGTCTTGAGATGAAACATCAACTGTGTTCCACCCAAGTGCAGACTTAAGAAGCGGCCCGGTAAAGATGGGACTGGCGGCGGGCACATCAGGCGCCGACGGACTACTGGTATACACGACGGGGCAGAAATGAGAAGTGTCTTCTTGCGTCACATTATCTCCGAGTATGTAATATAGAAGACTACTTATCGTTACTGATCTTGTGGGTGCAGTTAACCTATTCGCAAAGACGTCGCCTGCCGCATTTGTGTACAAATACGCCGCGTACATACCGCCATCATACGATAACAGGTCTCCGCTTGAATTTAAATATTTGCCGCTGCTGAATACGCCGCTCCCGTGTGTCGCTACTACGACTTTACCGTCTGTGTCTCTGCTTATTACCATCTCGCAAACAACATTCCCGATCGTGCCTGCCCCTTCCTGAGCCCAAACTGTCGAAGTCCCGTTCAACTGCGTTGTGGAGTACAAGCCGGTGGTGGTTGCAACATAATAGAAGGTTGTCCCTCCATAGTTTAGTATCGATGCCCAGAGGCAGGCCGGACCATCACCCGATCCATCAGGGTATTGTTCCAGGTTGCCGGCTACGTCTTTCCAGCTGTTGCCTCCGTCGGTGGTATAATACAGGCTTATCACACCGTAGTTCGAATATACCAGCATCGCGTTGTTTGCATTATCCGGATCGACAGCGATGCAACTCACGTAGGCACTGTCGGGAAGTCCCTTATTGGACCATACATCGACCGGCATAGGATTACCTGTGTTGGCACTGTCTACACGATACACTTTGCCTGACGCTGTCCCGAAGTACAGTATGTTTGCCGGCGTCGTGGATATGCCGAGCGCGGTTATCGGGTCATTGGCAACTGCCGTATTGCTCATCAATGTCCAAGTGACAGAAAGTGAAGAATCGTTCCAATCCGGTATCGAACTCAGGGCGTTGTCGCGCCAGATGCTGTCCCCTGCAGCAAAATACATGATGTTGTTGTTATTAGGATCAAGTACATAAGGAGCAAAGAATAGAAAGTCGGTACCCCCTGCGGGGGTAATCTTTGTAATAGTTAAATTGGTGCCCTCGTTATTCAAAGTGACTCTCCATAGTGATCCGTTCTGATATTCCACATAATAGAATTTCTTGCCGTTGGCTATATCTGCGTAGCCCCCGTCATCCGAAGGCTGATTTAATATATTCCAGTATGTTGGAGCATCGGCAGAATTGAAGAAAAGGTCGCCCCAATCTTGTAGGCCTCCGATTACGACATTGTCCCCATTTGCGGATTGATCCATTGCCACACTATAAAATTGCGAAGTGACATAACCGTTGTTCAAACTTGTCCATGTGACCGGCGTTGAGGTGATGTCATCTGTTTTGTATATCCCTCCGTCATTGCCGACAATGACATGGTCGGAATTTGAAGGGAGAAAAACCAGGGTCTGTTGGTCAGGATGCTGGTCGGGATAAAAGCTGTAATTACTGTTCGTGGGAGAAAAGCCTCCGATCCAATCCGAAGTACCGATGGGGGTTGCAAAACCGTCAGTAGATCTATAAAGATTCGTCCCTCCTATAATCACAAAATTTGGATTATCAGGTTTCACTTTGATTAACATGTCGTAACCCTGTTGAGCGTCGTAATCACCGCTTTGCCCTCCAAGTGCAGGAATATTAGAAGATCTGTCCTCCCAGGCTCCCCCACTGCCCGCACCATCTCCGGAAACATAAGTATATTTCCATAGACTGAATCCGTCAGTGCTAAGTCCCTGATATAAATATGCTCCTGGAGTCGGTAGTATCTTGCCTGCTCCGGGCGTCTCGGCTAAAAAGTAAACTTCGTCTTCGTCCGAAGGCGCTGCCGCAAGCACAATTCTATGGTAAACCTTTGGCCAGCCTGACGGAGTTATATTGACAAAACTTCCTGCATCTCCTGTCGTCGACCTCCATATACCCGGATCTTTGCCTGCATTACTGCTCAACACTGCATATACAACTCCCGTTGGAGTCACTTCTACATCAGTCCAAATAACCTGTGATAAGGGTACACCCATATAGCTCGACGCGCTTGGGGCTGTTGTATCTCCCAAAACTAAATTCCAGGTTGAGCCTCCGTCTGTAGACTTCATGATTCCCCCGAAAACTGCTGCATAAACTACATCCTCAGAAAAGTTCGAGGGGTCGACTGCAATATCGTAAACAAATTGAAATGCATTGCTAAAGACCTGAGGAGTGTTGACTTCCGTGGAAATCAACGGCTGCCAACTTTGTCCATCATCGGTCGATTTGAAGATGCCATTCCCTGTTATGCCGGCGCTGTTACCGAATATTTCGCCCGTTCCATAGTAGAAAACGTTCGTATGTCCGGGCCGTACATCCTGAGCAACGCAAGAAACGCTTTGTAATTGCTCTGCCCCTGTGGTCTTTTGCCAGGTTAGTCCTCCATCCGAAGACCGCCACATGCCACCAGACACGCCGCCGGCAAGAACCACGCTCTCGTTGGACACATCCACGGCTATGGCTCTTGTTCTCCCGCCTATATTTGTCGGGCCCAGAGGTGTCCATGACGTGCTTTGAACCTCTTCATAACCGTTTTTGATAGGAGACTTCCCCGCTACGGGAAGCGTTTTTGCATATTGTAATTCAAGATTTCCAATGTTATTAGGAATCTGTCCCGTCTTTGGGTCCCGAAGCCTCATGAACTCGTATCTCCATCGGGACGAGGCATCTTCACTGTTTCTTCTGATGATCTCGTTTCCGCCTGCCAGCTGTTGCGGCGTTGCCATTTTACTTGCCGCTAAGATCACTGCCGCCGAAAGGGACAGTGTCTTAAATAGGTCCTTCATAACGGCTCATCCAAAATCCTGTCAATGATGAACTGTCTGTGCGGGTGGAATTGGATCATGCACCATGTTATGAACAGGGCGTATGCTTCTTAGATAGGCATAGATGTCGCGTAAGTCGTTATTAGACATTCGACCGATTTCCTGCCATGGCATCGGTGGCAAAAGCGGGCGACCGCTTCCCCAGTATTGGCCTTTCCGCATGGCGTCAACGAATGTTTTCTCTGTCCAATCACCTATCCCAGTAGCACTATCGGGAGTCAAATTTGCGGCAAAACTAACTCCCCAAGGACCGGCGAAAATTGTTCCATCACCGGTACCCAGGAATCCCCACCCATTTGGCCCCAGTGTACCTTTCGGTATCTCAGGAACCTTCTCGTCTGCCGGGGCCCCGGATAACATCCTCTTGAAATCTGGCACCGGACCTTTTGGAGTCATTATTCTGGGTGTGTGGCAATCATTACACCCTCCGATAGTGTTCACCAGGTATGCTCCCCTCTGTATCTCGGCTCTGGTAAAGTGGTTCGCTGACCGACTACCTTTTTCCTTCGGCAAAACAAACGCCACGAGAAACGCAACGCTCACAAACATACCTAGCATGATCGATAAGAGTTTCATTTGGGTCATCCTTCTTTTCTTTATGTGTGGTGGATCAAGGAGATTGTTACGATGCCACTCATCAAATGCCCGTAGCGAGATGGGCCATCACAAAGATGATGGCTATCTGCATCACGCCTTGTATAGCGGTGATTCTGACATAATTCTTCATGAGTCTTTGTATCTTCCGCCCGTCGGGATTTTCTTTTCTCAGCTCGAAATAAACGCGCAGGTTGGTGGGGAGTAGAAACCCGATGCCCTGTATTGCAAGAACCAGTAGGATGAAGTATACGGAGATCATCCACCAGTAGTGCGGAAAACCTGCGTTGAGGTAGCCCAGCATCGATGCAAGAGCGAACCCTGCAGTCGGAGTAATTATGGCAAGAGTCGGCATATAAAATACCATCTTGGGCATCAACCTCGTGATGAGGTTCTTCCGCGATTGCAGATCAAGTTTTCGCATGATGGGACCCAGAACGAATCCCATGAAGAGATCAGTACCGGTCCAAAGTAGACCGGCAAGTACGTGTATGAAATTGATCATCCGGAAGTCACGTAACTCTACGACTGAAATCGTCACGGCAATTGCGAGAAGAGCCCATATGACGTTACGCATTCTGATTTGTGGCTGCTCGGCCACCGTGCCGGAGACAGCTGCTTCGATACTCATTGCGACTCCTCAATTAGGTTTTCAGTTTTTTGTTGGAGATGTCTGGCCTGGAGCAAAAGAATCGATGTCGGAATAATTCAGAGTACAGAAATCAAAAATCAAATCTGACTCCCGCATCCAGGTTGAAGTAGCCTGGAGCATTCTGGATCGTAAAGACAACGGGTCCACTTCCTCCGCCTGGAGCTGAGGCGTTTGTCGTAAGCTGGTACGATCCGGAAAACGGTATCAGGTGTTTGAACTGAATAAATGGTTGAATCCCCGGCAGGACATCAAAGTAGGCACCGTAAAAAATCGATAGACCCACCTGGAAGTCCGTAGCACCAGTGATGACCGTTCCGGCAGGAAGGTTGGGCGGCCCTCCATCGGTGTTCGTGTTGTCGAACAGGTTTAGAGCCAATCCGATTCCGCCGTAAGGCGAGAGGAAGAAGCCGGGAATTATGAACCTATGGATAGGCATCAAATCAAGGGAAAAGATTTCGGCGCCTCCGCCAGTGAAACCTGCCGCCGCAAACGATCCTGCTCCTTGGTTATTGTCGTAGGCATTCTGAAAGAAATTTATTGCCGACCAACTCACGTTGCCTTCCAGGTCCAGCCGATATATCGGGGTGGGAAATTTGAGCTCGTAACCGAGCCCGACTGCCACATTGAATGCTGTTCCACCTCCGTCAGCAGTTCCCATCTGTCCGACCAGCCCTCCGGCATCTTGAGTTGCTGCTCCGTTCAATCCGTAAACCTTGAAACCGACCTGAGGTGACAGGTAAATTTGTGCCATGGCGCTGCTGAAACTCAACCCGAACATTGTAAGAAATACAGCAATAGTACGCATAGGTCCTCCGCCTTCTCAAATTGATACTAGCAAAACCCGCCGATGGTTCTTCAAGCCATATCGTCGCAGGCTTTTAATGTGCGAATCGAATTTAGCGAAGTACTTCTCAGGTGAGCAATCGCATGAAAATGTGATTTTGCGTGTTATGGCCGGCCAGGATTCAGGCGGGCTTGTTTCGTCTGCCCCGCGACAGCAGCTCGTATCGGCTGTTAACATGCAGCTTTTCGTACACATGCCTGACATGAGCCCTGACGGTATCGATGCTGACAAAGAGTCTTTCAGCGATTTCCCTGTACCTATACCCCTGGCAAAGAAGTGAGAGGATTTCTCTTTCTCTCTCCGTCAGTTCAGATTGCTCGTCACTACTCGGGCTCTGAAACGCCTCAACCACTTTTCGAGCGATACTTGGCGACATCGGAGATCCGCCGTTGTACAGTTCCTTGATAGCAGAGATAAGCCTTTCCGGCGGAGTGTCCTTCAGAATGTAGCCGCTTGCGCCGGCTTTTAGAGATTCGAAAATTCTTTCGTCGTCTTCGTAAACCGTCAGCATCATGATCAGGATTTCGGGGATTCTCGCTTTTACCTGCCTTGCTAAGTCGATCCCCGACTGGCCGGGAAGTCCGATGTCCACCAGGATAACGTCAGCGTTCAGAGGACCGATTCTCTGTAATGCCGATTCAGCGTCAGCGAACTTCGCAACGCAGATTAAGTCGTTGCCTCTTTCCATCAGGGCTGCGATTCCCTCACGGACAGTTTCTACGTCTTCGATTATGGCCGCTCGAATTGGCATCGGTTCTTGCTGACAACTAATTAAGAGACTTGGCGGACATTGGCAATCGCATGATAATGTGATTAATCAAGATTAATTCGTAGCCAGCTTTGACATTGGGACGACTATGACTACCTTTGTACCCTTGCCGTGGAGTGATTCAATCTTGCAGGTACCGCCGATTTCGGTTGCACGGTCGCACATGTTCCGTAATCCGTGTCGCAGGTTATGGCCGTTTTCAAAGCCGTTCCCGTCGTCGGATAGCCACATCTCCATATTTTCTTCCGGAAAACCAAATCCGATTTCAAGAGTATGGCAGTCGGAATGTTTAACTGCATTTGCGAGAGCTTCTTTGAAGATCAGGAGCAAATCCCTTCTAACTACCGAGGACATTTTCATTTCGGGGATATCACCAGGGGTCTTCCAGCGAATGCTGATATTGATATTCTCAAGATATCGATGAGCGTATTCGTGGAGATATGCGACGAAATGATCGAGAGAGTCATGCTGAGGATTTATCGACCATACTATCTCTGAGAGTTTGTCGACAAGCGACCGCGCCAACTCCGCAACCTGACCGATCTGTCCTGATGTCACAGCGGGAACTTCCGCATCCTGTCGCGAGAGTTCGCTGAGGATGGCGATCTCAGTCAGACCGGCGCCAATCTCATCATGTATATCCCGCGAGAATCTGGTTCGCTCCTTGTCCAGTATGTCGCGCTCCAACTGGACGACAAGAAGTCGTTTCTTAAACTTCCGGACAGACGCCGCCCTTACAGTTGACACCAAGACACCCAAACAGAAAATGCCCGCGGCCAACTTAAACCAAAGGGTATCCCAGAAAGGCGGAGGGACAATAATTGCAAGGGAAGCGCCCTTCTGCTCAGGAATCCCGTCAGGGCTTACTGCTCTAACTATGAACACATAGCTGCCCGGGGACAGGTGAGTATATTGAATTGATCTTTGGTATTTGAATTTGATCCATGATTGGTCGACACCTACAAGTTTCCCATCGTATGTAATTTCGCCCGGGTCGGTCCAGTATGGCGCTATGAAATGAATTGACAGAGTCAGGTTGGAAGAGCTGATTTCCAAAGTATCCACCGGATATCGAACAACATATTCACTGTCAGGAAGGGTGACAGTGACAGACTGGATAATACAATGAGGAGCTTGTGTCGGAGTCCACACTTCTGCCGGATCAATGGCGGTCACTCCATCATTGCCGCCGAAGTAGAGTACGCCATCGGAGCTTTTGAAATAAGCTCCACGATTGAATTCCAGGTTCGCAAGCCATTCGGGATGATTGTAGATACGAACTTGCGGCGACAGGCTGGTGAGGCTGCTCACGCGCACAATTCCACGATTTGTACTGCACCAGAGGTTCCCGTATTGGTCCGCCAGAACCCCGAAGACATTGCTTGATAAGGATTCCGTCAGTGCTCCGATGAAATCGACTTCCCTTCTTGGGTAATCGAGGCGGAAAAGGCCATGGCCTGTCCCAAGATAATAAATCTGTCCTCCAACTTTTTCCAAAGACCAGACTACGGTTGTCCTGCCGTTCGTTGCCTGGAGAAATCTTTCTGTGGCACCTGATTTCCTGTTAAACCGGAGCAATCCGTTCGCGGTTCCGAACCAAATCACACTATCACCCTCGAAACTTATGGATCTTACCTGTTCGTTGGGTTGAAACTTTTTGTAAAGCTTGTACCCCTTAGTGATGTCCGTTGCGAAGAATTTACCGGTATAAGTCGCACCCCAGAGCCGTCCTGAGTCGTCAGTTGCAAATGCGGTCACAGTATTTAATCCGGGGACAGAAGTTTGCGGGCCGAAGTAGAAGCTCCTAAAAAGATGTTTCCTCCTATTAACTAAAACGTCAAGACCATCATCTGTGCCTAACCAAACCCGATCGTCACCATCAACGCCTGTTGCCCAGATCACGTCGCTGCTCAGGCCAGTTGCCGTACCATCCATCTTCTCCACCAGGTTCGTCGATTTGCCTGAAATGCCGTCATACTCATATAAACCTTTACCGTATGTACCGATCCAGAACTTACCTTCTTTGTCCCGGGCTATCGAAAGTACCATCACGTCGGACCGTTCACCTTCGTGCGTGAGAGTTATGTTATCAAACCCTTTTTGGAAGGGATCATATTCGTATACCCCCCAGATTGTTCCTGCCCAGACAATGCCTTGAGGACCGACACAAATTGAAAAGACTAGGTCCGCCGCTGACGCCTGTCGTGGCACATCGATCATGGCCTTCTGACATACACTCGTCGCAGGATTATATCTGTAGATATTCTGTCGTGTTGCTATCCATACTACTCCGCCCGGGGAAACGCCGTGGCCTACGACATTCTGATGAGCCAGCAGTGATAATGATGCCATCGGTTTTTCCAGAGCAGAACTCCCCGGATGCCACTCAAACGTACCTTTGTACACATTCAGCAGGTAGGTGGCGGGTCCGATTCGAAAACCCGACAAAAGCTTATGCGAGTGAATTGGAACCGGAGTATCTTTTTCCCATACTCTTCCCATCGGTGGAAAGCTGTATATGTTGCCGTCGTTTCCGAAGAGCCAGAAAGTCCCTGTTCTGTCTGCCCAAATGCTCTGCGGCACGACTGGCAGCCTGATGGCCCCCCGCCGATCGAACATCTTTGCCTGATAGTTATAGCTCTCGAGAAAATGCTTGGTGGCACACCAGACGTTCTTTTGTCGGTCTTCTAAGATCTCTCCGGGGCATTTGACCCTTAGAATCGTGCTCCTGTTCGGGCTCAGAACTGCCCAGCCCATTGACGTATGAACCCACAACCATCCGTGTGAGTCCTCAAAAATACGTCGGACAGTGTTGGAGGGAAGTGAGTTGCTGTCTGTCAGGCTGGCTTTGAACAGCTTCATCTCCTTACCATCCCACTCACCGACTCCTTCCAGCGTTCCTAGCCACAGCATCCTCCGATGATCAACGGCTATCGAATAAACAAAATTCTGAGGCAGGAATCTATTAGGGAAAGCGTGTTGGAACTTCGGAGGTGCGGACCGTCCATAGGCAAATCCGTCTACGAAGAGATATATGACTGCAAGAAGTAAAAGTCTGGCACTTCTCCTCATGATCAAGCTCCGTATGGGTTGATGCTAAGGCGCTCTCGGAAAAATTTAACGGACCCGAGTCGAACTACAAATTAAATTAACAGTCCAACACAATTGGTACTCCCGACTATGGTCGCCGTGAAGCTGCTGGTTGCTCGTGTGTCAGGCAATGTATCGTCCCTAACCCCCAGACAAGATCGAGTGCATGTATCCCGATGACCGGGCGATCTGTAACGAGCTCGGCAATGAGCCCGAGTGCTGTCCTGTCATTTGGATCGTCGAAAGTTGGAACGAGGACGGCCGCATTAGAAAAATAAAAGTTCGCATAACTCGCAGGAAGTCTTTGACCTTTGAAGAGGACCGGTTCAGGCATCGGGATGAAAGCGACATCCGGCTTCGTTCCGTCCGCCAGCGTGAAGTCGCGAATCCTCTCTTTGTTCTCGCAGAGGGGTTTGTAGTTATCGTCGCGCTGATTTCTCTCTTCGACCAGGACCAGTGTCTTTTCATTCACGAACCTGCATAGATCATCGACATGTCCGTGCGTGTCGTCCCCGGCAATTCCTTTCCCGAGCCAAAGGACATTGTCAATGCCAATGTAATCGTGAAAGGCCTTTTCATAGTCGTTCCTTGAAAATCCAGGATTGCGTGTCTGAACCGCCTCATTAAGGAGACATTCTTCTGTGGTTATGAGTGTTCCATTTCCATTGTGGTCGACGGACCCGCCCTCAAGAATTATCGGTCTGTCATTGTGCGTTGCCCAAAATGTTCGAATGCCGAGTTTTTTCGAGATGAAACCGGGAATTTTTCTATCTTTCTTGTAATCCGGATATTTCGCCCACCCGTTGAAGCCGAAATTCACCTGGGCGATTCCACTCGCATTCTTGATGAACTGCGGCCCGGAATCTCGCGTCCATCCTCTGTCCGTTTCAAAAACAAAGAACTCAACGTCGTTTGTATCGACGTTCGCCGATCTTAGAACTGTTCGTGCATGTCGCTCGTGTTCTCCGGACTCAACAAATATCCGTGTCTTCTCCCCCGCTGATATTCTCCTCACTATCTCAGCATACACCCACGGTACAGGCGTGAATCTGCCGGGCCAGTCACTCCTGTTATGGGGCCAGCCGAGCCAGGTAGCTTCGTGATTCTCCCATTCGGCGGGAAGGCGGTAACCGAGCTCCGACGGAAGTTTTTCTAAAATTTGTGATTTCATTCGTTCTTATTGAGGCAGGCCGGAGAAAAGAGGCAGTAGACAAGATGAACGCTATGACAAGTGAGGCACGGTATTGAGTTACAAGATTCTGTTTCCTTCCTCCTGTCTCCTGTCTCCTTCATTAGTGCTGGCTCTTTTTGCCTGGGCCAATAAATCTCTCCCCGATCCCGTCATACGCATCTACCCGCCTGTCTCGAAGGAACGGCCAATTCTGACGGATGTACTCGATTCGACTGAGGTCAACTTCTGCCATTAGAGCTTCTTCTTTGTCAGATGATGCCTGTGCCATGATCTTCCCTTGCGGGTCAGCGATGAAGGAGTTTCCCCAGAATTCGATTCCTGCCGACGTCTCATTCACTTTCTCAAGTCCAACTCTATTCGCAGCGGCGACATAGACACCGTTTGCAATTGCATGTCCGCGCTGCACCGTCAGCCATGACTCGAATTGCGCATTTCCGTGTTCGGCTTTTTCATGCGGGTGCCAACCTATTGCAGTGGGATAGAAAAGCACGCTCGCCCCCTTGAGAGCGGTAAGCCGAGCGGCCTCCGGGTACCACTGGTCCCAACATATGAGCGCTCCGACATCTCCGTATTTGACCCGATACGAATCGAACCCGAGATCGCCGGGGGTAAAATAAAACTTTTCATAGAAGGCGGGATCATCTGGGATGTGCATCTTTCGGTAAATCCCGGCGATCGTTCCGTCTGCGTCGATGATCGCTGCCGTGTTGTGATAGACGCCCGGTGCGCGTTTTTCGAATACCGGTACGATCACCGCTACCGCAAGCTTCCTGGCCAACTTTGAGAGCGCTTCTGTTGAGGGTCCGGGAATTGTCTCTGCCAATTCGAATTTCCTGATATCCTCGGTCTGACAAAAATATTGTGACCTGAATAATTCAGGCAAGCAGATGATCTTTGCACCTTCGCGAGCTGCCTTTTGAATGAACGAAATAGCATGCTTGAGGTTAAGGTTCGGATTCTTTTCCATAGCCATCTGGACGAGACCTACTGCAAACTTGTCTCCAGTGGGCATTGTTTTCCCTCTTTGTCTCATCTCACCTTGCTGACGATCCTGCGATGGGCATCCCCGCAAATTTCATTTCCACTTTTACTCTAATATTCTCTTTCTGACTTCGTAAGATAGCACACCGGGCAGAATTGCTCAATCAAATTCTCCTCCTTATCGCCGCCGACTCCGCTTTGTTTGTCACAGTGACATCGAGGTCCTTGATCAATCCGTCGGAAATATCATATATCCAACCATGGACATTCAACTGCTGCCCCATCCCCCAGGCGTTCTGGACGATCCCCGTCTGGCACACGTTCCACACCTGTTCCATGACATTCAGCTCACAAAGCAAATTATATCTTGCAGGTTCGCCGCTGAGAGCCTCCAACACGACCTGATGATTCCTGTACACATCCCTTATGTACTGGAGCCAATTGTCAATCATGCCGTACCCCTTCCTTTCCACTGCGGCCATGACGCCGCCGCAGCCATAGTGCCCGCAGACAATTATATGTCTTACCTTCAGGACTTCTACCGCAAACTGGATTACCGAGAGACAATTCAGATCGGAATGGACCACTAAATTCGCAATATTCCTATGGACAAAAATCTCACCCGGCAGCAAGTCTACAATTTCAGTAGCCGGGACGCGGCTGTCGGAACATCCGATCCATAAGTATTCCGGTGCCTGCTGCTGAGACAGGCGAAGAAAAAAATCCGGATCCCTTTCCTTCATCGCCGCTGCCCACGTTCTGTTCCTATCAAACAAGTCGCTCAATGTTCTCATTGAATCTCCTGCTAAACCATTGCTACGTCTTAACTTCCTTACTCAGTGCTCTGTCAGCTGCCCGACCGAGCACCTTCCAGATTTCCTCGAGCCAGTCAAGATGCTCCGGTTTCATAAGAACAGAGCGAAGGCAAGTAATAGTTTCTGAATTCTTCGTCATACCTGAAGGCTCCGTTTCGAAGAAGGCTGCGGGCAGCTCAACGAGAGCAAGATGCAGATTGTCTTTCGCTGCCTCATCAAATATCTTTCGCGCATATTCCGAAGATCGAGTGACACTCTCTGATACAGGTGCCCAGATAACAATATCGAGTTCCGGCTGGAACGGAGTTATAAATCTCCCATCCGCCTTCAATTTCCTGTGTAGTTCAAGTGCAGCTGTACGACATTTCTCTAACGAGGTTGCAAACTCACCATGATGAACAAGCGGAAGAAATCTCTGCGTTGCCCACAAAGCTACTGCCGAAGCACCTGGACGCGAACACTCAAGGCTTATTTCTCCAAGATGCAATCCGACCGGAGAGGATTCTCCTTCCGAAGATTCATCGCCAGTAAAATAAGTGTATGGCGAATCGTGTTTGTAGAACCTTGCTACCGAAGGGTCGCGAAAGATTACACAACCACACCCGTAAGGTTGAAGGCCATGTTTGTGAGGATCCACAACAATCGAATCGACTTCTGAAATTCGATCGTACGCCTTGCGAGTCTGTTCATCAAGATTACCAGCGAGAATGAAGTACCCACCATACGCAGCGTCCGCGTGCAACCGAAAGCCGTACTCTCGCTGCAACCCGACGATCTCATCCAGGGGGTCGACCGCACCGGCCGCTGTTGTCCCAATCGTCGCGACGACGGTTCCGACTTCATAATAGTCGAGATATTTCTTCAGCGCTTCGACATCCATTCGCCCGTTTCTATCGCAGGCGACGGGCTCGAATTCTAAGCCCAGGACCGCAGTGATCCTTGAATGAGTGTAATGTGCCTGTTGGGAAGCAACAACTTTTTTCCCGGGGTTCAGCTGCCCTGCAACCCAGAGCGCTTCAAGGTTCGCCATGGTGCCGCCGCCTGTGAGGTGACCAAGATGCTTTTTCCATCCGAACATTCGAGCGATCTCAGCAACTGCCTCTTTCTCCATATTCGAACTAGCGCGGCCGCCGTCCAACGCATGATTGTTTGGATTGATCCACATGGAAAGCATGTAGGCAATCCTCGCAATTGGATGCGGCGGCTTGAGCATCTGTCCGGCATAAAACGGATGAAAGTATGGATAGTTGTCTTTCATCCGCTCTGCAGCTTCAAGGATCACTCTCTCGAAAGTCTTCTGGTCTTCAACAGAAGGGTTATTGGACGGCAGCATGGAATAGCCTTTTTCCATCTCGCCGAGCGCAGTCCGGAGAATTTGAAGAGTGCTTTTTTCAAAAATGCCAGGCTGTTCCATCTTCCTAGTTGAACGACGGGGCATTTGGCGTGTACCATATTTCTTTTTTCTAATACTCATCTGATGCTTTGTCAACGGGTCCTCCGAAACAGAAAACACTGAAAAAGTGGCTGCAATTCTTGACAGAAATTTACGAATTACAAGCTACTGAATCTAATGTCCGACAGTCGCGCGTGGTCTGGTTGTAAGGGCTCAGTTGCCGACTCCGGCGAAAACCAAGGCTTTGGAATTCATCGTGGATTCCGGCGCAGGTGTAAAAGAATGAACATAAGGCCGATTGTCAAAAAAGAATCCGTTTGGCCGACGGCGGCAGGATAACCCGTAGAAAAGGGTCTGTTCTTTTCAGGTACCTGGAGAAAAGGGAAGGGTCCGATGTCATATTCGGCGAACAGGATGACGCCACTCGCCTTGGTTCTCTGACACTCGAATCTTCGGGTCTCGCACCTGATCCTACTCGTCGTGGACCGAAACCTTCGCCGTTAATACTTTTCTCTATTCAGACTCAATAGGCAAAAAGGCGCCGCCAGCTTTGAACTGTGGCTTGGATGGTTTGGTTTTGTGGAGGCCATACGTGTTAAAGCGACGCCTTTCCCCGCGGACGCGGGCTCCCGTACACCTTGCTCTCACTGAGATGAGCGGGATCGATCCCCTATCTGTTCTAAGATAACCAGCCATCTTTAAGCTAAGGTAAACTTATCTTTAAGGTGATTATAAATCTTCCAGCGAAAAGGATGGCCAGGACGGAGCCCCCGGCTATTTTCGCATCTTATGCGGGAGAGTCTGAGGAGCAGTTTCTCTCTTCAAAATCAATCCATTCAGCCAGGAAAGTAAGACCACGACGAACCCCAACGCTATCAACCAGACAAAGTGAAACCATCCTCCCGCAAGCATTCCGACAAAACCGATTGACCGAGCAGTATCTGCCGCACGCCCCATATATTTCTTAACATATTTCCCAAGTTTCGATCGCTTCTCTTTCTCGAGATCCATCACCCTGATCATGAAAAATGAAATTACAAGGGAAGGAACGAATGCGACCACCAATCCAGGGATCAACAAATTAATCCAGAGTAAGTATACGGCCACAAACGCAGCTATCACATCGGTGGCAAGCTTGAACGGATGGATCTGGAGGTAAAGAGCCTTGTCGATAATGTTCATAGCTTTTGCTCCCCTGTCTGTTCCATCATGCGTAAATTTCTCTTTTGAGCTTGTCCCAGTCTTTCTTTCTCATCCTGACTCTCAGTTGGAGCCCGCCGTCCTGCCCGCTCTTTCCGCCGGTTTCCGACGACTGTACATTTTCCGCCACAGAAAGTATCTTCGCGAGTTTCTCCGATTGAGTAGATTTTATTCGAAACGATCTTTCAATCATGTCCGCACCCATCAGGGCAAGCATCCGTTCTTTCAATTGACCCAGGTTAATTTGTCTCGCTGCCGAAATAGCAACAGAACTGTCGCTGTACTCGTGAAGCACGCTTCTCACAATTCCGAAATCGGAGATCCGATCGACTTTGTTGAAGACAAGCACCTTCGGCTTTGCACTGCATCCCAGGAAGGCAAGTGTTTCGTTCACTATGTCGATTTGTTCTCTGAATGTCGGGCTTGATATATCGACCACATGCACTATGAAATCGGCAAATTTCACTTCCTCAAGCGTGGATTTGAAGGATGCGACAAGATCAGATGGCAGCTTGCGGATAAAACCTACCGTATCTACAAGAAGACACTGGATGGATTGTGTAAGGAAGACCTTCCTTGTAAACGTATCTAACGTCGCAAACAGACGATCCTCAACGAAAGTTTCCGAGCCGCTCAATGCGTTCATGAGAGTCGACTTGCCAGCATTCGTGTAACCGACAAGAGCAAATTTGCGAAGCTCACTGCGCCTCGACCTTCTCAATTCACGCTGATGAGTTATGGAATCCAGCTTCTGTCGGAGTGTGGATATTCTCTTCTTGATGGCGCGCCGGTCCATTTCGATCTGTTTCTCGCCGGGACCCCTCGTTCCGATGATCCCATATTGCTTAGAGAAATGTTGCCATCTACCTGCAAGTCTCGACAGGTTGTACTTGAGCTGCGCCATCTCGACTTGAAGCTTTGCCTCATGTGTCCTCGCCCGCAGCGCAAAGATATCGAGGATCAGACCGCTCCTGTCGAGGACGCGTTTGCCGATGACGTTTTCCAGATTCCGAATCTGTACCCCGGAAAGGTCGTCGTCAAAGATAACCAGGTTGACATCCTCAGCTTCTGCAATTGACTTAATTTCTTCAGCTTTTCCCTTCCCGACAAAATAGGCGGGATCAGGAGATTGCCTTTCCTGGAATACCTTCCGCACGGCTTGAGCACCGGCCGTATCCGCAAGCAAAATCAGTTCTTCCACGTATTCATCGACTTCGACGCGTTCATCTTTACCAAAGACAACCCCGATGACGAGTGCCCGATCCTTAGAATTACCGGTTGAAATCAACTTAGTTTGTTTCACCTCCGTTTTCTTCAACAACAACAGATAATTTACTCAGTTCCACCAAACCGTTCCAATGGCCGCTAGGCCAAGCAATGTGATCACAATTCCGGTGAAGAAATTTACCAATGGCACTAATCTCCGTTTTTCCCGGAATCGAATTCCACGAATCCTCGCTCGATATTCGTGACGATGGAAAACCAATTGTGATTCATTCGTGCTGTTCGTGTTCAGAAAAACCCATTAAATCACGTTGCCGGATTTTCAGAACCAATCTTCTTCCCGGGTTCAGTCCGACCCGAAAAAGCCTTCGTCCTGGAAATGAAAATCTCCAATATCAGAAAAACCAGAGCAAGTCCTGCAAAAAAGGAAGACAGGTCCTGGCCTACATCAAGCTTCTCGACAGCAAAGCCGGAATTGCTTGTTGCATTCATCACAAATACATTCGGTTCAGCGAAACCAAGTCTTCGTGCGAATGCGACAATCTCAGACCGCGGGGCCTGCGAGACATCGGACGCCCGGTGGTCAACATTCACCGAGATTTCAGTAATTGTATCATTTCCCACGAGCGAATACGTCCCGAGATCATCCATACCATTCAGCGAAAACACTCCCGTCCCGCCTGCGTACTTCGGAAAGATCTCCGTCCTGTTTCCGTTTGGTGAAAGGAGATCTGCTTGTTTGATATTCCCGGTGGCCAGTCGGTATTCAATCTTCTGACCGGGTGTCGTTTCCACCGGAGCGTGCCTGACGGCTGCAGAGTAAAAGAGCGCGCGTTGTACCACTACCGGGAAAAAAGGAGACATCGGGAAGTTGCTCGATGCCGTGTCTGAAGAGGACGTTACCAGGAACACAAATCCCGATCCGGCCTCCCTTCCCAAAAGAAACGGACCCGATGAAGTACTCATCAAAACGTGGTCAAAAGGATTCGGGCTGACATCGCAGCCGGAGTATATTTTTGTGACGAGCTGGTTTTTGATCTGGTCGGCACTCTCTCTGGAAGAAAACATCCCCGAGAAGAACTTGTCTCCAACGTCGATTCCTTGAAGTCCGACAAAGCTCCCCGCCGTGTTCGAAAAAAACTTTGTGACCGTTCCCAACCGCATCCGCTCGCACAGGGCGGCAAATGGTCCACCTTCCGAGATGGGAGGAGCGAAGAGAAGCACTCCTCCTCCACCCTCGACAAAGCGAGTTATCTTCGAGACAAAATTCTCGTTATCCGAATATGACTCCACGACGACAACGTCCAGTCCGGCCAGATTAGAATAAGTAAATGTCTGCGGCGAAAAGACCCTGGTCACTAACTGTGTCGCGTAATTTGCAGCGGAGTCCGACAGGTCTCCTGAAGGTGAAACGGCGCTTATCGCCTTTAAAACAAAATCTGAAGTCGTATCGCTCGACACGATACCGATGTTCAATTTCTGCATCGCATAAAACGAGAAGTAGTACTTGTTATCGCTCTGTATGGAATTGTCTTCGATTTCGACAAAGCCATGATGATATCCACTTGCGGTGACAGTGAACGAAAGACTTATCTTTTCAGACATTCCTGCGGGTACACTGGCAACTGACTGTGCCACCTTGCGGCTGTCGACGAACAGGGAAACGACCACATCATTTTTCCCCGAGATTCCGTTATTGTCCACAGTCGCTATGACTTCTGTCGGGACTCCTGCCTCGACCACTGGGTTCGGAAAGAGGACATTAGACACTGAAAGGTTGTCATCGGGCAATTTGGCGGTACGAAGGAAAAACAACCGGACGTTTGGAGGAAGCGGTGATCCAGCCTGCGCCTCGGAAATGGAGCCGGCCTCGAATTGCGACTTCTGAAAATCACCGACGAGATAAATGTCTTTGCTTGCGAACCCGGCACTTCTCAATGTGGTCAGTCCAGCGCGCACGGCGGCGGCGTAACCTCCCCAGACATCTGTGGGTTGTGACCTCGCTATCACGGTGGAGAGTGATTTGGGATTGATCGTAGAATATTCCCGCGATGTATCACCATTGTCGGAAGTAAAGAGAAGGCTCACGTAATCACCGAGATGAAAGTGGCTCAGCAGGCTTATTGCTGCGGCCTTTTCCTGGGAATATACTTTTCCGAATTCATTTCTGACTGTGGTCGATGGTGAGTTATCAATTATGAGAACCGATGCACTCTTTGAATTCACTCCGGCAATGCCCTTTATCGCGGGCCGGGCGAATGCCATAACAAGTGCAGCTATCGCGAGTGTTCTGACGAGGAGGAGAAGATAATCACGAAGTCTAACCTTTCGCGCCGATGCATGCTGGATCTCTTTCAGAAATCTGATGGAAGAGAAATCGACCTGACGAAGCCTCTTAAGCTGGAGAAGGTGAATGAGGACCGGTATCCCCGCGGCAACCAGTCCGAAAAGCACTAACGGATTGAGAAACGTCATCGCTGTCTACCGCCGTGCTTCCCGGAATTCCACGGGACATCCGCCACATTCTCCACCACGTTTGCATACCGCGCCAACTCGAATAGAAGATCCGACAGGCGGTTAAGGTAAATGACCGTGTGCTCCGATACCTCGCCGGATCTGCAGAGCGTCACGACAAGTCGCTCTGCTCTGCGACATACGCTTCTCGCGTGGTGCAGCATCGCCGCAGTCTTCGAGCCTCCCGGAAGAATGAACGACTTCAGCGGCGAAAGCCTCTCGTCTATGCTGTCGATAATTCTCTCAAGAGACACTGCGTCATCTGGAATTATTCTTGTTGTGCCGTCTTCGTTCACGCCAGGGGGCGCCGCAAGATCAGCACCGAGAACGAAGAGTCGATTCTGAATATCGGTCAAGATTTGGATAATCTCGTGGTCCTTAGCGAACGCAAGCGCGACCCCGACGACGGAATTTAGCTCGTCCACAGTTCCGTATGCATCGATCCTCGGGGCGTCTTTCGGTACGCGGCTTCCCCCGAAAAGTCCCGTATCACCTTTATCCCCTGTCTTTGTGTAAATCTTCAAATTGCTGTAAGTCTTTCGATCTCGATGG
This sequence comes from Bacteroidota bacterium, assembly GCA_021818875.1. Classification (GTDB taxonomy): domain Bacteria; phylum Bacteroidota; class Ignavibacteria; order Kryptoniales; family JAKASW01; genus JAKASW01. Next base: position 30,284 of record JAKASW010000003.1, read on the forward strand.
ATAATTCCATAAGTACGTTGGCCTTCGGCTGGTCGTCCGCAGCCGAGAAAGCACGCGCCAGATTGCGACACGTCCGCGCAAGAATTTCCATGTCGGAAGAGTTCCTCAGGTATCGCGGCTCAAAAGGAAATCCCATTTCGCCGATGAACTCCTCCGCATCAGCTCTCGACATGACTTTGCCGCCGTTAAAAACATCGACATAAATTTCTTTTCCTTCAAGCACAAACTTCACGAGGAAATGCGCCGGCGCTCCGACTCCGTAGACGGGGAGATTGAGACGTCGGCCGACAAGAAGATAAATCAAACCGAGCGTGATGGGAATACCGCGGCGGGTCGCCAACACTCGGTGAAGAACGCTATTGTCAGGGTTGTAGTAATCTTTGGAATTTCCGGCAAAGCCCAGCTCGACAAGAAAGAAATCGTTGACCGACTGGACAGTGTCATACGGATTGTCCGGGGCAGAGATTCTCTTGCCGAGCTCCTTCGCCAGTTCATTCAAATGAGATTCCACATCGGCAAAGTCTACGTCGGGGTACAGCGGCCTGGCGAGAAAAAACAGTGCACGTTCCAGCGAAAAGCCGGGCTGCGAGATGTAGTCCATCAGGAGATCGTACTCACGCTGGAGCTTATCAAGGTGAATCCTTGAAATCAGCCTCTCGATTCTATCCTTCACATGAAGTTCGGAGTTGTCCTTCTCTACTTCCAGTAAGCGGACAACATCCGTCCCCCCGTCGAGAAGCTCTTTTTCAACTGCATCAAGCACCTGTGGGTCGTCATCATCGAGAAGCTTCATCAGAGCGCGAAACTTCGGATAGGTTTCCTGGTTCACTTGGTTTACCTTTCTATCGTAAGCCGTAGTTCTTCTTGAGCTCCCTCGTGAGAATTTCAAATGCCGTATTAGGATCGTCTGCGAAGCTAAATAGCTTCAAATCAGATTCTGTGATTGCACCGGCTTCCACGAGGGCACCGAAGTTCAGAACTTTTTTCCAATAATCACTTCCGTATATCAACACTGTCATTCTCTTTTTTATCTTTCCCGTTTGAAGAAGTGTGAGGACTTCCATCAATTCGTCCATAGTTCCGAATCCTCCCGGGAAAACGACAAGTGCCTTTGCAAGATAGACAAACCAGAATTTCCGCATAAAGAAGTAATGGAATTCCATGTTCAGATTAGGAGTTATGAAGGGATTCGGATACTGTTCATGTGCAAGGCTTATGTTCAGTCCCATCGAGAGTCCACCGGCATTAGAGGCGCCTTTATTTGCCGCCTGCATAATTCCCGGACCGCCCCCTGAGCAGATTACAAACCTTTGCCCGCCATTTCCGACGAGACTCATCGACCATCTTGTAAGCATCTCGCTCAACTTCACGGCGTCTTCATAATAACGTGCCATCGCCATCCCCGCTTCGGCGAGTCGCAGTTCCTTCTCAGCTTTCGCTCGATCATGAGCCCCCCGTTCTCCACCTCTTTCAATTTGTTCCATCTTCTTTTCGGCATCTTTGAGTCGCACTCGTGCCTCGCGAACGTTTGTGTTTCGAGCCGAGCCGAAGAACACAATCGTATCATTGATCTTCAGTCTGCGAAGCCGGGAAAGCGGCTCAAGGTATTCTGAAAGAATGCGCACCACTCTGGCGTCCGGGCTGTTCAGAAAGGTGATGTTCTTGTACGCTTTTTGAGGAATAGCAGATCGATGAGCGGTATCTTTTTTTCTCGTAGATCGCCTTTCTATTCCATGAAACACAAAATGGTCTTCATAGCACAGCCCTTCCTCCATCGACGTAGATGACTTGTCCGGTCACATAATCCGCATGAGCGAGGTAAAGGACTGCGCCGGTAATATCGTGTGGCTCCCCGTAATGACCGAGAGGGATTTTCTTTTCTTCGAGATGCTTTACTTCGCCGGACTCTTCGCCGGGGACTATGATTGTACCTGGAGCGATTGCGTTCACGACAATCTTCGGTGCCAGCGCCTTCGATAGCGCCCTTGTCAGCATAATTACCCCCGCCTTCGCAACATTATACTCGATATATTCTGTCCACACTTGTAATCCCCCGAGCGAGGCGAAGTTAATCATCTTACCGCCGGACCGTTCCATGGCCCTTGCCGCAGCGCGTGCACAGTAGAACTGTCCCGTGAGGTTTATGGAGATTACCCTGTTCCACAGCTCGTCGGACAAGTCGGTGATTCTCTTCGGCGGCGGGAATATTGCGGCATTGTTAACAAGGAGATCAATTTTTGAAAAATGCTGAATCGCATCTTGAAACATTTTGTCTACCTGGTTGGAGTCGCTGATGTCCGCTTTTATGGAGATCGCATCGGCACCTGCTCTCTTGATCTCGTTGACTGTCCGTTCGGCCCCGGATGCGGAGTGTGCATAATTAACCGCGATGTCCCATCCATCCCGGGCCAGCGCGAGCGCCGACTGCCGCCCCAGCCTTCTCCCGCCACCCGTGACGAGAGCAACTTTCCTTCTTGCGCCCAATTGAGAGCTAACTGCCATTCACCCTCTGAGACCGACGGGAAAAACATTCTGCAACTATCTCCGCCACTTTAGCGAGGTTTACCGAATCGACAGAGTCGAAAGATGAGTAGGACATACTGTCGAGGTCAAGAACCCCGAACGGTGTCCTGTCATTGACTAGCGGCACAACAATCTCACTTTTCGAATCTGCATCACAGAAGATGTGACCGGGGAATTCATAAACATTGGGGACTATCAAGGTCTTGTTGTCTTTGAAGGAGGTCCCGCAAACCCCGGCGCCTATCTTTATCCTGGTACAAGCCACCTTGCCCTGGAACGGTCCCAATACCAGCTCTTCGCCACTTAAGAAGTAGAAGCCGACCCACGACGCATGCCGGAGCGATTGTTTCAAAGCTGCCGAGATATTTGCAGCGTTGGCAATGAAATTCTCCTCACCTTCTACCAAGGATTCAAGCTGCGGAATAAGGTCTTGATAGATTGTGACCTTGTCTTCCGCGGCGCTTACTCTAATCTCTTCCATACTTTTCAAACGAAAAACGGCAACGACGAAAGCACCGCGTCGATATTCCGATTCCCGACTCTTACTACGCACTTCGAGCCGGGAACAAACTCCTTAACCGCCAGGTATCCGAGAGCAATCTCTTTTTCAAGTCCAGGCGACTTCACGGAGCTTGTAATGACACCGATTTCGGACCCTGCGACTCCGGACTTCGCATCAAAGACCTTTGCGCCCTGCGGGAGCTTGGATGCCGAAATCAAACCCACCAATCGTCGCCTCACTTTGTCATAGGTTTGCAGCCTTGCGATCACTTCCTGGCCGACGTAACACCCTTTGTTATTGTGGACCGCATCAAGGATATCTACTGTTAGAGGATTTACTTCCTCGTTCAACTCCGTCGGAGAAAGCGGTGTCCCATTTTCAACCCTGAGCACATCGAAAGTCTGCAACCCGGCCGGTGACCCGCCGATCTTTTTCATTTCACCAACTAGCTCCTGCCATGTGTCGCCGGCCGCTTCCTGTTTGACCATTATCAGGTAGCCGTTCATCATGACGAGGTTTGTCTTTGAGAGAAATATATCACCCGACTTCAGGAATATCCTTATGAAATCATACCGGCGCATCTTCCCGACATCGAGAAATGTCTTGTAACTCGAGTGTGCCACGTTCCTCAGGAAAGTTGCAGACTCTGGTCCGGCAAGAAGAAAGAGCACGAGGTCGTTTGCTGCATCCTGTAGCTTAACATCCTCCGACACAATAAACTTCTCTATCCATTTCCTCACCTTCTCAGAATTCCCCGGACTCGTGAGGACAAGGACACCATCCTCTCGTGCAAAGACGGTACAGAGATCGACCACCCTTCCCTTTTCGGTGGCCAGGAAAGCTTGTTTCCCCATGCCCGGCCGTAAACCGTTCAGCTCATTTGTGGATATCCTGTTGAGTAAATCCAGGGAGTCTTTTCCGGAGATAAAAAGTCTTCCAAAGTGAGAAATATCGAAGAGAGCCGCCGCCTTTCTGGCTATTGCGAACTCTTCATCCTGAGATAAATATTTCGCGGGGATGCTCGTTCCGTCCACCTCCACCACCTCAGCGCCGAGCTTCTTATGTATCTCAACGATTGCGCTATCAGACATCCGGTGCTCCTCTACTGTTGAGCTAATATATTATTGGATGGATTTCCAAGCAATGAATACGAAAGACGGGAAGAACCGCGTCACCCGCGTCCTGACACTATGATGGGCAACGACAGAGAAAGACGTGTATCAGCTAATTGTCAAGAACGTGGCGGACTGCTCTCTCTAGCTGCGTTGGAGTGTAGGGTTTAGGGATGATCTCCGAGACTCTGCACTCAAATAGTTCAGATCTCTCTTTAGGGTCAAGGTATCCGGATACAACGATGAATTTCACCGACGAGTTGACCCTTCTAATCGCCTGGAGAGCTTTCTTCCCACCGAGTTTAGGCAGGCCAAGGTCAGACACAATCAACGAGACATCATGGCCGTTGCCTTTGAACAAATTGACGGCTTCCTCACCGTCGGCGGCAGTGACCACGTTATACCCTTTGCTTGTAAGTACTTCAAGGGCGAGCTCCCGCAGCATTTCCTCATCTTCAACAACAAGGATCGTCTCCCTTCCTCCCGTCGATTCACGTTCGGAAGTAGTCCGTCGGGTCTCTTCTTTAGGACTCTTTCTCACCGGGAAGAACAGCGACATCGTCGTTCCTTTGCCAACCTGGCTTTGAACGTCAATGAAGCCTTCATGTTTCTCCATAATTCCGAAGACCATTGCCAGCCCCAAGCCGGTTCCTTTGCCCTGGTCTTTCGTTGTAAAGAACGGTTCAAAAACATGCCGTTTTGTTTCCTCGTCCATTCCGCTGCCGGTGTCGCTGACTTGAAGGACTACGTACTCTGGAAACGAGCTATTGGGGAACTGGTGCCTCAGCGACTCACCGGAAGCGATCGTTGTCGTAATTGTCAGTGTACCGCTGCCGGACATCGCATCTCTGGCATTGACGCTGAGGTTTAGCAACGCCTGATGTATTTGTGTCGCATCGCCACTGATTGGGGGCATGTCATTCCCAGCGTTGCACACAAGTGTCATGGTCTTTGGAAAAGTCTCCGCGAACAACTTCTCGAACTCCTTCACCGAATCATTTATCGACAGCCCGGTGAAATTAGCCTCCGATTTTCTCGCGAAGGTCAGCAGTTGTTTGACAAGCGACGCCCCTCGCTCGGCAGCGTTCAGAATCGTCGCGAGACTTTTTAACAAAGGATCCGAAGCGGTCAACTTCCTTTGCATTAGGGATGCGTGTCCCAGGATGATCCCTAGTATGTTGTTGAAGTCGTGTGAAATCCCACTCGCGAGCGTGCCGAGGCTCTCCATCTTTTGGGCCTGCACCAACTGGGCCAGCAGTCCATTCCTTTCGGTAACATCCTCGAACAATTCAAGCACGGCGGCCTTCCCCTTGTAAATCAAACCCGTGTGGGTAACCTGGAACGTCTTACCACCCAGGACGTCTTTCACTTCTGAGCTTCTGGATTTACCGACAGCCACAGCATTTCGTAACGGGCAGTCCGCACACTGACTCCTATCGTCCTTTAACACAGACCAGCATTTCTGCCCGATCACTGTGTCCCCGACATTGTGCCTAAATCTTTCGCTCACGAAAAGAAGCGTCCCTTCCCCGTCGATGATAGAAATTCCGAACGGAAGTGCCTTTATAAGCATCTCATTGAAGGAATTTAGTTCCCTGAGCGATTCTTCGGCTCTCTTCCGTTCTGTTATGTCAGTGGCTGCAATTTGAAAACCCGTCGGCACTCCGTTTCTCTTTAGACCGACTTCTCTTACAAGCATGGAGTGTACTTCGCCGCTCTTTGTGACAAATCGGGCATCATAGACCATCGATTTGTTTCTGGTCCCAGGTAGAAAATCCAGAGGAAGAAGTTTGCAATCATCAGGGTATACAAAGTCACAGATCTTCTTGCCAACTGTCTCATCGACTTCATAACCAGTCAGTGCTGCGAATCCTTTGTTCACCTTCTCGATTTCGCCGTCGAGGTCAATTACGGCGATGGCGTCGGAAGTACTCTCAAGCGCATCGTTGAAAAGCGAGAGTGCATAGTTGGCATCCATAACAGCTTCACCATAGGCAAACGTCCCGCGCGCAAACATCGTAATGAAAGTCAAACCGATAATCACCATACCGCCCGGAACGATAGTGTTGACCCACCCAAATACGGGATGGCTCACCAGAACCACCAGAGCAGTTGTGGGCAAGCCGATCAACGGAAGCTTGGATTTCTCGATGACGATCGGCAAGAATGCAATTCCGAGTAAGAGAATCAATTGAGCCGGGGCAAAAGTGAAATTCAAATACCATCCGACAGCTAATATAATGCCATACCTAAATGCAAAGATGGATTTTCCGGAAAGCGATCTACTGAAAAACTCGTCGACAATAATTGAAAGTATGTATAATATGTAGACGAAACTCGATCGCAAAGATAAGAAACTGGTGTTGGAGAAAATCGCCGTAAGAAAAATTGCGACTGAAAATGGGATCCATGCAAACCTTGCAAACAGAGGAGTCGACCGGAGATCCAGTCTGCCATGACTTAGAATCCTTTCCTCGGTGGTCCTAAGCCAGAGCACAATCCCAAAACCGACTATTCCGATGATTATCAAGATCGGCGGCAAATCGACAGTCCCCCAGCTGAAGCGCACACTTTCAATTTGAATGGTCGATTGCGTACCGGGCCAAAATGTGAAGTTTACTTCCGTTATGCGGGATGGATCAAAAGGTTCATTGACAGTGGCCCCAGGCCTTTGTACAGGATTCAATTTGAACCTGTCAAATGGAATTGAGGTCGTCGTCCATTCTTTCGGTGGAGAGTCCATGTAGACGTAGTAGTTTGTGCCTACAGGGTTGATTCTGTCACCCGCACCACCTCCCACCGTCAAATCTATTAACACCCGATAGCCCTCTCTACTGGAGCGCCACTGGAGATCAAATGTGCCGTTGTGCGGAATGGCAGCATTCTGCCCCCAGCTCAGTATCAACCCTGACCACACCTTGTCACCGTTGTTGATCTCTAAATTGATCGCTTTCAAGGGACCAATTCGTTCTATCGCAGGCTGCAGCGAGTCGGGTCCGAATCCGAAATATTCCATATTACTGCCGAGTTCAGGAATGGGCCCACTAGGATAGGATGAAGCGTCGAAGGGGTCAAAATAGGTCGGGAAACCACCCGTGAAAACGAGCCAGATGGCAATCATCACAATGACGATTGGAACAAATAGAAGCAGACTCTTAAAGACTCTAAATGGGAGCGGTGCTGGTATTTTAGTTGCCTTCACTTTAGAATTCTCTGAGGATGGCACCTCGTTCTTCATATCCTAATCGTTTCAAATGCGCTTTAGCTATAATTTTCCTGACAATCTCTCCATATCTATATATCGGCGCCGGTGAACTGAAGTTTAGAAGCCAACTCGTGCTGCAGACTTAGAGAAACCTACGATCTAAAGAATACAGACAATTTAACGACCCCAAAGCATTTCCACCGTGATACAGGTCTCTTATTTATCATGAGCCCTACCGGGGAACTCAGAAATTGATCCGAGAAACTACCACGGCTTAAGGGGGAGCAGTTCCGTGCAGACACTACAACGAGTAGCAGCATTTCCACCAAACATTGTAAGTTTTCCGTCAGGATTTTATTTTGTTTTCAAAACAATCAGAGGAACCGCCATGGCAAAGATCAAGTTTGGAACTGACGGCTGGCGCGGGGTTATAGCTGAAGACTATACATTCGAGAATGTCTCCAGAGTGGCTCTTGCTACCGGGAAGTTCTACAAGAAGCACAAGAAGTCAAAGAACGGGATCTTGATCGGATATGATACACGCTTCCTGTCACAGGAATTTGCGGAGAGAACGGCAGAGGTGATTGCAAATACGGGATTGAAGGTGACTCTATCCGATGGGTATTGTCCCACTCCGGCCCTTTCGCTTGCAATTCCAAAGTATGATGCCGCCGGAGGCGTTGTAATAACAGCAAGTCACAACCCTGCAAGATACAACGGTTTCAAACTGAAAGCGGACTTCGGCGGACCGGAAGAGGTGGAGTATGTTGCGAAAGTGGAGAAAGCCGCCAATGCTCTTCCCAAGAAATCACTCGACGAAATAAAGAAGAGTTACGGAGACCTGGTCAAGAAGGGACTGATCACAAAGTCGAACTTACGCCAGATCTACATTGACGATTTGAGAAAGAAAATCGACATAGAGGCAATCAGGTCTGCACGGTTGAGAATAGTCCATGACGCCATGTATGGTGCTGGACAGGGAATCCTAAGGCAACTTGTTGAAGATGCGGTGGTCATTCACAATGAATTCAACCCTTCGTTCGGCGGCGAGCATCCTGAACCCATCGCTGCGCATCTCGCTGAGCTCTTGAAGTTCGTGCCGCAGGGAAATTATAACGTCGGTCTTGCCACGGACGGTGATGCCGACCGGATCGGTGCTGTCGACGAGCACGGCAGCTTCGTCGGACCTCAGGAAGTGTATGCTCTCCTCCTGAAGTATTTGTATGAGACAAAAGGCATGCGTGGAGAAGTTGTCAAGACTGTCTCAGTAGGCGAGATGCCTGACAAGCTTGCGAAAATTTACGGGCTAAAACTCACAGAGCTTCCTGTCGGATTCAAGCACGTTGCATCAGTAATGATATCGCGCGACGTCTTGATAGGAGGTGAAGAAAGCGGAGGTGTGGGACTAAAGGGACACATACCGGAACGCGATGGGTTGTTCCTCGGTCTGACAATTTGTGAGATGATGGTCAAGAGAGAAAGGACGCTGGGTGAACTCGTAAAGGAACTGTTCGACCAGGTTGGCCCCCACATCTATAGAAGGATAGATGCCCGCACCACGGAACAATACAAGCAGAAAGTCCTCAGCAAACTAAAGAAAGGGCTGAAGGAAGTTGCCGGGCACAAGGTGGATCACATACTGACCATCGACGGCTACAAGTGCTTCTTTGCAGACGGCGGCTGGATGCTGGTACGTGCATCCGGAACCGAGCCTCTGATCAGGTACTACTGCGAGGCTGATTCTAAGGAGAAAGTGGACAAGGTTTTAGAAGCAATTACATCCCTGTGATTTTGACGGTGTGGTCGCACGGACAGCTTGTATGAGGGAAAACCGGTGCAAGAGGTTTGACAATTATGAGAATCGGAAGTCAGGATCACGACTTATCATAGTACTAATAATCTTACCTCCCGAGGGTAAGAACCGATTCACCGGGTACTCATGGGATGAGATCGATCCGATACGAGGCAGAAACCAATTCACTAATTCCTGTTGTTTAGAGAAGAAAGACAGGAGCTAACGATGTATGCAACATTTGATTTATTCATAGAAGAGATACGGAGAGAAGTCAGGTCGATGGGTCTCCAGGAGCTGCGAACACCCGCCGATGTAGACAATGCGATCACAAATTCTAAGGGTACACTTCTCGTATTTGTCAATTCAACCTGCGGATGTGCGGGTGGAATAGCAAAGCCGGCTTTGAAAATGGCACTTATGGAAAAGTCGCTGCCGGATAAACTGACCACAGTATTTGCGGGCCAGGATAAAGAAGCCACCGAAAGAGCACGCAGCTATTTCACAAACCAGCCGCCGTCGTCGCCCTCCTTTGCGCTTTTCAAAGACGGGAAGTTCATCAAGATTATTCATAGGAGTGAAATCGAGGGAAGAACTCCTGAGAAAGTAGCAGAGCAGTTGAAAAGTACCTTCGAGACTTATTGCAAGCAGTAATCATTTTACTTCTGTGTCGCCGGCTTGAACGACATCAGGAGTCTTGCCGGACTTCACGCCGAAGAATCTGACATAAAGGTAGAGGTTTGCGGCCATTATTATGCCGTAGATAAAGAACGGGAGTTCAAACAGCGCACCTTCCATGAGATAGCCGCTGAGGCCGGTGCCCGTTGAGGACGCCGCAAGCCTCGCCACCTGATTTATCCCCAACGCTCTTCCCATTTCGTCATCGTCTACACGTTTCGTCAGTTCCGACTGCTGGATCGGAAGTGCCGCTACTCTCAACGCCGGTCCTATGATATAAATGAATACGGAGAGCGGCAAAAGTCTTATGACGGGGAAGACAACAAACAGAACCGTTCCAAGCCCTCTTGTGAATACTATGCTCTTCACAAAACCGAAATACCTTTCAAGAAGAGGAGCGCCGAGTATTGCGAAGGATCCTAAAAGACCACTCGCAAAGGCGTATTCGGACATTTGCGACTTTGGAAGATGGTACACCAATACAAAGAAAGGTATCAGGAACGGCACGATAAGCCCCTGGGAAAGGCCGTTCAGCATCCCCGTCAATGTGAATTTTCCTATTGTAGTTCTTGTCCTCAGTTTGCCGATTTTTCCGCGAGCCTCTTCAACCTTAAGATACCAGAGCCCGGGCATACCAACCGCGGAAATGACGGCGGCAGCGAGGAAGATATCCCGAACGTCAAATACCTTCGCCAGAAGAGCACCCAGTGCGCCGGTAACTCCGGACAGAAACGTAAAGAAAGAAAAATATTTGGTCCTCGTTTCGTCCGCGGTCAAGTTTGCAAGTACCGCGCTCTGTATTGGCTGCACTGCCCCGCCTATTCCCCCACCGGCAAGAGAGCCGGTTGCCGAATAGCCGCCGAGCATTGCCGCTGGAATTATCATCCAGAGATTCGATGACGTATAAACCATAATGGCGCTGAGCGGCAAGAGTGCGCTTGTGATGATCAACGTCCCGCGCTTTCCCCAGACATCGGTCGTTATCCCGGCCAGGAAACCGAGAATAGCAGTTGCAACAGTTGCCGAGACATATATAAGCCCGATTGTGAACGCACCATGATGCAGCGTTGTGAGTATGTAATATGGGAATGCAATGTTGATCATCCCCGCGGCAACGCTTCTTGCAACGCGTGAAAAGCCAACTAATGTTATATCTCTATTCACTGAGTAATTCACTGAGGTTGATTATAGTCCGGAACCAGGATCTACCGGGATGAAGTCTCACAATATTCTTCAGTTGTTCATATAGACGAACATCCCTCTTCAGCTTCCGAGGCTATATCGGTCGGAAGTTACGAGACGGAGGTTATACGCGATTTTTTCGTCCCAAATAATTTAACATAAAGATACAGATTTCCCATCATCAGAATTCCGTAGGCAAGAAAAGGTACTTCATAAAGCGCGTTTTCCATCAGGTAGCCGCTCAGACCAATACCTGCCGACGAAGCCGCAAGTCTGGCAACCTGGTTTATGCTGAGCGCTCTTCCGAGGTCATCGCTGCGTACTCGCTTAGTGAACTCCGATCTCTGAATCGGTGCAGCCATAACTCGCAACGACGGAGCAAGGATGTAAATCGCAATGGCTGCGGGCAGCCAATTTACGGCGGGCATAAGGGTGAGCAGCACTAATCCGACACCTCTTGTTACCACCACGCTCCTGACAAATCCCAACTTTCTCTCGATCAGCGGCGCTCCAAGAATTGCCACCGAGCTGAGCGCTCTTGCCGTGAAGGCATATACGGCCATTTGTGAAATCGGGACATGGTACACGAGCACGAAAAATGGAATCAGGAAAGGAATGACGATGCCTTGTGAAAGACCGTTAAGCGATCCGGTCAATGCGAATTTTCCAATGATCGCCTTCGTTTTAAGCCTCACAATCTTCTTCCTTTCGTTCGAAACATGAAGACACCACAAGCCAGGAAGAGTAAGCAACGAAAGGATCGAAGCAGCGAGAAAGACATCGCGGACGGTCAAGATCTCAGCAAGGAGAGCGCCAAGCGCGGTTGCTAATCCTGATATGAACGAGAACACTGAGAAGAATTTCGTTCTGTGCTCCTCCAGCGTAAGCTCAGCAAGTACCGCATTCTGGACTGGTTGAACCGCCCCGTTGACCCCGCCGCCGAGCGAGCCTGTCGCCGAGAAACCGCCCACCATCGCCGCTGCCATGGTCCACCAGAAATCCCGCGACACATAAACGATAACTGCGCTTACCGGAAGGAGCATACTTACCAGGACGAGAGTGTTGCGCCTTCCCCACGAGTCAGCGACGAAACCGCTTGCGAAACCGATAACCGCCGTCGCTATTCTCGCACAGAGAAAAATCACTCCCAGGTTGAGTGCCCCGCAGTGAAGAGTCCTGAGGAGATAATAGGGAAGCGCGACGCCGATCATACCGCCGGAGATGCTGCGACCTATCCTTGCCACCGTCAGGAAAACAATGTCGAGATCCCCCCGCCTCGTGAAACGGCTACGCAGGACGATATTCATTTACAGGATGTAAAGGCGCGGGGCCTCGCTTGCGGCCCCACGTAAATCTTAGACCTTATTGAACCGTGCCTGGAAGAACCGGAGGTGCTTCGGTTCGTAAACCATCTTCATGCCTTTCACTTTCTTCCGGTTTTCATACACCTCAAGGATCGATTCGGCAGTGACATCCATGTGCGCCTGCGTGTAAACGCGTCTCGGTATCGTAACCCGAACAAGTTCAAGCCTTGGATGGCGATTCTCTCCGGTTTTCGTATCGCGCCCCGCCGACACTATTCCCCGTTCCATGGTACGGACGCCGGAGTCGACATAAATCTCGGCCGCGAGTGTCTGAGCTGGGAATTTCTCCTGTGGTACATGCTCAAGGATCTTCTTCGCGTCGAGGAACACCGCATGACCGCCGATCGGTTTCACGATAGGGACGTCCCAATCGATCAGTTTCTCTCCCAAATATTCCACCTGTCCGATACGCGAGCGGATATAATCTTCTTTTACCATCTCCTCCATGCCCCGTGCCATGGCCTCTAAGTCGCGCCCGGCAAGTCCGCCATATGTGTGCAGACCCTCAAACACGACAACCATGTTTCTTGCTTCGTCGAAAACATCTTTGTCATTCATTGCCAGAAAGCCGCCTATATTTACAAGGAGGTCCTTCTTGCCACTCATCGTAGCGCCATCAGTATATGAGCACATCTCTTTCAATATTTCAGCAATCGATTTCTCTTCGAAACCCTTTTCGCGACGCTTGATGAAATATGCATTTTCAACGGCCCGTGTCGCATCCAGTATGACTTTTATTCCGTGTTTAGCAGTGATTTTGCGAACGGCCTTCAAATTCTCCATCGAGATCGGCTGGCCACCTGCCATGTTAACAGTCGCAGCAACGCTGATGTACGGTATCTTCTTCGCTCCAACTTTCTTTATCAGGTCTTCAAGCTTTTGGAGATCGACGTTTCCCTTGAATGGGTGAGTCGAATCAGGGTCGTGTGCTTCGTCGATTATGACATCTGCAAACGTACCTCCTGCAAGCTCCTGGTGCTCACGCGTCGTTGTAAAATACATGTTCCCTGGTATGAAGTCGCCTTGCTTGATCAGGATCTGAGAGATGATATGTTCCGCACCGCGGCCCTGGTGTGTGGGTACCAGGTATTTATAGCCGTAGTACTTCTGCATGTTTGATTCGAGATAATAGAAGTTCTTGCTTCCGGCATAAGCCTCGTCGCCCAGCATCATGCCAGCCCACTGGTAATCGCTCATCGCGTTGGTGCCGCTGTCGGTCAGCAAGTCAATATAAACGTCTTCAGAACGAAGCAGAAAAGTGTTATAACCGGCCTCTTCAATAGCCTTCACCCGATGTTGGCGAGTGGTAGTTTTGAGGGGCTCGACCACTTTGATTTTGAACGGCTCGGCCCAACTCCTTCTTGTCGGTTTCGGACTTTTGGCCCGACTGTTAGTTTGATATGGCATTAGTTCACCTGTTTGGTTGGAAAATGATTTCAGAATTTACCGGAGGGAGGACTGAGATTCAATGATGAGTGATGATGGTGGTACATAGCTTCT
>JAKASW010000198.1 GCA_021818875.1 Bacteroidota bacterium
TACCTCACATCCATTACCTTTGGATGACCGGCAACTTTTGAAATCTCGAGGACCCACGCGTCTTCGCACGGCGGGTGATCTTGAAACTCTTTCGTCACATAAGCTACAAAACCTTCACCAACCTTCTTCCATTTCAGCGGAGTGTTGTTATACCCAAGCAAAGTAAGCTTCGCATTTTTCGCCGGGCATATATTGTCCATCCAGATCATCGACGGAGGTCTTGTCTCTCCTTTGTTCGCCAGATAAACTGCGAAGGTCGTACCATCATCGAGCTGAGTCAAGCACACTTTCCCCTGCTTGTACGGCCAAACCGGGTGCGTGTCATAAATTGCTTTGCTGTTTACCTTCATCCAGTCACCGACGCCTTTCAAACGCTCATAAGCGGTCGGCGACCATTCGCCCTGGCCGTTTGGACCGATGTCCAGGAGGAAATTTCCCCCTTTTGAAACTATATCCACCAACAATTGCACCAGCTTACGCACAGATTTGTAATCGTCGTGCGCCTTGTACGACCAGCTTGTTCCCATCGGCATGCAGGTCTCCCATGGGTATGGAAGTGCTTCCTTCGGTACAGCATTCTCCGGTGTGAGATAGTCCTGGTACGGCCCGGTCACATCCCTGTCCACAACGATCAGCCCTGGCTGTTTCTTTCTTGCGTCTTTCACAATAAGCGGCATGTCGATGTTCTGGCTTTGTGGAAAGACCGGATATTTTGCAGCAAGCTTCTCTTCATCGATCGTTGTCTGCGATTTCACCCGTACCCATCCGGCATCGAGCCATAGAATATCTATGCGGCCGAAATTGGACATCAACTCGTTTATCTGGGTTTGGGTGAAGTTCACGAATTCCTGCCACCGATGCGGATGACGCTCTATGTTGTAGTTTGGATTTCTGTCGGGAGTAGCGAAATTTGGCCACCAATAGTACGGGCAATGCCAGTCGGCTTTGGAAAAATAGGCACCTATCATAAAACCATCTTTCCTGAAAGTGTCGAAAACAACTTTAGCGACATTCGCCTTCGGGTTGGTGTGAAACGGACATTCAGGGCTGGTGACTTTGAAGTTGGTGGTGTTCGTATTGAACATGCAAAACCCATCATGGTGCTTCGTCGTGAACACGACGTACCTCATGCCCGCGTACCTGGCGGCTTCCGCCCACTTCTGCGGATGAAAATCGTGAGGGTCAAATGTCTTAATGAGATTATCATATTTCTTTTTGTAGTCGCAATAGTTCGAGTCTTTCCTGACTTCCCAGGGTTCATCCTCGGAGCAAATGGACCATGATTCGACAATTCCCCACTCGCTATAGATGCCCCAATGCATGAGGAGACCGAACTTTATGTCGTGCCATCGATGAAGGTTGGCGAGAACGGCCGTGTCTTTCTCAGGATAATAAATTTGCCTGGGTTGAGCCATTGAGATGTTAACCGCAAGTACGAGCGAGAGTATCAGGATCATTTTGATATCTGGTTTTGTCATCTTTCAGATCTCCTTCAAGTCATTTCTCAGTTTGCAAAAATCTCATCGATGAATACCCACGCCTTTGCACCCGCGCCGGGATGCCATGGAGGACAGACCCCGATGCTCTTCGCGATTACCCTGATGTACCTGACATCTTTTGGAGAAAAGGTCAGGACAAAATCTCTTTTGATTGTGGCAGGGTTTTTCTCGGACACATCGTTCATCACGGTGCCGACACTGTCGAAGTGAACCCCGTCGCTCGAAACAAAATATTGCACACTAGTCGGCATGAAGATATAAGAGCTGGTAGATTGCAGGAAGCCTGCGCCGATCTCCGAAATCTCTTTCTCTCTCTTTAATTCTACGGTTGCGTCGACGTTGACTCCCTTAAATCCTTGCCACAACCCATCTCTGAAATTGTCTGTCCCGCGAATCCCATTTACCAGACCTCCCGCTCCTCCGCCGCTGTATTCCGGAGAATATGGATACTTAAGTGTGACCTTCGAGCCTAACGCCTTGTCTATCATGAAAGAAAGATCGAGAGGATTGCCAACCAGTCGACCATTCATTTCCGCCTGAGCGATGAACGTTCCGGTCGTATCGATAGCAACTGGGCTTTCGTACACGTGAGAATTCCCCATCGTCAGAGTGTCTCCTACTACGTACCGGAGACCGATCCGGGGTTGAGTCCTCTCAAGGCGCACGATGAATTTCTTATCAGCGCTGTCATACGTGGTATGATAGACCATGGCTTTCTGCTCCAGCCCATATTCTACTCCGAGATAACTTAGTCGCGCGTACTGAGATTGCAGTCTCCGATAGAAGTTCGCATAGTTCTTGTTCTGAGGGAGAGTCCAGGCATCTTCGGCAATTGCAAGCAGCCTCGGAAACATTTTGCCATCGATCTGATCCTGAGGGGCTCGTTCCGTCCACATGCACGCTTCGATCCCAAGCACTCGTTTCTGCTGGGATGGAGTCAGCCCCTTGGGCATCGGATCGAATGAATAAACAGTGTCTAAGGGCAAGTCAGACGGATTGTTACTCAAGTAAGTGTAATTGCTGGGCGACATTACCGTGTACAAGCCGTTCTTCACGGCCTGAACTGCTCCGTCGATTCCCTGCCATGATTGAACGACGGCACCTTTTAACGGGCCCCGACCTTCGAGTATTTCATTCCATCCAATGATCTGTCTTCCCTTTGACTCTACAAATCTCTCGATTCTTCTGACAAAATAGCTCTGAAGCTGCTTTTCGTTCTTCAGTCCTTTCTCTTTCACGAACTCCTGACACAAAGCGCTCTCCTTCCATTCTATCTTCGGGACCTCATCGCCGCCGATGTGAATATAGTGCGAAGGAAAAAGCCTTATAACTTCTGAAAGAATGTTGTCGAGGAAAGTGTAGGTAGATTTCTTTGCAGGGCAATATATGTTTGTATAAACTCCCCATTGGGTTCCTACCTCGAACGGACCGGGCACACAGGCGTTTTGCGGATAAGCCGCGAGAGAGGCCTGGCAATGTCCCGGCATTTCTATTTCCGGCACGACCGTAATGAAGCGGCTCTTCGCATACGCGACGACTTCTCTTATTTGCTTTTGAGTGTAGTATCCACCATACCTTTCTCCGTTTCCTTCCATTCGCCATGCGCCGACTTCAGTAAGCTTCGGGTACTTCTTAATCTGGATTCTCCACCCCTGGTCGTCCGTAAGATGCCAATGGAATACATTGAACTTGTAATACGCCAATAAGTTGATATAGCGTTTGATGAAATCGACGGTCATGAAATGTCGAACGCAATCCAGCATCAATCCGCGCCACTCAAACCGAGGATAGTCGATAATCTTGCATGATGGTACGTCGAAGATTCCCTCCCTCGCTGAATCCGGCAGTGGGATCAACTGAAGCAAGGTCTGAATTCCACTGAATAATCCAGCTTGAGTTTTAGCTCGCAGAACAATCTTGTCCGGCAGGACTTGCAGAGAGTAACCTTCCTTACCCGGCGATTTGAATCTTCCATCGAGATCCAGGGAGATAAAGTCTTTGTCTGCTCGCACGCGCTTCTGAACCCGAAGCCGCAGATGAGTGAAGAAAAGGATTTGATCGGACAAATACTTACCGAGCTTCCCGGTGTTCTGAGGGCAAATCAATGCAGTGGAGCGACAAAGAGCGAATTTCCCTTTCTCAAGGACGACTGAGTTCGGCTCAGGAACCACGGAAATCGACGGGGAGCTAGAGCTTTTCCAACCATCAATTGCTAATTCCGCCGAACGGAGATTCAGCATAGTGCTCATTCCAACAATACTTTTAGCTGCACCTTGTTTGCAAAGATCAATTGGAATTGCACTAGCGGCTCTCAATCGCGTCACGGGAAGCATCGTCATGAGAAAGATAGCAATTGTTCCGGTGATCCGGATTCCGCCGAAGACGTCCACGACAAGTCGGGTACTCAACCTGCTGGAAATCATCATTTGATTCCATAATCTCATCATACCACGGTCTTTTTTCTGTTAAAGAGTGTCAGCATTAAACCGCCTATCAAAAGCACCAGTCCCCACCAGATACTCATGTGCATTCCCCGGAGTTCGATATCGAGGTGTATCGGCACAAACAGGTAGTAGATCCCGGCGGCCATGACGATCATTCCAACTATGATCAAAACCCATCCGACAAAGTACCAAATAGGTCTCATTGGAATTGCCTCTGTAGACATTCACATACCTCCGATTACGATTACCAAAACACAATATTAAGGATAATGAAGACAACCACTGTAATCGAGGCCCAGAAAACGGGTTTCTTATAAAGTGGAATTTCCGCTACTTCTTCCTTAACAGACAATCCGCGTACAAGTCCGACCAGTTCCGCTTCGGGGCGTTTCTCGGTAAAGAGGCTGACACCTACTGCAATTCCGGAACTTATGAGCCACGCCCAAAGTGCGCGCCAGAAATTTGCTGCCATGGCGCTTGCCGTTCCCCCAGGTGCGATCGCACCGGGTGTGATCCATCCTAATTGAAGCGCCATGAACATCGCGAACGAAACTATTGTTCCGATTAACATCCCCCAGAAGGCGCCGTCAGGTGAAATCCATTTTACCAACATGCCTAACAATATCACTGCCACCGCCGGTGCCAGTATCCATGATGCGATTGCCTGAAGATAATCGATTATGGTCGGCATACTTTTCGCCCAGTATGCTCCAATGATACTGAGGAGAATGCCGACGACAGTTGCGGCACGTCCCATCCAGATCAAGTTCTTCTGCGACGCACTCTTGTTTATTACCGATTGATAAATATCGTACGTCCATACTGTATTGAACGCGCTCATGTTGCCTGCCTGCCCAGCCATAAACATTGCGATAAGTGAAGTCACTCCCACGCCGACAAGACCGGGTGGGAAATACCTCATCATGAGCAGTGGTATTACCGAATCATAATTTACTCTTCCGTCTGTGTGAAGGAGAGCAAAACCGCTGTGCGGGTCTCGCATCAGCGCAAGTCCCACCATTCCACTTCCAACAACGACAAATCCCAGGAGTATTTTAAAATAAGACGCAATTATCGGTGCGAGCCTGGCAGAGCGTACATCCTTTGCCGAGAATGCCCGCTGAATTATCAGGAAGTCTGTAGTCCAGTATCCGAATGATATTCCGAAACCCAGCCCGAAGACTAGTGCTGGCCAGTCGAGCTTCATCGGATTATCAGCTGCACTTCCCGCGATTGACCAGAGATGAGTGTAGACAGCCGGAAGATTCGCGAAAGCTTTGCCCGGTCCACCGAGGTCCACTATGCCGAGCACAGGCAAGAGCAATATTCCTCCCCATATCAGGAAAAACTGCATTATCTCCGTGAAGATGGCGGACAACAAGCCGCTCAGAATAATATAGAGAGCGACGAAACCTGCCGACAACCAGATACTGAGGTCCCAGTCCCAACCTAGAAAAGTCTTCAACACCAATGCCAAAGCGTACAATGAGATTCCTGCTGACAGGACAGTCATCAGAGAAAAAGAGATAGCATTTAGAACACGAGTCTTCTCATCGTACCTTTCCTTAAGGTAGCCAGGGGTAGATTTGATCCGATTCTTATAGTAAAAAGGCATCATAAAAATGCCGAGGAAGAGAATTGCGGGAATGGCTCCGATCAGATAGAAGTGAAGAGCGAAGAGGCCATACTCAGCTCCTTGCCCGGCATAACCGACAACTTCCAGCGCGCCCATGTTGGCAGACATGAACGCCACCCCGGCTACAAAAGCACTGTTTCTGCGTCCGGCAAGGAAATAGTCTTCATCGGTCTTCGTAAATTTCTTTAGAAAGAACCCGACCCACACCACAAAACCGAGATAGACCAGAAGAATTGCCCAGTCGAATAAGGTCATCGTGATTGTGTGCATAAAGTTTCCCTTTCCCGGTCAGATAATCATCATCTTCACGGCAAGCCGCGAGGCATTTGTGGAGGCACCCCCAGGACCCGACGTGTCATTCCCTCTACGATCTACAGCCTCGTAGGTCGATGACTCCCTACAGGATCGTAGATCGACTCGTCGAGGAGGTCGTAGACCGAATGAGCTTATCGGTAATCCACCCTTCAATATCGGATTCCCGTTGCGATTAAAGGACATAGGAATTTGTAGTTCGCTTGCTTTTTGAAAGACGCCAGTCATACAATCGCGCGAGTCCATCTTGTGATGGAGATTTCGTACTTGATGTAAACTGTGAAGAAGAAGGAAGAATTGTCATTCACATCATGGCTCAAAGAGTTTGATAATCTGGCGACGACGAGTTAGAATTTCCAACGGACGGTCTCAACTTCAACGACTTCTTCCGTAGTTTGGTCCGAAATTTTTGCAGGCTCTGAAATCAGCTCCCTCCGAATCACTCGCTCCGAAGGCACTCCAGGCACTGGGCCTATAGATTCTATCGTGGGACACATTGTGCATGTTAACAGGTATTCTCAACATCGAAGCAAGGGTTATCAGGATGTCGCCTATATGTCCATAGCTTATCGCTCCGTGATTCGCCCCCCAGTTTGCCATAACCGAGTAAACATCGGTAAATGCACCATTGCCGGTAAGTATAGGGGCAAACCACGTTGTCGGCCATGTTGGATTGGTCCGTCTGTCCAAGACAGCATTAACATGCTTCGGAAGTTCCACGGTATATCCTTCAGCTATCTGGAGCACTGGACCGAGGCCCTTGACGAGATTTATACGCGACATGGTCACCGGTATCCCGCCCTCGGTCAAAAACTGAGAGGAAAACCCACCGCCTCTGAAATATTCTCTATCTGCCGGGCACCACTTCGTCGCTCTCAAACATTCGAACACTTCGTCGGAAGTAATCTGCCAGTACGGCTTCATTGCCGCCTTGCCATTCAATCTTTGGCGACCTGTAGCATCAAGCGCAGATGAGCCGGAATTTATGAGATGGAGTATGCCGTCCCGAGCTCTCCCTTTCAGGACGTGTCCGGATACTCTATTTACCGCAACAGGACTCCAGTACGTCCTTACGTCAGAAAAGATCTGGGCTGTATTGGAAACCAGATGACCGAAGAGCATAGTCGCCCCGTTCAAGCTATCGTTCTCAGTGGCAACTGTAAATGGCTCACGTATCCCGTTCCAGTCAAAGGACGAATTGAGGATTGCCTCGAGGAAATCGCCGTTCGGGAAGTGGTCTGTCCATTGACGCTGTCCCTGGAACCCAGCGACGATCGCGTTGTGTCCCATGGCCTCTTCGCCGAATCCAAGCTCAGCCAGCTTCTCATTGCCGACCATCAGATCTCTGGCAATAAGCGCCATCTTGACAACGGTCTCCCACTCGTGATTTTTCCTCTCTCTTGAGGCTTTGTTCTTCGCAGAGTTTATGTCTTCACCTTCAAGACAATGTGACTTCGTCCAACTGAGCGCCCTTTGAAACTCGTCCGGATCAAAGATTTCTTCTTCGATTCGTCGTACAAACTCAGACATATCGACAGATTCATTTCGCATCCCGAGATAGTCGCCGAAGAAATCATGGTCCACTATCGAGCCGGCAATTCCCATTGACACGGCACCGAAGGATAGGTAGGACTTTCCTCGCATGGTGGCAACCGCTAGGCCTGCTTTTGCAAACCTCAGAAGCTTCGCTTTGACGTCAGGTGGAATCGCCGTGTCGGCCTTGTCCTGGACATCCTTTCCGTAGATACCGAATGCGGGCAAGCCTTTCTGGGAATAGCCTGCAAGCGCAGCCGCTAAATAAACCGCGCCGGGCCTCTCGGTTCCGTTGAATCCCCAGACGGCTTTCGGAAGCAATGGGTCGGTGTCCATGACCTCGGTACCATAGCACCAGCAAGGGGTAACAGTAAGTGAAACTCCCACGCCTTCACGGACGAACTTCTCGGCCGCATCTGCAGCTTCCGCTACGCCGCCGATACATCTATCCGCAATGACACATTCCAACGGCAATCCATTTGCGTGTCTCAAATTCTCCGAAAGGAACTTAGCCGCGTTTTTCGCCATCTGCATCGTTTGGTTTTCAAGCGATTCTCGGACGCCTTTTCTCCTTCCGTCGATAACGGGGCGTATTCCAATTCTGGGCATCGATCCTCGCAGTCGGTTAACGGCCGGGTTAGTCCGCACAGTATCTTTGTTCATTCTCTATCCTTTTCTTTATTACCAAGATATTTTGGCGGCAATTGATATAGTCCGAAGTCTGCAAGAGTCGGGTTCAGCCGTGACCTTTC
>JAKASW010000199.1 GCA_021818875.1 Bacteroidota bacterium
CTGTGCTCTATATGAACGTCTGCAAAATCTTTGAAGTATGTCTGCTTGGCTTCGAAGACTACCGGACGGTTTTCATCGATAATATCTTTGAGCCGTTCCTCAAACTTTTTGACCTTATGCGCAAACCGTTTGTGCCCCAACGACTGGAGATACTCGAGCTTCTCACCGGGACTGATTCCTCCATTATCCTTCGCACATTTTATCGGTGCGAGCCGTTCATCGGTCGCGAGCCATTTCAGAAAATCGGCGGCATCAGGAGAAAGAAAGTCCGTCAACTTAACGACTTCTACCCTCCTCCCTGACTGAGTCATACAACCCGGGTTATCCTGGTACGTGCCTACAACATGGAGCACTACGGGGTTGTAATTCCTGTCGCCATGGTGACCGTGTGAATACCAATCCGATGATTGCCGGTGGAACTCGATATCACCGCGCATCGTCTTTCCGTCAATTCTCACCAATGCACGCTTGAAATCCGGCCCGGTATCCGAATTGACAATGCCGGTCTCGATTATTTCCACTTTTTTCCCCGTGACACTCTGGAGTGGCGAGACAAATCTGCCGTTCTTGAATATCTCTTTAAGCTGGAACTCAGAGAAATCCATCCTGCAGTCTCTTTTAGTTGATAAGAAGAAAGAATCGCGCCGCTTTATTCACGACACTGTCACTTCCCTATTAAGATAGTATTGCGTTATAGTAGGAAGCTTTTTCCTTGACTTTATCTGCAAATTTCTCGTCGAAGCCGGCGAATATGATGTCCCTGCTGACATTAACTATTATCGGAGCTCCCGGTATTCTAACGACAGCCGCTACCGTTTCTATCGATCCGCCCTGCGTCCCGATCCCCGGTATCAAAAGGGAGAGGTCCGGAAATCTACTTCTGATCCCGACTAATTCTTCACCTTTCGTTGCGCCCACGACCGCCCCGATATTTCCCAGCTTGTTCCATTCATGAAGTTTCTCCAGAACAAGCTCGAACAATTTCTTTCCGCCAACGTCGCACATCTGAAAATCGCGCGCGCCCGGATTCGAAGTGACCACAAGTGAAAAAATATCCTTGTTCGAATAGTTGATGAAAGGCTCGAGCGAGTCGAAGCCCATGTATGGGTTTACGGTTACAGCATCGACATCGAAGTAATCGAAGAAAGTTTGTGCGTAATGTCTGGCGCTGTTGCCGATGTCACTCCGCTTGCAGTCTGCAATAACGTAAACATCATCCGGAATTCGGGCGACCGTTTCACCGAAAGTTGACCACCCTTTCTCACCGAGCGATTCATAGAATGCCGCGTTGAGTTTGTAGGCGCAGACCGCATCCTTTGTTGCTTCGATGATACGTGTGTTAAACTCAAGAACGGCATCTTCGTATTCGAAGAGAAACTCAGGAATCTTTTCAGGGACCGGGTCGAGCCCGATGCACAGATTCGCACCGTGCTTTTCAATCGACGCTGATAATTTCTTGAAGCTCATTTCGAATCACGAATTTTCGAATCGAAATTCTTCCACATCATGGATTCCACAGGAACTCTTGTCCTCCTGTTGTACTTTGCACTCTGTTTCCTGTTATACGGCGTGGTAACTTTCCCGCTCACCTCGAAATAGATAAGCTGCCCAATCGGCATTCCCGGGTAAATCTTGACCGGCTGCTTCACGCTTATCTCGAGTGTCCAGGTGTTGCAGTAACCGATGTCTCCCTTACCGGCGGTAGAGTGGATATCGATGCCGAGCCTTCCGATGCTTGATTTGCCTTCCAGGAAAGGAACAAATGCGTGAGTCTCCGTGTATTCCTGTGTAACCCCGAGGTAGAGCCTACCCGGGAGGAGAAGAAACCCCTGATGGTCTGTGATCTTAAACTGGGTAACCTCGTTGTGCTTCCTCGCATCCAGTATGTCATCTTTGTAGACGGCGAGTGTATCTGAAAGATGCACATCGTATGAATTGGAGCCGAGATACTTCTTGTCAAATGGCTCGATGACAATGCTGCCTTTTTCGATTTCCTCGAGGATGCGCGTGTCGGTGAGAATCATGCTATGAGTCTCTTCCTTTCTATTTCCCTAATGCTCTTTCCTGTGTGCGTAGAAATTTAGCAGAATGCCGACCATCATCCAATCGGATATAATCGACGAACCGCCATAACTGATGAACGGAAGTGGAATGCCGATTATAGGAGCAAGGTTTATATTCATCCCGATGTTTATGAACACATGAAACAGCAGGACGGATGTAATCCCGATCGAAACGAGACTAGCGAACTTAGTCTTCACGAGTTCAGCGATCCTGATTGCTCTGAAAAAGAGAGCACCGAACGTCAGGAGCGTGAATGCCGAGCCGAGGAATCCGAACTCCTCGCCTATTACTGTGAAGATGAAGTCCGTCCACCTCGCAGGGACGAAACTGAGCTGGGTCTGAAATCCCTGCAGGTATCCCTTACCAAAAAGGCCACCGCTCCCGATCGCCACTCTAGCTTGAAGCGCGTTGTAACCGGCGCCTTGCGGATCAAGACTCGGGTTGAGAAATATCTGGATCCGTTTCTGCTGGTGAGGTTGGAGGAGCTTTCTATAGAAGTATTCCATGAACAGACCGAAAGCCACTGCAACAAAACTTAGCGTAACCGCAAAAAGTCTTCTGCGGCTGAGGACAAAGAACAAGACTCCGAACGCAACTACGGTGAATACAAGAACGGCGGTGCCCGTGAATTCTGCGATGACGATCACAAGCGGCGCAATTAGAGCGACGATGATGACAGGCTGAAGACCCGCCCAAAACAAGATCGGGAAAAGAATCGCAAGGTATACTATGGTGGTTCCCAGGTCAGGCTGAAGAAGCGTAAGGATCATGGGTAGCCCGACTATCCCGATCGAAATTCCGATAGTTCGCCACTCCATCGACACATCTTCATTCTCCGCCAGGAATTTTGAAAGGGCCACGATAGTTGCCACCTTAGCCAGCTCCGAAGGCTGTCCCCCGATGCCCAGGAATCCGAGCCAGCTGGTATGGCTTGCAACGCGCTTCCCCGCAATGAGAACAAACATGAGAAGCAAAATCGTCAACGCGTAGAATAAGTATGCAGTGTTCTGCAGCAGTCGGTTCGACGAAAACATGATGGTCAACGCGAGAACGATCCCTGTACACTGCCACAAAATATCTCTGCCGAAAAATTCCCTCATACCGGAATCCATGGTTGCGCTGTTCACAGCGAGTATTCCGATTACGGCGAGCGTCAGCGCGAGGAAGAAAGTCTTGTAGTCGAAGGATTCCTTAAAGAAATCAAACATCAGCGCAGCGCGGCGTCAGCCACGATCCCTTTCGACGGCTCTTGAGGTACTGGATTGTCTTCATTGAGGTAGTATTCGATGAGCTTCTTCGCGATTGGGGCTGCGTGCATTGCACCGTACCCGGAGTTCTCCACCAAGACTGCCAGTGCAATCCTGGGGTGGTTGAAAGGAGCGAAAGCAACGAACCACGCATCATCCTTCCCGCGAGGATTCTGTGCAGTCCCGGTCTTCCCCGCGACTTCTATTCCGGGTATCCGGGCAGGAAAACCTGTTCCTCCCGGACCATTTACGACGAGATACATTGCATGCCTGATCTGATCGAAAACTTCCTTACGAATTGGAATTGTGCGCTCGCTATATTGAGTGTTATACATCTTTCCGGTTTGTCGGTCATAAATATATCTTACGAGGTGCGGCTGATAGTACTTCCCAAAATTAGCAATCGACATAACGTAACAGGCGAGCTGTAACGGTGTAACGCTGACTTCTCCCTGACCAATCGCGAGACTGAGGAGGTAACCTTTTGTCCATTTATCTTTGCCGAATATCTGGTTGAAATATTCTTCCGACGGTAAAATCCCCGGGTTTTCATGGTCCAGGTCAATACCCGTCTTTTGTCCGAAACCATACATCCTCCCAAACTGCGTCCACCTCTTGAAGCCGACTTTCAACATCAGGTGGTAAAAGAACACATTGCATGACACCTGGATCGCTCTGATGATGTTAACTATACCATGACCTTGCGGTAAATCGCAATGGAAGATCCTGTTCCCGTACAGAAACCCGCCGGTGCAATCTACCGTGTAGTTATCATTGATGACGCTGTCCTGCAGGGCTGCACTTGCGAGGACCATTTTGAAGGTAGAACCGGCAGGAAGGGCAGCCATCGTGGCACGATTGAAGAGTGGTCTGTCGGGATTGTTCACCAGACTGTCCCATTCTGAGCGCGTAGTATAACCCGAAAAAACTGAAGGGTTGAAGGTCGGCGCACTTGCCATTGCCAGTACTCCTCCGGTGTTCGGATCGAGTGCAACTACTGCTCCTCGTTTCCCATTGAGCAGCGAGTCCGCCAGCGCCTGCAAACCGTCATCGACCGTCAGGTAAAGGTCCGATCCTTCCTGAGAAGGCACATCGTCTTTTCCGTTATCGTACTCGCCCATCAATTGTCCGCGCGCGTTGACCGCAAGATATCTATACCCTTTCTCTCCTCTAAGAATGGTCTCATAACTTGCTTCAAGTCCGGTGTACCCGATTATATCTCCGGGCTTGTAATAATCCCCGAGAGTCTCCAACTGTTTTTCGGAAATTTCCTTCGTGAAACCAAGTATGTGAGCAGCATTAGCCTTTCCCACATACACACGCTTCGGCTCGACGTCGAAGTATACCCCTCTGAAACTGTTCAGATGTTCTTCAATTGAAGAGAAAGTCCTGAATGAAATGTCCGGCCTGACCAGCACGGGGAAGTAGGGAGAAATCCTTTCGCCTATTCTAATCCTCCTGATAATATCCGTTGTGTCTATCTTCAGCAGTGCCGCGAGCGGTGCAATCTCATCCGACCTGAAATCGGAAGGTACAACCGAAACCGAATAAGCCGGATCATTCTCGACCATGACGTTGCCGTAGCGATCGAAGATTTTCCCCCGCATAGGCTCCTGTACCATGATACGCGTGACTATATCTTCAGATCTTTTCCCGTAAACCATCTGGTTAACTATCTGCATGTCCCCGAGCTTTATGATGACTGCAAGCAGAGCGAGCACGACCACCCCCCGCACCATGAAAGACCTGGCGCGTGATCCGAAGTCGCTATCAAACATAGCGGCTCTTTCGCCCGTTAACAAAGACCACTACCATGGCCAGCAATGCCGTATAAACAGTTTCTCCAACCGTGAATTTCAGGAAAACGTACCAGTAATTCAATTCTCCCGCGGATACGATAGGGATTGAAACGAATTCCGAAACAAACAAAGCGATTGCGCAAATCCAGACGTAGTTTAAAGTCCTGCCCGTCAGATCGACGTCGGCCTCCTTGTAGAAGAAACCCGCAACAAAACTCGCAACCACTGCGATAAAGGAAGTGAACCCGAGAAAATGAGTAGAAAGAATATCGTTCAGGAACCCTGTCACGAAACCGGCTTCCATGCCGACCATTTGCCCCTCTCTGAGAGTAACGAATACAACGAACAGGATCACTAGTTCAGGAGATATCGAGCTTATTGATGCAAAGTCATCAAAGAATTTCTGAACCACTATCGCCAGGATGCCCAGCACCACGTATGTGGCGATGCGCCTTGTCATCTCTTTTCTCTCAGCGCTCGGGATTCGAGTGCGGCTGCTTTACCTGACGGCCGATACTTCATTACGAACACGTCTGAGAGAGAAGAAAAATCGACGGCGGGTTCCAACGTAACCTCTTTGAATATACTTCCCGGCCGGTTTGATGCGCTCGTGACCGTTCCGATTATGATTCCAGGAGGAGAGATACTGCTTAGCGTTGATGTCTCTACTATGTTGCCCGGTCTGACATGATGTCTCCTGGAAACGTCTTTCAATTCGAGAGCGCCTTGCTCACCCGCAGTTACAATCCCATCGGTAGAATCGTTGACGACTCTCGCCGATATTCTGCTGCTATTGTCCATCAGCGTCCTCACGATTGAGAAATCTTCTCCTGCAAGGTAGATAGTTCCTACAAGCCCGCTTCCAGACATCACCGGTTCCCCTTCCTGAATTCCATCTTTGGTACCGACATTGATTGTGACAAAATTCTTTCCGCCGTCGGTGACCCGTCCAACGACCCCTGCCGCGATCAGGGGGACGCTCGACTGTTGCTTCAGGTTCAGCATTTCCTTGAGCTGCCGGTTTTCATTAATTGCACGGCGCGTCCTTGCCAGCATATTGATCAGTCTCGCATTAGCTTTCTCAAGCTCCCTGTTGACAGAAGCAAGCTGGAAGTAGCCTACGACATCCTGGACGCCGGACTCGAGGTACGATGTGGTCAACGTGCCTACCACTTGAAGATTTCGGACTTGACGATTGTTGTTCAGTGAAATCAGAAAAAGGGAAAGGGCAACAAGCAGCGTGAATACGATGTAGTTTCTTGCGAATGGAAGGAACTCAGAGAGCCATCTAAACATTCCTCATGACCATCAGTAACGTCTGCTCTTAATGAGCACCTTCGAATACTCTGTCAACTTATCCAGCACTTTGCCGACCCCGCGCACAACGGCAGTCAACGGATCTTCCGCAACGTGGACGGGCAAATTGGTTTCCATTCTAATCCGTTCATCGAGACCTTTCAAAAGCGCCCCGCCGCCTGAAAGCATTATCCCACGATCCAGAATGTCGGCGGACAATTCCGGTGGAGTCCGCTCGAGAGATATCTTCACAGCGTCCACAATCGCGGCAACGGGTTCGTTGAGAGCGTCACGAATTTCTGCAGAGCTTACCTCCGTAGTCTTGGGAATCCCCGCAACCAGATCTCGACCTTTGACCTGGATCGTGACTTCTTCTTTCAGCGGCATCGCCGAGCCCACTTCACATTTAATTGCCTCGGCCGTCCGTTCGCCGATAAGTATGTTGTGATTTTTCTTGAAGAACTGGATGATCCCGTTGTTCATTTCGTCGCCCGCGATGCGAATCGATTCTTCATTGACTATTCCCGACAGGGCTATCACTGCGATTTCAGTGGTTCCACCACCGACGTCGATCACCATGTTTCCCACCGGTGCATCAACGTCGAGTCCTATCCCTATCGCGGCGGCCATCGGCTCTGCGATCAAGTGAACTTCTTTAGCCCCCGCATGTTCTGAAGCGTCTCTAACCGCTCGCTTTTCTACTTCGGTAATTCCGCTCGGCACACTTATGATGATCCTCCTGCTTGGAATCATTCCGGCGTGGACTTTCTTGATAAAAGCCCGAAGCATTCCCTCGGCGATTTCAAAGTCGGCGATGACCCCATCGCGCATCGGGCGAATGACCTGAATGTCACGGTGAGTCCGACCGAGCATCTCTCGCGCTTCGTGTCCGATCGCTACGATGCGCTTTGTGTTCTTGTCAAATGCGACGATCGAAGGTTCTCTGAGAACAACTCCCTTCGATTTCATCCAGATCAACGAATTGGCAGTACCAAGATCGATCGCCAGATCGTTCGAAAAAAGACCAAAGAATCCCATCAGTTTGCCCTGTTAATGTTTGAAATGCCTTATTCCGGTAAATACCATTGAAAGCTTGAGCCTGTCGGCGGCGTCAATCGACTCCTGGTCTCTCACGGAACCGCCCGGCTGAATGATCGCAGTCGCACCGGCCGCCGCAATCTCTTCGACATTGTCGGCAAACGGGAAATAAGCATCCGATGCCGCCACGCTCCCTTTCAGGTCCAAACCGGCCTCTTCGGCCTTCACACGCGCAATCTTAACAGAATCCACTCTTGACATCTGCCCTGCGCCGACACCTAGTGTCATGCCGTCTTTGGCGAAGACAATGGCGTTTGACTTGACGTGCTTGCAAACCGTGTATGCGAATTTCATGTCCTCAAGCTCTTCAGCCGTGGGTTGCTTGTGCGTCGCCACCTTCAAGTCGCCGTCATCGAGAACTGTATTGTCGACGGTCTGCACAAGTATACCGCCGCACGATGAACGAAACTGTGTAACATCCGATAGTGGATTTCCGGAGATGAGCAATCTTCGGTCTTTCTTTTTCATGAGTAGTTCGATCGCTTCCTCTGAGAACTCTGGCGCAATTATTACTTCGAGGAATATCTGATTCAGAATCTCGGCAAGGTTCGCCTCGACTCTCCTGTTCAACGCAACAATTCCTCCAAATGCACTCTTTGCATCGGTTTTCAGAGCCTTTTGGTATGCTTGAAAAACATCTGCCGCAGTCCCGGCTCCGCAAGGAGATCGGAA
>JAKASW010000200.1 GCA_021818875.1 Bacteroidota bacterium
CAGTCGCTGGATTCTTGCTGCACATTCCGGACGCCATCGCAATTGCCTGGTCCAATGAAAAAGGTTCGTGGATGTCCCTCCAGACACCTTCAACGGGATTGGTCATCCAGTTCAAGATATTAGAGAATGCAACATCCATCGTCAGCAGGCTGCCGAATAGCGTGTTTGGCTTGCTTGCGACTTCCACAAAATCCCGATTTGAATTTACCTTACCGTCGACACCGAATATACTGAACGTCTCGATTTCATCCAGACAAGTGACGAACATACTGTCGGTGACAATCACAATTTTATCGGGGCCTTTTCTGCTGATAGTGTCCATAGCGTACGACTTGTCGACATGGTAACCATCCGTAATTACCTCGACAAAGAGATTTGAAGCACGCAGTACGCTCTCCACCGCACCGCCCTCTTCAAAAGGCTTGAACGAAGATCCCGTCGGCCCGTTTAGGAAATGGATTGCCAGCTTTGTACCAGCTTTCATCGCACGACCGTACTGAGAGCCGGAGGCTCCGGTATGCCCGGCTGCACAAACTATTCCACGAGAATACATATATTCGATCAGTTTGATTGCGGCGTCTCCCCACTCCGGGACAACATTGACAATCTTGATAATACCGCCGGCGGCCTCCTGAAGTCCGTCAAATAGCGACACCGAAGGCTTATTGAAGTAGTCGGGATTATGCGCCCCGCTGTAGTCGGCCAACTTCATGAATGTCCCCTCGATATAAAGACCGCCAAGGACATCTTTCCATGGCGAGCTTGCGGACGCAACTGTGTAAGCATGTACGAAACCGAAAGCCCGTTTCAACTCCTCAATTGGTGAAGCCATACTTGTTAGGATTGCCCGCGTCACTCCCCTCTCTGCGTATTTCCTTAATGCACGATCAATCCCTGCCGCATACGCTTCCGCATTTGAAAGGAAGCGTCTATTCCTCAAGTCATAGTCGCCGTTTGTCAGATCGAACCCTGCGATTCCATTTGTATGAATATCTATGAACCCAGGAAGTACGAGTTCACCCTCCGCGTTGATAACCTGGTGCGAACCATCATGGGCAATCTTCTGTCCGATGCCGGAAATCACTCCGTCCCGAATCTCGATGTCCACATGCTTGAGACCTTCCGGCAGGAGAACATTACCGCCGGCTATGATGTAATTCTCAATCATCAGAAGCAAACGATGTCTGGTCGGGTAATCATATACTGCTTCATCTATTTCCTCCGCTCAATCATTTTTATCGATTGCTCCTCGGACCGAATAATATTATACCAAGGTGTTCTATCATGGGCAACGTGTTTCGTAGAATATTTCCAGACTCCTCAAACATCTTCCAGCTAGTTGGCACAGCCCGGATGTAGGGAGTATCGTTGTATTCACTCGCAGGTACACGCCGACGACTCGTCTGCTGAAGCATGCGCTTCATTCAAGCGACTTCATCGCCGAGATCGAATCCGGATAGACCAGCGACGTTTCTTCATAGTATCCTCGCTTAAATGCTCACCATATTTGACGTGGACGACAATCATCCTCGGTCGATCCAGATTACCGCCCCTCTGTTAAGACTCGGCAGCCGGAAGAAGTAGTCGCCACCTTTGCTCTGCGCCTTCATTATGTAGGTACCTCCCAGGAACGGCGTGACTCTTACCCAGGGTCCTCCGAGGCTCTTCTTGTATGCGATCGTGACTCTGTCGGGGCTCTCCGTCCCCTTTGATACCGCTGAAAGCCGTCTCACGTCAATAAGGTTAATGTAGGTTCTGTCTTTCGTGTTGGACACAAAGCTTATGACACGAAGCGGAGCGCGGACACGTAATCCGGGTGTCCAATCGCAAAATGCCGACAGTTTGTCCCCGAAGGCACCGGAGTATTTCATAAGCTCGTTCCCGTCGTTTCGGTTGCCGTTGAAGTAGCCATCCATCACGCTGTCGCCAATTGTGTAGTATTTCATACCGGGGTCGCCGGTCATGTAAAGGACTTGCCTGCTCTGCATATTAACTATTGTGTCGCGTACGCCGAAAAGGGTCTTGAGATAGTTGCCCAGACGCAAGACTCTGTTATCGTCAAAAGACAGACTGTTTCCGGTAACGAGAAACTTTATCCCTCTGTTTAAGAGTGTTCTGAAGGATTGAATCTCTTTGTTGTCGACGCATTTTATGTTATCGAGTATCAACAGCCTGCCCTTGAATGCATTTAGCGTGCGCGGTGTGACTATCTGGAAATTGACATGATCGTTCATTGAGAGGAGCATCATTCCCCTGTAGCTGTCGACATAGCTGTACGGAAACATATCGCGGGTGTCCGGTGAAAAATAGATCCCGACTGGATCAACGTCATAATTCCTTGAGCCGTACAGATGGTACTGGTTCCTGGCAATCCACTTGTACGTGACCTTCCGCGTCGGCAGGTCATTGGACGAGGACATCACGAAGCCTTTCGCATCCCATACGTTAGCCCCGGAGAACAATTCGGAAGCGAAGAGGCTCTTCATCGCCGCGGAGGGTTTTACGTTCTTGTCCTTGTACCAGGAATAGCTCAGTATCCGTGTCGGCTTGGGGCTTGCGAAGGCCGTGAAAGTTTTTATGCCTGTTATGAAGTTGTACCAGTTAAACGGCTCGCGCTGTGCCGAATAAACCTTCCCGACGTGGTACTCATGAGTGATGACATCCGCGACGGGGGCCAGCTGGTAGGGATCCGCCCCGACGGTCACGGGGTCAGAACCCAAGCCGGGATATATCTCGGGTATCAGCTCGCATTGTGGATTCACGGACTTGATGTTCTGCTTCACCTGCTCCAGGAAATCCGTTATTGTCCTCATCCTGAACTTCACCCATTGAACGAACGTGGGATCGTTGAAGTCGCCGAGCTTCATGTCCATCGCGTTGAGCCCGGTCTCTTTCTTGAAAGCCGCGACAGTGTACTTGTCAAAACTTCCCCATGAGTTTTCCCATCCGGGATAGAACGTCATCCAGTAGGGAATATCGACGTAGATGCCGTCAATCCCTGTGGCGGCGATCTGCCTCACACGCTTCATGTACATTTTCCGCCACCCCGGAGCATATGGTGTCAGCCAGGCATCCTGATCGCCCTTGCTGACCCAGAAGGCGATTCCATGCCCGAACACCGCCGGCTGTCCCTTGAAATTTCTTTGCACCCAGTCGGGATGGTCTCCGTACAAAGTGTGCTTTACCTTGTCGGCGCGAGTAGTTATGCATTCGAAGGCCGCAATGTAGACAAATGCGTGATTGCCAACCGCATGAGCTTTTTCGCCCATTGCTTTTATCGCAGCAAGCTTCGCGGCCGGGTGCATGAAAGTCGCATATCTCCCCGTTATGTCGTTGTCGACCTCGATCCCGAACTCACGCGACGCCTTGGCGTGTGCCATGATCGAGTCGACACGGATTATATCCAATCCATTGCCCGTCGTCCTCACGTAGTGAGTCCAGTTTTCCTGGGCCCAAACGTCGCCCACCGGCAGTGACATGGTTGCTACCACCAGGAGCAAACCCATCGCAGCTCTCCAGCCCTTCCTCGCGAGACTCATCGGTTTTGCGGTTATTTTCATTTCGTCACGCTTCTGTTTTGTGGCAATAGTATCCGATGGCCTGCAATTCTCAAGCTTCATCCGATACAGGTTCCGTCACTTCGTCAGCTCAATAAGACGGGTGGATTTGCCTGATACTTCTAAGTGAAGCTCGATTGAATTTCCGTTCCTGCTGTATTTAAGCGCGCTTCCTTTTACGAGACCTCTCACACCGGAAAGCCGTTTGATGTTAAGATCTCTTGCATCTATCGTCACCGTGGTATGTGACATTGCAGTTGTAGGATTGTACACCGTGAAATAAATTGTATTGCTATCCTTGCTGCCAAATCTTTCGATCCTCAATGCCTTGTTGCTCAGTCTGGCGTACGTTATGGGTTGCCATCCCGCCATCGAGACTCTCTTTATTAACGGAATGAACTTCTTGAAGAACGGCCGCCCTTCATTGTACTTCACCGAATCGGACCAGTAGACATTGTCGGCGGAATTCACGCTGAAGAAAGACGGATAGAATCCGAAGAACAGCATCTTCTCGAAATAGTTGTCATATCCCTTGTATGGTGGAGTTGTGAAATCCTTATTGTCCATGCCTCCGTTCAACAGGAATACGATGGGCTTCTGATCGGAGAGGGCACGGTAAAACTGCAGACGTTTCATCCCCGTTTCGACTTTTGAATCCCAGTTCAGCTCCGAGCCGAATAAGTCGAGCTGACCGGCTTCGAATGGAATCCAGCCGTATCCGTTGCCCATGACATACTTCCCCTGGATATGCATTTCATCGGCGATCTTCCGCATCATCTTGTAGTCTTCCGCGTAGCTCCACAACGCCGGTCTCGGATGATTAAGCGATGAGGAGAACGTCAAGGGATAATTCGTGTACTCGAAGTGTGCTGTGTCGTAATCAAGATCGTACTGCCAGTACCACTCGAGGCAGTCGAAGTACACACCATTTGCACCGCTCCTCATAGCAGGGTAGATTTGTCTCTTGTAGACAAAGTCGTAAGTGTTAGATCCTTTGATGTCGGGATCCGCATTTACATTCAGACTGACGGCCCAGCCGGTGTTGTTCCACGGAGTCTTCAGTCTTCGCGCTATCAGCCTTCCGTCCTTGTCTCGCGCTCCGCAGTTCCACAAATATTTGGCCATTTGTCCATGCATGATCTCCTTGCCCGTGACCTGACTGTAGGTACTGTCGCGTTTCGTTATCGGCAGCTCTATCTCCCACGGGTCGGTGTATTGAAAGCTGAAAACATGAGCGAGACTGTCGGCGGCAATTGTAGAACGCGGGGGCGTCAGACCCCGGTCTTTAGTTCCCCAGTCAGTCTCGTGGTACGCAAACCCAAAATCGTTCCATCCTTTTATTTTGTACAGCGGCGTGAAGGGAAGCCATATCCCTTCACGGATCACCCTTCTTTCGAAATACTTCGGCTCCAGATTGTAATACTCCTTCCAGGCGGCACGCATGTGCCACGCAGGATTGAATTGAAACAGAAAGAGTTTGAAAAATGCCCGGTTCGGGAAATTGTATGTTTTCGGCGAGGTCGCGAGATCGAACTCGGAAATCATTCCATACGCTGGCTCATATGCTAATCGGAAAACAAGCGGGATTCCCATGCTGACTCCCCAACCGTAACCGATTTTGCTCGTCGAAAGAGCCGCCAGGGGATAATAAGACATCTCGCCCGTCCCCAGGTTATCTCCGTACCCGCCGTTGTCGTTACCTTCTGCGTTGAAGCTGCCGTGATTCGGTACCACGCTCTGCGCTTTCACGTAGTTGCAGTATATACGCTTCCCCTGGTTGACAGCAACGGTACTGTCGAGTTCATAGCTCCACTCAACGTTTATCGCCTGGTTCAGCGGGAAGATGACTTTCAGAGTGAAACACAAATTCCGTTTGCCGAGGTTGACTGCTTCCCCGAAGAGATCAACGTGAGACTTGTATTCCTTGAACGTCAACTTCACGTTCATCCGGCTGTCTGCGTATTGCTTGACGACACTGTAGTGGTTCGTGTCGGTTCCTTTTTCGTGCAGCATCTCAAAGGAGCCAGACTTCACGGGAGAGTAGTATCTGACCGCTACCTCCGTGTTTTCGATAACCTTCATCCAGCCGTTGACTTGTGCGTCGACTTTAGCAACGGTCGCAATCAATACAAGTACAATTCCAATGGTCGTTTTCATTCCGATCACCAAATTTTTCTAAATGAACAGTAGTACGAAACCTCCGGGGTATTTCCCGAGCCGTGATTAGAGGATCGCCTGGATGCTTAACGACATGAAAATTCGATATAGAGAACGGTCGAGACTCACTTGACGATTTGCAAATTCCTCGGAAGCAAGAACCGGGCAAAGCATAAGAATGATGAAAAGATATCTTTCTGTCGCGTGCGGCGATCCTTTCACGCAGGCTCATAAAAGAAGGATAAAGGCACTTCAACTCCAACCACAAAGAGTATAGTAGGAGTTTTATTTACTATCAAGTTATTTATAATAATTCTGTTTAATTATATTCCATACGAGAGTTCAGTTTGGTCTGAACTTTTGTGACTAAATTATAAAGAGGAAGGAATGCGCCGGGAGTGAATATGAATGCACAAGGAGAGAACAGTGAATCGAGGCGGGACAGTCCCGCAGAAGACGGCGGAAAGCGTGTTCTATACACAATCAACAAGATCGACCATGATCTGCAAATCAACTGTAACAAGGAGAAAATAGAATGGCGTGATTGTCCGGCCATCGAAGTTGGCTGCGACAACGGCTGGAAAATGAATCACAGGCCACATACTATTGCGAGACTTCTTTACAGCAAGAAATATCTATATGTCAGGTTTGATGTAAAAGACCGGTTTGTTCGATGTGTAGCCGATCAAATTAACGGGGAAGTGTGGAAGGATTCTTGTGCGGAATTCTTCTTTATTCCGGGATCGAATCTTTCAACAGGCTATTTCAATCTTGAAGTTAACTGTGGCGGGACAATCCGTATGGGATATCAAGAAACGCCACGAGGTACTCCCTATCTCATCACGCAGGAAGACGCAAAGGAAATCAAATTGTATCATTCCCTACCATCGGTGATCGAACATGAAATTGTCCAACCCATAGAGTGGACGATTGAAATCAGCCTGCCATTCAACATACTGTGCCATTTTGCTGAAGTTGAACCACCGGTTTCTGGGGACTCATGGAAGGCAAACTTTTACAAATGTGCAGAGAGCAATTCCCATCCACACTGGCTAAGCTGGAAACATATAGACTCTCCGAGTCCGGACTTTCATCTCCCCAAATTCTTCGGAGAAGTGAAATTTGGGTGAAAAGGTTCTATTTCCTTAAAGCCGATTAAGATGTTTCCATTTTGCAGATAACCATCACACCCAACGTCAAGACGGTATCACCTCTACATCATACTGAAGGCGACGCGGCAGGCAGTTCGATGATAGAGGAAAATTCACAAATCAACCACGCTAACAGGGGGAGACGCATAGCTGCCGGGGATAAAATTCCGATATAAGCGGACGCCCGAAGGATAATGTCCACATACGATACACAGTATCCACCAATCTGCGCCTCTGGACTTCCACATGGGTATGAATGTTACTTTTCTTATGCTCTCCTGACCATCTGCTGCTCCTACCAACAAGACCAACACCAGCGTGCCCCGGAAAACTATTTTGTCTTTCAACGGCACTCTGACAGAGTCGTCAATAATAGTATTCGGAAAGCAACCCTGATTTTGAACTATCGAGAAGATCGGGTCGGCGACTCCGAAGCTGGAGGCATGAAGGAACTTCAAAAATGTTTGTCATGAGGCGGATGCCAGCGAGCCCATCATAAATGAAAAAAACAGGATGATCGCCGCCCATGAATATTTTGCGAATCTATCGCTGAAAGCAATATCGGTAAGCCTGGGCGATCGCTCTGCAAACGGCACTTTCAACGAGCGGGTATAACTTCCGCGTTTCCTCGCGACGGCAATGTTCCATCATGCGAAAGAAGACGAGGAACGACAGGATCCTTGCCCAGAGGATCGTGGTAAATACTGTGTCGTAACCCAAACTCCGAAACCAGAGCCAGTCGCCGTAATACCCGACAAAACCGGAGAATACTACCACCAGGGCTATGATAAGAATGGCAATCGAGACAAGAAGTAATGGTGAACTTACTTCGTGAGAAGACTGGCTGGAACCCGGCGGGCACTTAATCCAGTCGCCCTGTTTTGAAAAGAGTAACGAACATTTAGAAGCGAAAAGACTTCGTTGCACTTAAATGTGTTCGTGTACGACTACACTTGGTGTGAGCCGGATGCAACGTCAGCCGGTTGCGAACAACTTCGCCTTTACTGCTTCAACTCGAAATTTTCCTCGATGCTTCCTGATTCGGGAATAATTATGCGGACCGACTGGCTCCTGTAGTACCCGTACCATGATCTCAAGATATATTTTCCCGCCGGTAGGTTTCTTATGACATACCTCCCTGTGCTGTCCGTTACAGCATAATAAGGATTTTGCAGTGCCACAATCCATGCCTGCATAGATCG
>JAKASW010000201.1 GCA_021818875.1 Bacteroidota bacterium
CCCGCTCTTCCCATCAGGCGAATATAGCGGCACATCCGATGTCACGGTGGGTGGAACAACCCATGCTTCGTTTGGTCCCGTAACACCTCCTCCATTTTTCATGACGACGCCCTTCCAGACCGTACCACCACATAGAGATCCAATGCCAAGTTTTGCCGGCAGGACGCCCGCGGATTCAAATAAGCCTACGATGTAATTACATGAAGGTGCGGGCAAGCCGTTGCCGGGTACGGTCACGCCATCGGAGTACACGCATCCATTGAACCAAGTGTTGTAACCCGGTGACGGCCACGACAGATCGTAGGTCATAACATTGATCTGATCGACATAATTCTGTATCCTCGCAAAGACCGGATACGGTTCACCCCATCCTCCGGTCGTTGTCAGTAGATACTGCGGTGACGGGAGAGCAGACCGAAGAGCTCTGATCAATGCAGCATATTCGGTCGTATCAGCCGCAGTAAGAGGCTCCCAATCGACGTCTACCCCATCGTAGCCGCGATCCTCGACAAAGCTGACGATCGATGAAACAAAAGTCGGCAGGCTTTTTCTGCTGCAGGCTGCGCGGAATGCGGATTCTGTGTCCCATGCCCCAACGGTCACAGTTACTTTTGTTCCGACAGCATGAGCGGCCGCGATGAGCTTTCCGGAGTCTTCTGATGTCATGTTGTTGACACTCGTGTTCAGGAACGAAGGTTTGTCCTGCGTCGTTTGCAAGGAATACCATCATTGAAATATCCTGGGAAGAATAAACCCGGAAAGCGAGACTGTCATAGTCTGATGTGTTCACCGAATTACTTGAGCCCCAATTCCCATCGTGAAGGAAAAGTGTTCCCCATGGATTGTTTACGGCTTGGATCGAGTAAATATCACGCGGGTAAACGGCGTAGAGTTCGAGAAACCAACCGATGCTCCGTACGACGCATTCATCCATGGACTGCTGAGACTGTCGTGATAGACCGTCAGTCCGGCAGCCGACTGTGTGGTCGCGTTTGAAACAATAATCGTCACTGAAGACGTAGCGGTATTTCCACTAGCATCAGTCGCCATTGCAGAGATAGTATGTGTGCCATTGGTGGTGGTGCTTGTGTTGAAGGAAACAGAATATGGCGCCGAAGTGACAGCGGTGCCGACGTTATAGTTGTCGCATTTGAACTGGACGCTGGTTTAAGCTTCCTCAGTCTGTATTTCACGCGACAAAATTAGAAGCCAGGCTCATCGAGTTGTATGGGAATGAGCATGATTCTTCGGTAATCATGAAGGAAGGGGCTGTGTAGGAAAGAATGGGGCCGGACCATCACGAAAAATATGATGGACGGCAGGAGTGCAGCTAATTTGACCGGGCAGACAAGGGTAAGTGAAATCGAGCCGACAGCCGGCTCAACTATTTTGATGTCACATCTTAAGTTGCACCGGCGGGATCCGACGAGCGTGCCATATGCCGCACTGCTGACTCTGCAGAACAGTAGGCGAGGTCACTTAACCCCGCCTACTACTGCCTGGAAATGTCTGTCAACAGGAAGAATTAGTCGGACAGCCGATTACTTCAGATATACCATCCTCTTCGATATCGAGCCTTTCTCTGTCTGGAGCTGACAAATGTAGATTCCGCTGGCAATGCTTTCCGGATTCCATGCAATCTCGTGTGCACCGGCCTGGTAAACTCCGTTGGCAAGAGTAGCGACTTCCTCACCGAGGATATTGTAAATCCTCAATGCGACGTGACTTTCCTTAGGGAGAAGGAAACTAATCGTTGTCGAAGGATTGAACGGGTTCGGATAATTCTGCTCCAGAGCGAAAGTTTTCGGCATTTGAGATGCGCTATTTTGTATTCCGGTGACCGCCTCGTTCCCCGCCGTCAGAGAGTGTAACAGGCGAATGTCGTCAACATAATAAGTCACAGTAGACGCACTGTAGTTCATTATGTCAATCCTCGTGAAGTTTGAATTCGATGGATCCAGATTGGACATGGCCACACTTACCGGAATCCATTGGTTGGCCGGAATGCTGCCAAGGCTCACCTTCGGAAAAGTCGAGCCATTATCGTCTTCGAGGTTGACGTCGATGGTAGCAGATGAGGGTGCATACACTTCAAATTGAAGAGTATCGTAATCTGCAGGATTAAGAGTACCACTCCCCCACGTACCATAGTGCATCGATAGTGCCCCCCAAGCACTTGCAGTCACCGCCGCGGAATAGATTCCAGAAAACACCGGCGACGTGTTGGAATAATTCACTGCGGCACTCCACGAAGCATCGATCCAGGGACTCGTCAGTGAATCCCCGTAAACCATGGTCACCGTAGGAGAATTTGATACCTGACCGGCAGAATTGCTATCGGCGAGTGCAAACGCAATGTCATCTACGAAGTATGTCCTCTTCCTGCCGCTGCTTTCCATAATGCCGATGTCCTGGACCTTAAAGTTACCAAGATTTAGCTGTGCAACGGGTATACTTACCTTGCTCCATTGACCTTGTGTTATCGCCTGTGCCGTAACCGAAGGGAAAGATTGACGGGCATCATTCTCGAAGAACACCATAATCGAAATTTTCTGTGTAGAGTAGACGGAGAATGTCAAATCGCTGTACTTCGAAGTATTGACATAATATCCGGATCCCCAATTTCCATCGTGCAGGTAAAGAGTTCCCCATGCGTTGTTGACAACCTTGATGGAGTAAGTTGAACCGGAATCTACGGGAGACGAATTCGTGAAATCGATATTCGCCCCGTAAGATTCATTCATCCATGGGGTGCTGAGACTATCATGGTACACTACAAGCCCGCTATCGATCGGCGGAAGAGGAGACACTGTGTTTGAGACGTTGATTGTCACCGATGCGCTGGAAGTATCTCCCGACGAGTCACACGCGATTGCAAGAATTGTGTGGGAGCCGTTCGACGCAGAGTCTGTGTTGAACGATACCTTGT
This sequence comes from Bacteroidota bacterium, assembly GCA_021818875.1. GTDB lineage: Bacteria > Bacteroidota > Ignavibacteria > Kryptoniales > JAKASW01 > JAKASW01. The sequence goes on from JAKASW010000201.1 coordinate 2,930, forward strand.
ACGGAGGAGTCGTGACATCGTTTCCCACCTTGTAACTACCGCATTTGAAATACACGCTCGACACTCCGATGCTGTCGGAGGCAACTGCACTAAGCGTTATTGTTCCGGAAACTGTCGCGCCGTTTGACGGAGAAGTAATTGCCACTTTGGGCGGTGCAGGTGGAGGAGGAGGCGTATTGTGGACGGTCACAGTAATGCTTGAAGTGGCGCTATACCCTCCTGAATCTATGGCTGTTGCTTTTATAGTGTGCGAGCCGTTTGAAAGCAACGTGGCGTTCTCAGAAATGGAAAATGGTGCTGTGGTGACAGTGTCGCCAATCTGACTGCTGTCTATTCTAAAGACGACTCCGGTTATGTGCATTTTGTCTGTGACATCGGCAGAGATAGTAATTGTTCCGTATACTGTATCTCCTGCAGCCGGAGACGTTATTGAAATCGTCGGACCTGGCGGCACGTTGTTTACAGTGACCGTGACGCTCGATGTCGCACTCTTACCTCCGGCATCCGTAGCAGTTGCAGAAACTGTATGTGTGCCGTTAGAAAGGGTTGTTGTATTTACCGAGTCGGAATACGGTGGATCGGTTAGTGTGTTTCCCACCTGAGTGCTGTCAACTCTAAACTCGACTCCCGTAATACTCAAGTTGTCTGTGACATTGGCGGAGATGTTAATCGTTCCTGAAACCGTCGTTCCGTTTGCAGGTGACGATATGGAAACTGTCGGTCCCGGTTGTGCGTTGCTTACGGTTACGGTGGTACTTGAGGTTGCGGTATTTCCTCCCGCGTCGGTAGCTGTTGCAGTTATTGTGTGTGTTCCGTTGAGAAGTCCCATTGTGTTCTCGGAGGTCGAGTAGGGTGCCGATGTCAATGTGCTCCCTAACTGGTTGCCGTCCACTTTGAACGTGACTCCTGTAATACTCAAGTTGTCTGTGACATTGGCAGAGATGTTAATTGTTCCTGAGACTGTTGTTCCGTTTGAAGGTGATGATATGGAGACTGTCGGTCCCGTCGGAGTAGTTGAGGATTGGCCCTGCAAGTACTCTTGAGCAACATCCAGGAAAGGATTGTCCCCCGTGGCCTGGTAGTAGCTCATGCCGATTTCATAGATCATCACTCCGCCGATTCCGGTCGTCGAGACATAATTCAATTTAGACTTCAGCCCGGTTGTGTCATCGTAAGAAAGGAACCAATCGTCGGCAGTGTCGGTTGTGTCGAAGCTAAGGTATGCTGCTTTAGCGGTATCGTCCCAATGGTAAAGACTCGGTTTGTAGTAGGTGGACATAATGGTCGTGTAAGGTATGTCCTGTCTGAAGTTCGTCACACCGGTTATTGGCTGGTACGGCCCGGTGATACCTCCCCAGTATTCGCCGCCCGGCTCGCATCCGATCAAGATCTTTGAAGCCGGAACGCCAACCGCTTCATACTTCTTTACCACGTTGTCGATCGAATTGGTCGGGGTCGTGTTGTCAAAAGGTTCGACGTGACCGCCGGAGTAAAGCGGCGACGAGTAGTCAGAGAGATACCCACCCGCGGGATATCCCATTCCGTAAGTCATCAGGCCAACTTGATCGAGATAGCTTTGCATTGAACCAAGGACCTGGTAGCAGTTTGCGCTCGTTGCGGTCAGCAGATATTGCGGCCGGGGCAGCGCCTGCCGCAATGCTATAATCATTGTCTTCCATTGAGTAGTGTCGGAGGCATTCAGCGGCTCCCAATCCACGTCAAGACCGTCGAATCCCTCGGTTTGAAGGAAATTCTTCAGACTGTCCACGAACACAGGCAGGTTTGTCGGATCCGTAGCAGTAAGAAACCGTGACTCAGTGGCGGCAGACCCGATCGTACATATTACCTTGACTCCGGCGGCATGCGCTGCAGCGATAATCTTCTGGATACTGCCGGAGTATTCCCAACCGGTGGCAAAAAAAGGCGAAGTGGTGGATGGGCTTATTGCCATCCAATCAAGAATTGTCAATCCTTTGAAGTTGATTTTGGATATCGGCATTGGGCCATTATCGTTTTGGTTTACTTCCCAGTTTCCGATGTAACCTCTTATGCATGGCTTTGTTTGCGCATCCCCGATCCCGACGGCCATGAAGAGGAACACAACTGCCGACAAGATGACACCCGGTATCCGGACGAATTGTTTCATTGCAGCTCCTTCTATTTCATACTCTCAGACATGTGAGAGCCTATACGTTCTTCTACATTAATTGAGAGTTCAGGTCAACAAACTCTCTTACCCCCAAGCTGCAACGCTATGTTCCCTGATGAAAAGGACCGGGTTCGTTTCCTGGTCTATCATCAACGCGATCAAGTTAGTGCTCCAGATCACAGTCATGGTATCAGACCAAGTGTGATTCTTCAGTAATTCACAGGGAAAGAGTGATGTAGTACGAAATGATAAAGGAGTCTCACGAAAAATATGATGGACAGTGCAGGTTTTCGGTTACGTTTGACTTTGAATATCAGATGTTGGATTTGATGATGTTGGTTGTAAATAGACATTACCGCGGCAAGCCGCCGGGTATTTGTGGAGACCCCCAAGAGGCCCGGGGTGCCGTCCCCCCATACGATCTATGATGCTACGTAATCAGAGCCGGTGAATTTGTGAGGTCAGGAAGGACTGCATCTGCCGAAGTCGCGGAATGGATTACTTATAGCCCGGATAAGCAGATTGATATTTGCGTGATATTAGAAGAAAAGAGTCGCGGATATTCCGACGGATGTTACAGGTTTCTCTTCATGAAAATCCGCTCCGGAAGATGAATTATGATAAGCATGATCGGTTTCCAGAACCATCTTGTGTACAGTACCGGTTTGCCACGGCGCTGAGCTCTGAAGATATCGTCTGCGACCTGCTGCGGCGAAGCGGTAACCGACGCAGGCAAACCCTTCCCCTCCGTCATCCTTGTGGCAACGAAACCTGGTTTGACAGTCATAACCTGAACCCCTTTCCTCGAAAGCCGGTTCCTCAGGCCCGACAAATATGCTGAGAATCCGGCTTTGGCGGACCCGTAGATATAGTTGCTCATCCTTCCCCGGTCGCCAGCCACAGAGCTGATCCCGATAATAAACCCCTTCCCCGAGTTCTCGAAATCCCGGGCAATGATGTTAAGTATCGAGACCGCGGATGTGAAGTTCGTGTCCAGCACGACTCTGCTCTGGCTCCATTCCGATTGACATTCTTCCTGGTCGCCGAGGTACCCGATGGCGAAAAGAACGCCGTCAGGTTTCTCACCGAGCTGCAGCCAAAAGCTTCTGTGGGAATCGAAATCCAATGCCTCGAAGCGGGCGACTTTGACATCGACCTTGTATCTGACCCGCATATCTTCTGCATCGCGGTCGATGATCTCAATGTTCCTGCCGGCAAGGATGATGTTCCATCCTTCGGATGCGTACCTGTGCGCCACCGCGCGTGCAATGTCGCTTGTCGCACCGAGAATGAGCAAAGTGCTTTGTCCGTCCAACTTAACCTCTCAATACCCGAGCCACTCAGAGCTTGCAGTAATCCATTATTATTAGTTGAAACTTCGTAAAATCTGAAAGATGATTGTTTACGATGTCGAGCAATATTCCTGAATCCAATGAAAAATACTCATGGCTAAGCATGTTTCTGTAAATTGCCATCTTGTTCAGAAGGTTCTTATCTTCTTCTGAAATGATTTCGTGTCTCTGGAATATGTCACCGATGTCGGAGTAAGAGGCCCATACTCCCTTGAAATCTGACGACGCGATATGCGCCAGCATATCTAATAGGTTTTGGATAACGAGGTAAATACCTCTTTCTAAAATCCACAGAAGATCCGGGTCTCGCTTGGCTTGCTCTGCTGTAGCGTTACTGTGACGCTGGAGCCTGGCGAGACCGTCAATGCGTGCTGAGATATGTCTTTGTATGATTTCCAGGTCAGGCATCGTTGATATGCTTTCTCAAATAATATCTCTGAATTCCCCGTAAATGTTCGGTGTCAATATAAAGGCACCGAACGTAGTGCTCATATTGAATCCTTGTGCGATCATCCTTACTGAAAAGGAGAATACTACCGTTCACGATTCGTTGTGAGAGGACAATCTCCGCTTTGTTCATTATAACAAAATCGATGTTCACGCGTGTGAGACGACTCAGTTTTCCCATCATAAGGCTCTCATAACCGTATGGATATTTTACCGCGTCCTCAAAGTTGAGACTTCTTTCGAGATATACAGCCACGTCAATGCCGTGGTAATGATCGCTCCGAACAAACGAGCCGAAGATGTATGCGAAGAGGACTTCCTGCTTTGAGTACAAAAAGTCGCCGATAATTTTCTGATGTTGCGCCTTGTCCCTAATAAGTCTCAGACTTATTGCTGCTCCCGTTTTCCATTTTGAATATAACCAATTTGATTCGACTTTCCGGCAGGTTGGTAGTGCCTCAGATTCCACGCTCCCGAAGAACTTCAAGCATCTTTCTAACCCCGAAGCTCGCAAAGCACTCCAAGTCTACTCAATTATCAAAAGAATCTTTTCGTAACTTTGCGCTCTCGGCGGTTAATCTCTCCCTCCGGAGTCCACATCGAAACAGATACACGACCCGCAAGTGACGTTAGCGAAACGGCAGACCTGGTCAGCAGAACGGGGTGAGTGTGTTGCATGATAACAAATACATTTACGATAACCGTTAATGTGGTTAGGAAAAGAGTAAACATCGGTGTGATGACAGCCAACATCGTCGGGAAGGCAGCCAGAGTCGTTCGGAAGGCGGCCAGTGTGGTCGGGAAGTCCGCCAATGTCGCTGGGAAGGCGGCCAATGTAGTCGGGAAGTCCGCCAATGTCGCTCGGAAGCCTGCCAATGTAGTCGGGAAGTCCGCCAATGTCGCTCGGAAGCCTGCCAATGTAGTCGGGAAGTCCGCCAATGTCGCTCAGAAGGCGGCCAATGTTGTTTGGAGGACGGTAAATGTCAAATCGTTGAATATTCGAGTAATAGCTCAGTTTTATCTCGTTCAGTCGATCTATCCGTATATGAGTTTAGATGCAAGTCAGGCAAAGCGGCACGAGCCTCGATGCAGCGAACATCGAAACTCACACCGTTCCATCACTTCGTACAGGAGATAGCCGGAGCCGCATAGCGGCGCAACATCAGTGACAGATTGGTTGAGTA
>JAKASW010000202.1 GCA_021818875.1 Bacteroidota bacterium
TTACAGCCTTGACGATATAGTAAACTCCAAGTCCTAATCTGAAAGATTCGACCAAGCTCCAAACCACAAAAGCAAACTTAACTTTGAGTCTAGTTACCGGAGGCGTCTGTGAAGATAGTTTGTGACCAAAGAATACCGTTTGTCGAAGAAGCATTCGGTGCGTTTGGCGAAATCTCAAAATATGACAGCCGTGCAATAGACAATGCAGCAGTAAAAGATGCCGATGCACTTCTCGTCAGATCCGAAACAAAAGTCGATGAGAAGCTTCTTGCCGGAAGCAAAGTGAAGTTCATCGGCACTGCGACCATAGGCACCGATCATGTCGATACGAATTTCCTGAAGAATCACGGAATCGCTTTTGCGAGTGCACCCGGATGCAATTCAAATGCAGTGGTACAGTATGTCTTCTCCGCGTTGTTCACTTTCGCAGAAAAAAACGGGCTCAAACTGAAAGGCAAGAAAATCGGCGTCGTCGGAGTCGGGAATATCGGAAGCAAGATAGTGCGTGTTGCAGAGTCTTTGGGGATGGAAGTCCGCCAGAACGATCCTCCGCTCGCTAGGTCCACCGGTGATCCACGATACCTTCCTCTTGACAATCTTATGGACGCCGATATCATTACAATTCATGTGCCTTATACGAAAGGAGGTACGGATCCGACTCACCATCTCTTCAACGCCGAAAGACTTTCCAAATTGAAGAGAGGTTCCATAATCATCAATTCCTCGCGCGGGGCAGTCGTCGACAACCAGGCGCTAAAAGCAGCACTGCGAACGGGCACTCCTGGATTTGCGGTACTCGACGTGTGGGAAAGGGAACCGAACATCGACACAGAACTATTGTCAATGTGCGCAATCGGCACTCAACATATTGCAGGCTACTCCATCGACGGCAAAGTCAACGCGACAAAAATGGTTTACGATCAGTTCTGCAGATATTTCGGTTTCGAACAATCATGGAACGCCAACTCAGCAATTAAACCACCCGATCATCCTGAGATTACAATACCTCAGGACCTCGTGATTCCTGAAGGCATAATTTCTCATCTGGTTAGAAAATGCTACGACATCACGGAGGACGACTCATTGCTTCGAAAGATCACCGACAAGCAGGAAACAGACCGCGGCATGTACTTCAAAGAGCTCAGAGGAAAATACAAGTTCCGATATGAGTTCTCGAACATGACCGCCGTTCTTTCGACGGAAGATGATTATCTCACCAGCGTACTGGCTGCGCTGAAGTTCAGAATCTCTTTCCGATAGACGGTCAATCAATTTTCTCCGTTCCACCAGCTCCCGCAAATTGCCGTGAGATTCCCGAATCACTGGATCTGCAACTGTTAAATCCCTCTAACAAGTCGGCGTGTGACTAAATTAACAGATCCCATCGTGTGGAAGAACTATACTGGTTCGTAGTTTCTCCAGCGTGACACCTTACTTCTGTCGTGCCGGGCCTGAATTTAGTCATCTATAACCGGGGCCCGGCATCTATTCTCTCCCAGCAACAGACAGTCGGACCAATCTTCTGTCGAAGGCACAATCGCCCATGAAACTTGCCTGGTAGTTTCTCCGTAGGTGAACTTAAACAACTAAACCTTGCCAGGACTTATTCGGATAACAGCATGCTTTACATAGTCGCCTTTTTCCTTCCGCCAATTGCAGTCCTGTTCAGCGGCAAGCCGATACAAGCACTGCTCAATTTCTTCCTGTGCTTTCTCCTGTGGATCCCGGCCGTCGTTCATGCGATGCTTGTAGTGCATGATCATTATGCCGACAAACGTGCACGAAGAATCGTCAGAGCGATGCGAGCTTAACAAGGTTCGTTCATTGGACCGAATCATCAGAGTGCACCGGCTCTGCACTTGACATCTGGCTGCAAAAGGAGTAACTTGTAAACGTTCTAAACGAATATCGTTTCCCTTGTGACAGGCGCACCTAATAGGTGCATTTTTTAGCTTCGCCGGGAAACGAAAGTAACGAAAATCGTTTTGTCCGTATAAAGGAAATTTGCGATGTCAATTGAAGAGAAGGAAAGAAGAGAGAGGATCATCAAGAAAGCCCGCGAATTGTTCGGGCAGCATGGCTATTCGAAAGTGACCATGGAGGAAATTGCCAACAGTCTCGGAATCAGCAAGAAGACGCTTTACCACTTCTTCGCAAACAAGCAGGAAGTTCTACGAGAGATGATGGAAGACCAACAGTGTGAATTCATGGACCACATCGAGTCTATTTGGAAAAGTAATGACCTCGACTTCATAGGTAAAGTCAGAACCATTCTCGACTATGTGGGAGCGCGTTCCTCGGAGATCAATCATCTTCAGGAAATTCAGAAAGTTGAGCCGGAGATCTGGGACGAAATGCATGACTACAAAAGGGGCAAGGCTTTTGAGAGGGTCAGGAACATCCTGGAAGCTGGATTCGAAACCGGCATCTTCAGGTACGATGTAGACAGGAACGTCTTGCTGTTGCTTTATATGCACGCCGTCGAGGCTATCATCAATCCTGAGACATTGTCGGACCTTCCATTGACGGGAAGCCAGGCATTCGAAGCAATCTCGAGAATAATCTTCGAAGGAATACTTACCGACGAAGGGAGAAAGAAATATCTCTCTTATTCACAGGAACCTTCTAAGGCGGCCAAGTGAAATGAAGATATGAAAAGAATGTCGTCGAAAATTGAAGCCAGGCACGGGAGAATCTCCCGAAAAAAGGGTGGCGGCAGGCGTCACGATTCTACACAAAGAGACGAATCCGGGAAACAAATTATCTCGACGGAGAAGTCCTCAAGCGATTATGAGAGATTTCTTTATTCGATGTTCTCTTTGTGTTATTCCATGGTCACCGGAACTGACAATGATATAAACAGGAAATGAAACATTAAGGTGGAATATGAAAAGGCTAAAAGTATATTCAGTCGTGCTCATCGTTTTTGCTTTGATCGTCATGATCCTTCTCCGAAACAGATCCCAGATTAAGGCTGAAACCAAGAATTTGAATCCCAGTTCGTTTGCGGTCGCCACCGCGGTTGTCGGAACAAAGGACATCAATGATGATCTCAACCTGATCGGGACAATAAACGGGAGCAACGATGTCAAAGTCGTCTCAGAATCTTCCGGAAAAGTGACTAAGGTCCTTACCAGCGTCGGCAATTATGCGCCCGCCGGTGCCGTGATGGTACAGCTCGACGACAAACTCCAAGCAGCTGCTCTCCAGCTTGCCAAAGTGAACCTGGATAAAGCCACAAAAGACTACAACCGCTTCAAGCATCTCTACAGAGAGAATTCCGTGACGGATTCACAGCTCGAAAATGCCGAACTCGAGTATCAATCTGCAAACGACAAGTTCGTGATGGCGAAACGCGAGTTCGATAATACCAGAATCACCAGTCCGATCTCAGGAATCGTAACATCACGTACCGTCAATATGGGTACATTTGTCAGTCCCGGGATGGTCGTGGCGGAAGTGGTGGATATCGCGAGCCTTAAGGTCACTGTCAACGTCGGCGAAAGGCATGTCATCGACATTAAACCCGGGGAGAGAGTCCGTGTCACCACCAGCGTATATCCCGGAGTCGATTTCTCCGGACACATCAAGTGGATAAGCTCGAAGGGCGATGTGGATCACACGTATCCGGTCGAAGTAGATTTTCCAAACAGCCGTGCGCATCCGTTGAAAGCTGGAATGTTTGCGACCGTCTATTTCAAGGAAAACTTTGCCGCTAATTCGTTGGTCATACCCAGACAGGCTCTTGTCGGAAGCGTCGAGGCACCGCAGGTATACATCGTGAAGGATGGTGTCGCAACGTTGAAGAATATCGTGGTCGGCCACACATTCAACAACTATCTCGAGGTACTTAGTGGACTCCATCCGGGTGAAACGGTTGTGACAAACGGACAGGATAATCTAGAAAACGGCTACAAAGTAAACGTGATGAACCAGTCGCAACGACAAGACAACGTGAACGGATAGATAAGCTGACAAGGACAATTTAAGATGACTATAACTGAATTAGCTATAAAGAGGCCGACACTTGTGGTTGTTGTTTTTGGAGCTCTTACACTCCTCGGAGTCTACAGCCTGCTCAACATGAACTATCAGCTTCTTCCGAAGATTACCCCGCCGGTGCTAACAGTCACCACGGTATATCCGGGTGCTTCACCTGACGAGGTCGAGACCTCTGTCACAAAGCCGTTGGAAAATACACTGTCGTCGCTTGACAAGATCAACAGCGTGTCTTCCACTTCCAGTGAAGGAGTCTCTTTCGTCATCGTGCAATTCGATCAGAACGCAGACATAAACACCGAGATGCAACAGGCACAACAACAGATTGACCAGATAGTGGGCACACTCCCTGTTGGCGTTAAGACTCCGTCAGTATCCAAGATTGACCTCCAAGCGATCCCGGTTCTGAGGCTTGGAGTCACCAGTAGTTTGCCAGCAAGAGAAATGTACCAGTTTGTGCTTGACCGGATCCAGCCGCAGCTTTCCGAGGTGCCGGGTGTCGGTCTAGTAACATTGGTCGGAGGCACCCAGCGAGAAATCAGAGTCAATCTCGATGAAGGGAAGCTTAACGCTTATGGAATTTCCGTCCTGCAGGTCTTGAATGCGATTAAAACCTCGAATATAGATTTCCCTGCCGGGACAATTCAAAGCCGTCGCAACCAGCTCGTTGTGCGGTTGGCCGGCAAGTTCACTTCTATCAGTGCAATCAAGAGCCTGATCTTAGAGAAATCGTCGGAAGGCGGTGAAGTGCGCCTGTCAGACGTCGCCGATGTGGAGGACGGACACAAGGAAGTCCAGACGATAACTCGTATCAATGGCGTTACGTCGATCGGCATACTAGTGCAGAAGCAGACTGACGCAAATGAGGTGGATGTAAGTAAGCTCGTGCGCCGGGAGCTAACAAAGATCCAGAACGAGTACAAAGCGGAAAACGTGAAATTCAATATCGCAGACGACGGATCCAAATTCACGATGCAGGCTGTCGATGGAGTAGAGTTCGATCTTCTCCTCGCCGTATTTTTGGTCGCGGTCGTCATGCTGCTATTCCTTCACAGCATTCGAAATTCATTCATCGTAATGCTTGCGATTCCGGCTTCGATCTTTTCAACATTCATAGTAATGTATGCACTTGGATTCAGTCTCAACCTGATGACGCTGCTCGGTCTTTCGCTCGTCGTGGGAATTCTGGTTGACGACTCCATCGTGGTCATCGAGAACATCCACCACCACCTCGAAAGAGGCGAAGAACCACGAGCAGCGGCGGTGAAAGGGAGAAACGAGATAGGTTTTGCCGCTCTGTCAATAACAATGGTCGATGTCGTGATATATCTTCCGCTCGCTCTGACGGGCGGGCTCGTCGGAGACATCCTTCGCGAATTTGCGTTGGTGGTGGTCATCTCCACTCTGATGAGTCTCTTTGTTTCGTTTACCGTTACCCCGCTTCTCGCTTCGCGAATCAGCAGACTCGAAAGAATGACTGAAGGGACTCTGATCGGGAAATTTGCGATAGGATTCGAAAGATATTTCCGCTCCCTGATAGCGCGGTATATAGACCTACTGAAATGGAGTCTCCATAACCGTTGGAAAGTAATAGCGCTTTCTGCGCTCCTGTTCTTTGCCGCTCTTGCGCTTGCGCCACTTGGTTTCATAGGCTCAGCGTTCATCCCGCAAACAGACATGGGAAAATTCGAGGTCACGCTGGATATGCCGCCGGACTATACGGTGCAGCAGACGAACCTGGTAACAGAAAAAGTTGAACGCTACGTGAATTCCCTTCCGGAGGTTAAGAAGGATTTTGTCACGGTCGGCGTATCAAACGAAGGCTTCATCGGTTTTACATCAAACCATAACTCCGAGATCGATGTCGACCTGGTACAAAAAGGACAGAGAAAGCTTTCCACTGAACAAGTTGGCGAAAAGATCAAAGAATTTGCGGAACAGATCCCCGGCCTTCGCGTGCGAGTGAATTCCATCGGAATATTCGGGACTGCAAACTCAAGTCCGATACAGTTGATAGTCACTGGACCGAGCCGCGCGGACGTTCTCAGATCCGCCCAGGTACTCGAGGATGTAGTCAAATCAATTCCGGGCACTGCTGACGTACGGCTCTCAACCAGTCTGGCAAACCCGGAGATGCGTGTTGCGATAGACCGGCAGAAACTTGCCGCATTCGGACTCTCAATCGCGGATGTCGGTGCCACCTTGCAAGTGGCGATGCAGGGGAACGACGACGCAAAATTCACACAGGGCGGAGATGACTACAACATCATGGTTTCGCTGGACAAATTCGATCGTTCTAAAATTTCCGACCTTAAGGATTTGACTTTTATCAACAACAAAGGGCAGCAGATCCAACTGCAACAATTTGCCAGAGTATACCAATCCACAGGTCCATCGGTACTTCAACGGTGGGATCGCATTAGTTCGGTGACGGTGTACTCACAAGTGGTCGGGCGTCCCGAGGGCACAGTCGGACAGGAAATAAGAAATGCTATGGCAAAGAAACAGCTTCCGCCCGGTGTCAACATTACATACTGGGGAGATCTGAAACAGCAGTCCGATGCCTTTAGTAGTCTTGGAATCGCGGTTGTAGCAGCGATAATATTTGTTTATCTGGTTTTGGTCGCGCTTTACGATTCATACCTTCACCCATTGGTGATCCTCTTCTCGATACCTGTCGCCATGGTCGGTGCATTCCTGGCGCTCGCACTGACGATAAACTCGCTCAACATATTCACAATCCTCGGGGTCATAATGTTGATCGGCCTCGTCGGTAAGAATGCGATCCTGCTTGTGGACAGGACGAATCAAAAGAAGAGAGAAGAAGGGTTGTCTACGTTCGATGCCCTAATCGAAGCCGGCGAGAGCAGAATAAGGCCGATTGTCATGACAACAACAGCCATGGTTCTCGGCATGCTTCCACTCGCACTCTCGACCGACGCAGCATCCGAATTCAAGTCGGGTCTTGCGTGGGCGATTATCGGTGGATTGCTCAGTTCCATGTTCCTGACACTTGTGCTCGTTCCTGTCGTATATCAGTTGTTCGAACAAGTGCAGTTGAAACTCAAAGCTGTATTTGGGAAAAAAGCGAAAGAAGAGTTGTCAGGAATTCAACCAGAGGCGGCAGGCAAGTGATGGAAACAAGCCCATACCTGCACAGAATAGGAATGAGCGAGAGAATTACGCCGGACCTTCAGAACCTCGTCCGGCTCCAGTCAAACCACATGTTCCATGTCCCGTTCGAGAACTTCGACATTTACAACGGAATTCCTGTCAAGTTCTCCGTCGAATCGTTCTACAGGAAGATTGTCTCGCGAAAGAGGGGCGGTTACTGTTATGAACTCAACGGACTCTTTCACTGGCTCCTGCGTTCACTCGGTTATGATTCAATGCTCATTTCGGCACTCGTGGCAGAGAAAGGCGGATTCCTAACGGAGTTTGAGCACATGGCAATTGTCGTTACTATCCTGGGGCAGAGGTATCTTGTTGATGTAGGATTCGGCGATAATCCCCTCACGCCAATGGCACTCATTCCCGGCAAAATACAGACTGACGCCATGAGTGACTATCACATTGCGGATGACTCAGTGGTCGACGGCAAGAATCACTTATCACTTGAGAAATGGAATCCTGTCTCACGCACTTTTGTCACCAAGTATTATTTCACACTGGCACCAAGGTCTCTGGAGTACTTCGAGATAATGCACCAATACCAGGAAGTAGTACCGTCGTCATACTACAAGCGCCGACTCATTTGCAGCCTCCCCACCAGCGATGGGAGGATAAGTCTGGTTGGCAACCGGCTAATTGAAACGGTCGGGAACAGAAGGAGAATCAGAACCATTGAAGACATCGAGGAAATGGCAAGAGTCGGCCGCGCGTTCTTCGATTTGGATGTATCGTTCGGTGAAACCAGCGAGCCAATCGAGAAAGTTCCGGTGGCCGTTACGCCTGCTCACCCCGGCAACGTCGATCATCGTACGACACGATTTTATCCCTTTAGTGCCCAGCGCACCAGTTCCTTGAACTTCGG
>JAKASW010000203.1 GCA_021818875.1 Bacteroidota bacterium
CGATCTCATCATGAATCACCGGTTTGGAGGTCAGACAACAAGGAGTCATGGGAGGATGTAGGTTATGCTCAAGGATTGTAAATGGTATATGGTATGTCCGATGAAAAGATTTTATGAGGATGGAAAATTGGACAAGAAGTGGGTGGAACTATATTGCAGGGGAGATTGGGAGAGTTGCGTCCGTTATCAGACGGAGGAACGTGGTGAGCCACATCCAGATTGGATGCTTCCCGATGGGAGTGAAGATGAGAGTTTGCATAGATTGCAGATGAAGTGATGAAAGCTCTCGATGACCACGAGATTCCTCATGGTCATTACTAAATCCGTCCCCATCTTTCCGAAGCCAGACTAACCGGTCCCAAAACGAAAACACGGTGGGGAAGGTTACTCCACGACAATGAATGCTTATGCTGATGAACAGGTCATGGTGGGCCATTTCGTTCCGGCAAATCAAGAGGCTCAGTGTTAGACGTACAGGCATCCAATTCATGACCTTCAGTTTAATGTATTCTTGTCAAGTGCGGGATCGATCCGCTCCCATTTCTGATCTGAGTTTTGCACCGAGGACATCCAGAGACGACGAAGACAAGTTTCCGGGATCTTGTGAAAAGGATGTTGTGAGAGTTGCCTCTTCTCCGCGAGACTTCTGGGGTTATTCCCGACTTCCCTTTATTGTTGTCTCTGAAAACAGAGCTATCGAAGGCCGTCAAGACAAGTTTGGAGTCGCTCGCGAGTTCAAGTATCTCGCGCACGAGGCCGCGCACTTCTGGTGGATGATTGCAGGCCCTAATATGCTTGACGACAGGATCAACGAAGGTCTGGCTGAGTTTTCGTCGTTTCGAGCTGCGGAAGAAATGTACGGGAGGGACTTCGCCAATCAGATCGAGAAAGAATAGAGACAATATGGAGCTAATTGTAGGACCGAGACTCCATCGCAGAGACGGAGAATAATTCTCTGGATCGCGAGGTCAATCGTTATGACAGATCCGCCCTGATGTTTATTGATGCTCAGCGAAGATTCGGCACCGAGAAAGTTGATGAATTCTTGGAGAGACTGTATTTGAGATTCAGGGATAGAAGAATTGCGACTACAGTTCTGTTCCTGGAGGACGCCGAAAATGAAATTGGACCCGAAGCGAGCGGCTTCTTTTCCGCATATCTCTATGCGACGAAGTTGCCCCCCGACGAGCTGAAGTAGCATTGAATCCCACATAATGGCTAAAACTTAGCAGACAGCGAAGTCAAGAGTCCGATATTTTCATGATCGGCGGGAAAAGATTTTCCTGAAGGGGTTCCGTCCCAAGCAGGGCGACGAGAGAACCCCGGCAAGCAATGCTAATATAGTGGAACAGCCCCGGTCCGGATTCTTTGTCCGTGCAAAATCGGGGGATCTATTTCGTGGTTTGCCAATCGTTGACCGATGCGCTAACTTAGTGCAGGGTTACAATCCGGGCGCGTATCACAATGAATCAGACCGGTAAGGACATCGATCATGAAAACAAAATTAATCCTTCTTTCATCTGCCATTCTTCTTATAGCCATCCTCGTGGGATTCTCCATCTTTGTCGGATATTACGGCGACTGGCTGTGGTTTCGGAGTCTTAGTTACGGCGCTGTATTTACCACGATCCTCTGGGCAAAGATTCTGTCGTTTCTCGTCTTCTTTCTCGTGTTTGGACTTTTTGCATGGTGGAACATTGCCGTTGCAAGAAAGCGCGGAAGCTATACTCGCACGTTGAAGGTGCCATTCGCTGAGCGAGCCCCCAGGCTTTCCGATATCATTTTCAGCGACAGGTACGCCAAATATTCATGGGCAGCCATTATTCTCTTCTTTTCATTTATCATGGGTTCACAGGCATCCGGCACATGGGAAACATTTTTGAAATTTCTGCACGCTTCTAAATTTGGGATCGCAGATCCGATCTTTTCAAAGGATGCGGGCTTCTATGTTTTCCGCCTGCCGCTCTATGATTTTTTGCAGGGGTGGTATTTGTTTGCTGTAGTCATCATTTCGTTAGGGGTTCTGACTTCCTATTTCATGGACCAGGCTATCGGCGTCCAGGGAAACCGCTTCTATGTCAACAAGAAAGCCCAGTCTCACCTGGCGGTTCTGGGTGGTTTATTTTTCCTGGGGATCGCCCTGGTTTTCAGACTGAACCTATACAATTTGATGTATTCGAGCTCAGGTGTGGCATACGGCGCATCATACGCGGATGTCCATGCGCAGATTCCAGCCTACTGGACGGTGTTCATCACATCCCTGATCGTCGCGGTGTTTTTTTTCATGGTGCCCTACTTCAAGAAATGGAGATACGCTCTCTATTCAATCGGCCTCTTCTTTGCCGTCCTTATTCTTTTTTCCTGGATTTATCCCAGCCTGATTGAACAATACGTGGTCAAGCCCAACCAGTTGACAATGGAGACGCCTTATATTCTCAACAATATTAAATTCACCCGGCTGGGGTTTGGGTTGAACAAAGTCCAGGACAAACCTTTCCCGGTGGGACAACCCCTGACCTATGCCGAAATGAAGGCAAATGATTCCACGATACACAACATCAGGCTCTGGGATACCAGGCCGCTTATCGAGACTTACAGGCAGCTGCAGGAAATCCGGCTCTATTACAACTTCAACAATGTGCAGGTAGATCGGTATCATCTGGATGGGAGGTATACGGAGGTGGCTATTGCAGCCAGAGAACTACCTGCTTCGCAGCTTCCTGCCCGCGCACAAACATGGATCAACCTTCATCTGAAGTTCACGCACGGTTACGGCCTGGTCATGAGCCCCGTGAACGAGATCACCGAAGCCGGCATGCCCGATCTCATCGTGAAAGACATCCCGCCCACTTCAAGCGTTTTATCCATTACCCGGCCGCAAATCTACTATGGCGAACAAACGAATCAGTATGTCCTTGTCAACACGAAAACCAAAGAATTCGATTATCCAAAGGGCAACGAAGATGTTTACACACACTATCATGGAACAGGCGGCGTCCGACTGTCCGACTTTTTTCGAAGGCTGGTTTATGCATGGAAATTCTCGGACATAAACATCCTCCTGACCGGCTACGTGACAAGCGAGAGCCGTATCATGTTCCATAGAAACATCACCGACTGCGACAGAACGATTGCACCATTTCTCAAATACGACTCCGAGCCCTACCTGGTGGTGGGCAACGACGGTAAGCTGTACTGGATTAATGACGCATATACCACATCGAGCATGTTTCCTTACTCGCAACCTTTTTACGGGGGACAAAACTACTATGGGATCAACTATATCCGGAATTCCGTAAAGGTAGGCCTCGATGCGTATAATGGAGACGTTACATATTATGTTATCGACCCTTCGGATCCGCTGATCCGGACGTACGAGAAAATCTTTCCCACTCTGTTCAAACCAATCAGCGAGATGCCCGCATTTCTGAGAAGGCATATACGTTATCCCATGGATATGTTTGAGGTCCAGGCGGAAATGTACAGGACATTCCACATGACAAATCCACAGGTTTTCTACAACCAGGAAGACCTGTGGAGTATTCCGAAGGAAGTCTACAACCAGCAGGAGCAGCCGATGCTCCCTTATTACATCATCATGAGGTTACCGGGCACCAAATCGGAGGAGTTCATTTTGATGATTCCTTTCACACCGGCGAACAAAAACAACATGGTGTCCTGGCTGTGTGCGCGGTGTGACGGCGACAATTACGGGCAATTGCTGGAATACAGTCTCTCTAAGGAGAAGTTGATTTACGGCCCGCTGCAAATTGACGCGCGGATAAATCAAAAACCCGATATCTCTTCCGAGTTGACTCTATGGAATCAAATGGGGTCCAGCGTGGTTCGAGGGAACTTGCTTGTCATCCCGATTGAACATTCGTTCCTGTATGTAGAGCCCGTTTACCTCCAGTCGGAACAGAGCAAGATGCCGGAATTGAAGCGTGTCATCGTTGCCCTTCGGGATAATCTGCAAATGCGCGATAACCTGGATGATGCTCTGCGAGCCGTATTCTCTGCAGATACTATTTCTACTGTCCAGACACAGAAAGCCATCACCGGAGTTCCGACAGGTCCGTTGTCCGGCATGGCACAGGAGGCGCTGAACCATTACAACAAGGCCCTGAATTATCTGAAGAACGGTGACTGGGCAAACTACGGTCAGGAATTGGATAAGCTCAAAGGTGTTCTGCTGAGCATGACAAAAAGGAAATAACGCGGCGGAGATTGAGTCTCAACGCAAAGGCGCAGAGACGCAAAGCTAAACAGAGTCACAAAAAGGTGGCGATGAACACGAAGAAGGAACACATCTTCCTCGAAACCTCCGCGTGAATCGCGTAGCGCAACAGCTGCGCCTCTCTCCAAAGGAGTCATTGCGATCCGCCGGTACCATTAATTGTCGGAGCTGCAATCCCCCTCCACGCCTCCTGTCATTGCGGGAGGCCGTCTCAAAAGTGCTACTCCGTCACCCCGAACCCTGGACTGATACGCTCCAGGTCAGGCTTGTTTCGGGGTCTAAAACCAGATGTTGAACCGAGTTCAACATGACGGAATACTTCAAAGTGAGCCAGTACTCTAAGCGTGGGAGGCTTGGTATTTTCGCAGTCGTTCACTAAAATTGAATCGGGAAATGCAGAAGGCGGGAGTTGCATAAGGGCTAATGAATTCCGATGAGAACTTTTATTCTTCAGGTTGACTCGTGCTTGACGCATATATAAAGACAATCGCTTCCATCACTAAGCGCGGCGACGCGCGCGAAGAATCGTACTATTCCTCATTGGAGGATCTCCTTGAGACTTTCTCGCAGGAGAAGCGCAAGAAGAAAATCCAGATCACCGTTCTCCCGAAGAAGACCGAGGCGGGAAACCCTGACTTCCGCGTATGGGACGGGAAGCATTCTCAGGTCGGCTACGTCGAGGCGAAGGTGCCGGCTGCGAAGCTTGAGGACATCGAAGAGTCGGAGCAGCTTGCGCGATATAGGGGTACATTCCCAAATCTCATCCTCACGAACTTCTACGAATTCCGACTTTATCGCAACGGCCAGCTTGTCGACAAAGTCCTGCTCGCAAGGCCGTTTATTGCATCCAAGCTCGGAGCCATCCCACCGGTTGAGCATGAACGCGAATTCTTTCAGCTTCTCGAACGGTTCTTCTCTTTTTCGCTTCCGACAAAATTCACCGCGGAGAGTCTCGCGAAAGAGCTTGCGACAAGAACGAGGTTCCTCAGGGATCAGGTGATCAAAGAGGAGCTGAGAGAAGCATCTTCCAGGAGCGGCAAAAAGATTCTCAATTTCTACGACGCGTTCAGGAAGCATCTGATCGCAAATCTTGAGCACGACCAGTTCGCAGACCTTTATGCGCAGACAATAACCTACGGCCTTTTCGCGGCGAGGACAAGGGCGGAAGGGGAGTTCGACCGTGCCATTGCTTATAGCCTGATTCCAAAGACCATCGGGATCCTTCGCGATATATTCCATTTCGTTTCATACGACCCGCCCGAGCAAATGCAGGCGATCGTAGACGACATCGCCGAGGTCCTCGCTGCCGCGGATGTGAAAGAAATACTTCGACGGTATTTCGACGATGGAAAAGGAAGCGATCCGATCTTCCACTTCTACGAGACATTCCTTGCCGAATACAATCCGGAGGAGCGCGAGCGCCGCGGGGTCTATTACACTCCTGAGCCGGTGGTTTCATATATCGTGCGCTCACTCGACATAATCTTGAAAGAGAAGCTCGGTCGAGAAGATGGGTTCGCCACTCAAAGCGTTACCGTGCTCGATCCTGCGGGCGGGACGCTGACGTTCCTTGCCGAAGCGGCAAAACTTGCGGTGGAGCGCTTCACTTCCAACTACGGCACCGGCGCAAAGGCCAGCTTCATCGAGGAGCACATCCTGGAACACTTCTACGCTTTCGAATTGATGATGGCACCTTACGCAGCTGGACATCTGAAGATGGGATACCTCCTCGAGGAGCTCGGGCACAAGCTGACCGGCGATGAGAGATTCAAATTCTATCTCACCAATACACTCGAGATGGAAAATCTCGCCAAGACGGCCATACCCGGCATGGAATCGCTCACTGAGGAGTCCGAGCTTGCGGGGAAAGTCAAGAAGCGGGAGCCGATACTCGTCATACTCGGCAACCCGCCGTACTCCGGTCACTCGTCGAACAAGGGAGATTGGATCACAAAGCAGATCGAGAACTATAAGGTTGTGGACGGGAAACCGCTCGGTGAGAAAAATCCGAAATGGCTGCAGGACGATTACGTCAAGTTCATTCGTTTCGCCCAGTGGAAGATCGACCAGGTTGGGGAAGGCATTCTCGGGTTCATCACCAACCACAGTTACTTAGACAATCCGACGTTTCGAGGGATGCGACAGTCGCTGATGAATTCGTTCAATGAAATTTACATCCTCGATTTGCACGGTAATTCGCTTAAGAAAGAAAAGGCGCCCGACGGCTCGAAGGATGAGAATGTGTTCGACATACAGCAAGGGGTAACGATCGCTATCTACGTCAAAGAAAAGGAGAAGAAGAGGGAGTGCAGAATCTTCCATGCTGAGCTGTTCGGTGAGCGCGAGAAAAAATATGAATGGCTTTCAAGAAATCAGATCAGGAAGACAAAGTGGGAACGTCTCCAGCCGCGGAGCGATTTGTATTTATTCATTCCGCGAAACGAAAAGCTATTAAGCAGCTACGAACGGTATTGGAAGATCACCGAGATATTTGCTCTCAACAGCGTCGGAGTTGTCACTTCAAGAGACAATTTCGCCATCGACGAGGAGAGAGGTAAGCTGGTACGGCGGATACAAATGTTCTCAGATCGTAGGGAACCCGATGAACTCATTGCGCGGACGTTCAACTTAAAGGATACGGGTGCATGGAAGTTGAAGGAGGCGCGTGAAGCGGTAGCGAAAGACGTCGAGTATCTCGATTCCATCCGACCGATCCTGTATCGTCCGTTCGACGACCGGTGGATTTATTACAACGACGCGATCATAGAGAGAAGTCGGAAAGAAGTAATGCAGCACATGCTGAAAGAGAATTTAGCTCTCGCAATCGGGCGTCAGGGGCAGGTGGTCGGCATTGACCATCCATGGAATTTGGCTTTTGTTTCAGAAAGCATGGTCGATTTCAATTTGTTTTATCGTGGAGGTGAATTACTTTTTCCTCTTTTGATCAACAGACAAAAGGAAAGGGAGACCAAAAAGAAAGCTCCGAAGGTTGTCCAGATGATGATGGTTTTCGAGCCGGAAGAAGAGTACGGAGACGAGCCCGAGCTAAACTATTCTCCGGCGTTCCGAGCATGGGTGAAAGATCTTTACAAGAAGCCGATTTCCGGCCAGCAGGTTTTCAGCTACATCTATGCCGTTCTCTACTCGAACGCCTACAGAAAAAAGTACGCGGAATTCCTGAAGTCGGATTTCCCGCGCGTACCTTTTACAACTAACTACAAATTGTTCCTGAAACTTGCGTCGGCAGGAGAGGAGCTTGTTGACCTGCACCTATTGAGATCGAAAAAGCTTGCAAAACCAAGCGTGAGGTTTGAGGGAAAAGGCAAAGAGGCCGTCGAAAAAGTGTTTTACGACGAAGCTAAGAAGCGAGTTCATATCAATCCTGACAACTGGTTCGCCGGAGTCCCGAAGGAAGTATGGTTGTACCATGTTGGCGGCTACCAGGTTGCAGAGAAATGGTTGAAGGATCGGAAGGGGAGGACACTCTCGGCCGATGATGTGGCGCATTATTCCAAATTTATTACCTCTCTCACTGCGACAATCAAAATCCAGGATGGACTGGATGGCCTCTTCGAAGAGGTGGAGAGGAGTGCGGTAAATGCATAGACAAAGACGAGGGGGCAACAAGGGTGGTGGAAAATGTCTGAACCGCGACCGCAGGTAATGCCGATTACACAGATGACCACCGCAGAATACACTGATGCCGCTGATGAAATCTCGATATATCTGTGCAATCAATTTCATTTGCGGTTAATCAGCGGTCA
>JAKASW010000204.1 GCA_021818875.1 Bacteroidota bacterium
ATGCTGCCCATGCTCTCTCCCGCGGCAGTAACTGCGGACTTAATGTTCTCGAACACCTGCCTGGTCTGAGAGGCGTAATCGTCCTTTCCCACAAGATTCCCCTCCTGATCGAGAGCAACCTGGCCAGTCATGAAAAGGATTTTTCCAAAAGGATTTTTCCCTTGGTTACCTCTGCAACGTGTGAATATCCATTGGGTTTGTACATGCTTTTCGGATCATACAGTTTTGTCATCGCGATTCTACCCTTCGGAGCACCCATGATGTCTACGCCATAGACCTTTTGGGTGTTCCATGTTTCGTCAGTCGACGCTTTCCATTATTCTCCTCTTTGATCTCTGTTCTATCTGATCATCTATCGCGAAATGGCTCTGATGGCGCTTGCTGGTCTGAATTCTGCCTGGATACTGGGATGCGCCACGACAAACCGAGCGAAAGCGAGCGGACTGGAAGGGGAAGTCTGCCGATTAGCCGTAGGTTATCGCACCAAACTGAATGATGCTGAACAACTGATGCGATATCTCAACCTACTTTTCGCCTCCTCTGGCGTCTCCACTATACGGTGGCCTCAAACTCAGGCTGCATCGTTGATGCGTTTCAGAACGCGCATTGCTTTCAAGGTGATCCACTTGCTGGGTCTGCCTGGCTCTTCAATCACAAGTTGCTTGGGCTTCTGCGGGTCCGGATGCGGCCTATCCATGAGCCAAATTCCGTCACTCTGACGTTTCTTCATCAGGATGTCAAGTGCAGGTCGAAGGCGCGGGTCACCGCCATACCCGAGTTGCGTGAGGATATCCAAACCAACAAGAATGTCATAATAGTAGTGATTCGGGTAGTGAAGCCAGAGTCTAGCAGGGGAGGGTCGCTTCCCTCCAACTAGTCTTCGCTCGAGATAGAACTCTGCGCCCATCGATATGGCTTGCTCCATCTTTGCAGTGCGCTTCACCTTCGGCAAAGCGGCAAAGGCTGCAAGAGGCTCGGACACATCCACCGTCCCCGGAGTATCCTGGGAAGTGTTCCAACCACCATCCTCGCGTTGATCCTCCAGCAACCAATCGTAGAGCTTGCGTACCCGCCTGTCGTCGCAGTAGCCAAATCTGGTCATCATCTTTGCTGCGTTGCCCGAGATGCTAGCTTCCTCAAAGAAAAAGTTGACCGGAGAACCGAAACTGAGCTTGTATTTGAATAGTAGATTGGCGATCTTTTTGATCTTCGGGTTTGTTGCGTCGAGTCCGAAGTCTGAAAGTACCAGTGCTCTCCAAAATGTTGAGTGGAACTTGGGAAAGTAGAGGAAGTTTACCCACTCCCGAATGTTTTTCGGTTCATGCGGCTCCCAATATCCCTTCGACTTCTGCTGTTGTAGCTGCTCGGCAGCCCATCCAACACGGGTGATTCGAGAACGCGTGGACTTCACCTCAGGGTCGTCCTCTCTGAGACCTATCAGGTCAACTAACGTAAAGTAGCGTACCACAGGTTGTTCTTTCTCCAGTAACCAGTCCAGTACATTTCGGTCACGGTCCGCGCCAATATTTTTATTGGTGGTGACATCAACATTATTCATTTGGAAGAGAAGGTTGTTAAAAGTATATATGTATTGTTATTTCAATATAAAAATTGGTCTGTCCGGACCCGCGCGCGGGGACACTTCGTTCCAGTGTCCCGGTCACATCCTTCGTGTCCGTTCTCGAGGTTCGTTCGATTAGCGTTGAGTGCGGTCGATCCGTCGTCCGTGCTCTCGCCGGTCAGAGACCCCGGGCCGGAGGAGGTTCGTGCGTAGCGTGCTCAACGTGCCAGTACTCGCGAAGTTCCTCGCAGTGGCCGTCCGGGGCGAATCGCAGCAGCAGGCGTCCAGGAAGCGTAATAGATCCGCTCTCCTCGGTCCACGTTGCCCACCACTCAACACAGGCACGATCCTCGGCGACGATAGCGGTTCAGATCCAATGTTGGAAGCCGAATTGACTCGATGGGGTGCGGAGCCAGTAAGACTGAATCTCCTCCGACCCACGATGCGGCTCCCGAAACGGGCTGGACCTGTAGATCGCATCTGCCGTGAAGAACCGAATGAGGCTGTCGGTATCTTTCTCCTTCCAGCGTCGAAAGTACTACGGGATCCACTTCTCGGCCGCGCTTCGCTCCATATCCTTAGGGCGAAACCTGTATCAGGGAAATAATTTGTGATTTACCAATGAATCAACCCGCAGGTCATTCTAATGAAGAACAGACTCCATTTGAAGGACTCAAATAGCGAATAATGCTCAAACAGCGAGAGGCATTATGTAAGGGGCACGCCTTTCAGGAACGATGGCTTCAACGAAGGTAGTCGATTGGCTTATAGGTGAGGACCAACCGGCGATAAGATACCGTACCCTCACCGAACTTCTGGGTAAACCTGAAAGCGATCCGGAAGTCAGGACTGCGAAGAAGAAAATTACTCAAGTGGGTTGGGCTGCCTCAATCCTCAAGGAGCGGAACCCCGAGGGATGGTGGGTAAGGGATTGGTCTCACTTTGCACCGACTTTCACGTCGACGACATGGATGATGCTTGTCCTGGCGGATCTGGGCCTGGGTAGTGAGCTGCCTGAGATACGTCAATCTTGTGAACTCTGGATGAAGATGAAGCCACTTCGTTACGGGCCGGGAACAGATGTTCCTGACCTCAATCTCAAGAATGTCCATCTCTGTTCGGCCGGCATTGCGACCAGGGCGCTCGTCCGGTTCGGTTATGGTGAAGATCCGAGGGTGCGCAGAACGCTGGAATGGTTTGCCCAGATTGCCAATCCCAAAGGCGGCTGGTCGCATTTTGGTTCCGGGCGAAATCTCGACTCTTGGCATCCACTCGGGGCACTTGCAGCCCTTCCGCGCGCCAAACGGAGCGCATCTATGCAGCGCGCCGCCGAAAGCGGTGCGGAATATTTCCTCGAATGCGAGCTGCATAAACAGGGGGATAAGTATCCACCGTGGTACCGATTCCATTATCCTGTCCATTACTACTATGACATTTTGGTTGGGCTCGAGCTCCTGACTTCCCTTGGATATGGCGATGATCCGCGACTTCAATTTGCGCTGTCGCTGCTAGCAAAGAAACGTCGCCCGGACGGCAGGTGGAATCTCGATTCTATCCAACCGGAAGGAAAGCCTGCCAGCCATGTGAAACCGTTCGCGCTCGAGACTGCAGGCGAGCCGAGTAAGATGATAACACTTAATGCCCTGCTGGTGCTGGATCGTATCGATTCGTGAGTTCTGCGCCAGTGAATGCGGTTAACAGACTTGTGTCGTTTGCTTGATCCAGGAATGTATCTATGTTTGGGTTTCAGTTGGAAAGTGCCCTCAATAAGAAAGAGGAGAACAATGTAATACCCTTCAGGGCAGCCCTGTCTGCATAGCAACACCACACATACCACAAATTGCACCTGTGGAGGACATAAACCGTTAAGTAGCATGGTATGAAATGTGTTCCGTCTCAATGACCTCATTCCACGTAACTGTTGAAAAGACGGGCTGAAAACAGACGGAAATAACGATAACACTGTGCCGGGGCACTATATTGCTGCCTGCGCCTCGGCCGACATCCCATCCGTATATGGGGTGTCGGGCACACTGCCCTCTGTCTCTTCTCCGCTTCCTTTTTCAGCTGCGGCTCGAATGCTCTACGAATCGCGACCATTTCCTCAATCGTGAAGTCCTTGCCTATTGGTCTGCCCCCCTAAATACTGCGACATTATTGGCTTATAAGGATCCGGAGAAAACAAGCCAGAATGAGGGTGGTTTGGAGGGAGCATTGTGACAGCAAGAACAAGAAGGAGATGGCAGCCTGAGGAGAAACTCGCTGTCATCAAGGAAGTGCAGGAGAAGGGATCTGTCGTCGAAACGTGCAGGAAATACTCCATCGACCCTGCCATGTACTATCGTTGGAAGGCATCCTACGACACATTCGGAGTTGACGGTCTCAAGTCACACTACAGAAGGATGGAACCGGGCCTCAGGAAACTGATGAAGGAGAACTCAAGACTGAAGAAGCTGCTCGCTGAGAAGGATCTCACGGTGGAGATGCTCAGCGAAGCATTAAAAAAAAGGAGGATGGAAAAGAGATGAGCACACTGGCATCAGAATATGTGGGAAGGGGCATCAGCTCAACCGCGGCCGCCAGTCTTCTGCACATTCCGAGATGCACCCTTTACAGAACACCTGTACAATCGCCTTCCAGGAAGGGGAGGCGGTATTCTGAAATCACTCTCAGAAGGACTGGGAACGGAGCATTCGTCTATCTGTCCAACGGACAGGTGGTTGAAGAGATGAAGGAGTTGCTCTCAAGGGAGTTTGTCTGCTACGGCTACAAGAAAGTGGCAAAGCACCTGCAGCGTGAGGGCTTTGTGATAAACAGGAAGAAGGTACGCAGGCTGATGGCATGGAACGGTCTTCTTAACCATTCGTACAACAGACGCAGCCCCGTCAGCAGAGTGGTGGAATCCAAAGTCATTGTCAGTGCACCGAACCAGGTGTGGGAGGTGGACATAAAGTATGTCTGGATTGCCGGCGAGGAGAGGAACGCATACTTCCTCGGTTTCATCGACTGTTTCACCAGGGAGGCGGTGAAGCATTATTTCGGCTTCCACTGCAACGGCGGGGATGTCCGTGAAACGATGTTTCATGCATTCCATGACAGGGGTATCGGCGAGATAGGCAATATGAGGATCAGGAACGATAACGGTACACAGCTCGTCTGCAACAGAGTGGAGGAGTTCCTGGCAATGATGAACATCGGCCATGAACGCATCCATCCCCAGACGCCGAAGGAGGATGCGCATATCGAGTCCTTCAACTCCATACTCGAGAGGGAGGTCATCAGGAGATTTGAGTTCGATAGCTTCGGCGATGCCGAAGCAACGATCAACAGATTTGTGGCGTTCTACAACAGCGAACGTATTCACTCGGCAATAGGGTACGTGACACCGAGGGAGATGTATCAGAAATGGAAAGTAAAATGTACAGAGATCGCATGAGTCCTTACAAGTCAACTTTGTCTCAGATTAGGGGACCAAACCACTATAATGTTTCCATTGCTTCACACTCCATATGTTTGCAGTGAAGACACAGTGAGATCTTAGAAATTTCTGCCTCAGGGCAGTCTCCTGTAGAGCTAAACCCTGTTGAACGTTAATGTTTTAGAGATGCTTGTGATTGACTTTGACAATGTCTAGTGTACCAAGAATAGATTCTCCAACACTGGAGAAACGGGCCTGGCTTCTTGGCCTCCTTCACAGAAACATAAGTGAATATTTCGCCCATTGGGAAGATTCCGCATTTTCGCGAGATCGGCTAGATGCTGTCTATCTAGACTGGATCGAAGAGGGACTTCACCTCAATGACCGCTTTGAATTTGTAGCCCTCCTACGGCGCTGTGTTGCCAAGCTGAGAAATGGGCATTCATACTGTTATGATGAAACTGCGCCGTTATATCTGACCAATGCCTCGAAGCTTGGTTTTTCATTGGAAAAGATAGGAGACCAATGGGTCGTTGTACAAAGCGAAGTTCCTGAGGTCAAGCCTGGATTTGTGGTGGAATACATAGATCGCAGAACGCCAAGTGAATGGATGAGAAAACTCAACGATGTAAATGGCTTTACCAAGACTGAGGCAAAGGAGATACAATGGCAAAATTTTATGCCGGAGGTCTGGAGAGCGGATTCAGCCACACTAGGGGTAATTGACCTGACAGATAGGGCACGAGAAATAAAATATTCTCCACCAAAATTGAGTGTGAAGGATACAACCCGAACTGCGACATCCTCTGTTGCTATCACGGCACCGGGATGGTTGAAAGAAGAGAAAGTCGCGTACCTGCCTGTACCATCGTTCGCAGAACCACGCTTTGAAGAAGCTGCTCTGAAGCAGTTGCATGAATTCAGCGATGCAAGCGGGATAATAATTGATGTAAGGGGAAATGGAGGAGGCAGCACTCCGGGAAAGCTTATTGCTGCCCTCATGGACGTACCCTATAGAGACTGGACCGAAACCTGTCCTGACGTTGCGTATCTAAGCAACAGACATAAAGGGGAACCAGGCTCTCTTAAAATATTCGACGACGGTTCCGGCGGGCGATGGGAATCAGACTATGTTCGATCCGATAGCTGCGTCTTTAAAGGAAAGCTCGTCATACTGATGGATAGGCGCACCGCATCGGCAGCTGAGGATTTCGTGATGCCCTTCAAGGATACTGGTAGGGCAACCCTCGTTGGAGAGACATCTTGGGGGTCCACGGGTATGCCGATAATGTGGTCGTATGACTCCATTCATTTTGGTATCGGATCAATTCGTGCTTACATGCCTTCAGGGGAAAGTTTTGAGGGCATCGGGATTTCGCCCGACATTACCGTGAAGAGAACAAGAGAGGACATCACTTCTGAAATGGACCCAGCGCTCGAGAGAGCCTTGAGTATAATGTAGACGGCTGTGAATAAATCGACAGGCGTTTTATCATTCCACATTATTTGGAGCCTCGTAAGGATATAGGGGAACCCATCCCATTTCGTGTCTTCGTGATTGTAAAAAAGGGGAGACAGAAAAGTGTCGGCAGGGTTAGTGGACTGTGAATAACTAAGCCGTCATTGTTCTGTGTCTTCTTCGTTTTACATTCACAAACTTGAAATGGAATCCTTCCCGGATTACGCTTGTTCACAACTTGCGTGCCAAGTCCGATAATTTCATTAATATGAGGATGACATATCAGGATCAAAAGATTTCAAAGGCTTCAACCCTGCCATCCTCAAGAAGAATTGCATGCTTCTATTCGGCCGGCATAGCATCGAAAACAGTTTGGCTGAAGCCGCATTAACAAGGTATTCGCTGAAAAATTGATATGGACCGGGCGGGATTTGAACCCGTGGCCTCTACCATGCCAAGGTAGCGATCTTCCAACTGATCTACCGGCCCATCTATACCAAATCAGGCAGCGATACCATATGGTACTGCATTATAACCGTTTTGCAACATTTAACGCTGTTGCGTATCGTGGCATGATAGCCATAGCTCAAGTGAAGCTGGGAGTGTTTGTGATGTGTATCTAGGCAAGAGAGTTCGGGTTAAACTCAGATGATGCAGTAAACCGCGAATACAGTAATCACCGCTCACAAGACAGGTAATGTGTAACGGAGCGCGTACATCAGCGTGAATAGGAAAACACTTCTAAAGCAAGTCAGTGGAACGTTGTGTATGTGTTTGACTCGCTGGAATTCATTGAAGCAACAAGTCGCTCTGCTCTCTTTTGAACAAGGTGCGGCGGCAACATTTAGGTGATTGCCCGTTATACAACTGTTTGAAGGTGAGACGGACATGAACAAGACTTCCGGCAGCGACTTGCATGATGTAGAACTGGATGCCATCCTGAGCGAACTTTCTGAGCTCAGACACAGATACGGTTTCTTTAGTTTTCTCAGGCACCGGCGGCTGTTGGAAACCGTCGACAGTGTAACAGATGAACTGAAAAACGTACATGCGTTGCTTACCCCTCCCACATTCACTGCAGCAGCGCAGGAGGAACAGGCGCAGTTTACCTCCCGCGCAAAGTCAAAGATTCTGGCCTCGCTTTCTGTGCTGTGCAGACACCTGAGTGAAATAGCATCCAGTGCGATGAGACACAGAGACAGCATGGGCATGGCAGTACGCAGACTCGCGGAATGGCTGATTCAGCAGCTCGCAGATATCATGAAAAATGCCAAGCAGATTCTCGGTTTCATGAACTGGAACCTGAGCATAAGCGCGGGTTTCCCGTCAGGCATCAGCTACAGCATCACAATAGATTTTCAGTGAGTGCACCAAGCGCCATGTATATCCTACTGCCTGCTCCCGCCTGTGATGCGGGGGGCTTCCTGGAAACTCTCTATGCTGCGCTGGAACCGCATTCTTTCTCCGGGCACCT
>JAKASW010000205.1 GCA_021818875.1 Bacteroidota bacterium
ATCTCCCAGAAACCGGTGCCCAAGTAATATGTAATGAAGTTATGCACTTAGGAAATTTTCAATTTTTGATTTTGAATTTTGAATCCAACATTTAAGATTCTCTCCTCACCTGTCAACGTCTCCGAGTGTAATGTCCACGCTTCCGATTATCGCGATCATATCTGCGATCAGATAACCTTTCGAAATCGCCGGGAGCAAACTCAGATTTGAGAACGACGGCGCCCGGGCTTTTACGCGGAAAGGATTCTGTCCACCGTCGCTTATGATGTAGTAGCCGAGTTCACCGCGCGGAGTCTCGCTCCGAACGTAGACTTCTCCGACAGGCGGTCGGATTCTCTTGGGGATTGCCGACTGCACATCGCCCTCAGGAATATTATCGATGGCCTGCTCGATGATCCTTAGACTCTGTTCCATCTCCCAGACTTTCACCATGTACCTGTCCCAGCAGTCGCCAAGTGTTCCCATCTCGCCTGTACCAACGACGACGTCCCACTCGAACTTGTGGTAAACAGAGTATGGATCATCTTTCCTGAGATCCCATTTCACACCCGATCCACGAAGCGTCGGTCCGCTCGCACCATAATTTATCGCAACGTCTGCAGGAAGTATGCCGACGTTTGCGGTGCGCTTCACAAAAATCTCGTTGTAACTGAGAAGGTCATTCAACTCTTTTATAGTCGGCCGGAAGTGTTTGATAAACGCTTTCGTCTTCTCGACGAATCCGGGAGGGATGTCGTGGGAAAGTCCGCCCGGCCACATGTAATTGTAGAGGAGCCTGGCGCCGCAGGTCATCTCGAAAAGGTCAAGGATCATCTCGCGGTCGCGGAAGCAATACAGGAAGGGAGTAAATGCACCGATGTCCATGCCGTACGTCCCGATCGCGACGAGGTGGCTGGCAATTCTCTGAAGCTCCGCCATGATGACCCGGATGTATTCCACCCTCTCTGGAATCTGGATCTTCAGAAGCTTCTCGACCGCAAGAACATACGAAAAGTCATTGCTCATCGAGCCGAGATAATCCATCCTATCGCAATATGGTACAACCTGCTGATAGGTCATGGCTTCGGCATATTTTTCAAAACATCTATGGAGATAACCAATGTGCGGAATTGCCTCAACGACTACTTCGCCGTCAACAACCAGTTCCACTCGAAGCACACCGTGCGTGGATGGGTGCTGAGGTCCCATATTGAGGACCATCTCTTCGGTGCGCAGTTCAGCCATTGATTTCTCTTGTCATTATATTTTAGCGGACAGAATTAAAGGTCTGTCTCTTGAAGACTCTCTTTTACTCGCTCGGGGGATTATGTTCTTGATTTAGTTCGCTTTGTACAATTTGAGCCTAGAAACTCTTTGGGTGCTCAAATATGCCGCGCTCTTCCAACTCAGTACGGCACTTTCATTCCCTGATAATACTCCTGCACTTTGTAATCTTTCCTGAGCGGATACCCTTCCCAGTCATCTGGAAGTAGTATCCTTCTGAGATCCGGGTGATCCAGGAACACGATTCCAAAGAGGTCAAATGCCTCTCGCTCGTGCCAATTTGCCGTCTTCCATACAGGTTCGACGGATGGCACATCGGATTTATCTTTAGAAATCTTCACTTTGAGCACTATTCTATTTTTTCGCTCAATAGAGTACAAATGGTATACCACTCCTAAATTGCCGTCTTTGTAATCGACTCCGGACAAAGACATCAGATAATCAAATTTCAAATCTGGATCTCGCGAAAGGAAATCTGCCACCTCCCTGATCAGATCTGTCCGAATGACGATATACGGTTCCGTCACTGCGTCGGGTTTGAACTCCACAACGCCAGCGGGAAATCTCGACTTTATTTTATCATGAATTTCATTAGCGTTCATGTCGTTACGCAACCTCAACAGTCTTCGAGGGATTTTCTTCCTCATCTCGCGCTGCGCGTTGGTCTGAGCCTTGCTTCAATTGCACCGCACCGTCGGAATTCTTTCCCTTGACTCTGCTGTCACGCCTAATCTTTTCCTGCAACCTCATCAGACCTTCAAGCAATGCCTCCGGTCGAGGTGGACAGCCCGGCACGTACACGTCGACCGGTATGATGCGATCTACGCCTTTGAGCACGTGATAACCGTATTCCCAGTACGGTCCGCCACTGTTTGAACAAGATCCCATCGAAATCACGTAACGCGGTTCCGCCATCTGTTCCCAGAGTCTCTTTATCCTTGTAGCCATCTTCATAGTGACGGTGCCGGAGATAATTATTACGTCTGCCTGTCTTGGAGTAGCGCGCGGAATGACTCCGAATCTCATCATATCGAAATGAGACGCGCTCGCCGCCATCATCTCGATAGCACAACATGCCAATCCGAAATGCATTTGCCACAGAGAAGAAAGACGCGCCCAGTTAAGAAGATTATCGAGAGAGGTGATTACGATGTTATCGTTATCGAATTGCTTGTCAAGTAAACCCATTACTTAGCCTCGGTGTTAGCGACTGGAGAACCGGAAATCGCACCGCTGCCGACATATTGCGCCGACCCGATCGATCCGCGCGAGATGTAATCTATGTAGCGCGGCCGTGGCTTATCCCAATCCAAATCGCCTTTCACCCAGACATAAGCATAACCTGCAACGAGAATCGCGAGGAATACCATCATCTCTATAAATGCAAACATCCCCAGCTTCTGGTAAACGAGAGCCCAGGGAAACAAAAAAAATACTTCCACGTCAAAGATGAGAAAAATAAGGGCGATTATGTAGAACCGGATATTGAATTTCACCCATGTGCTTCCGATAGGTTCTTCACCACACTCATAGGTGCTGAGTTTTTCTTTGCTCGGACGGTTTGGTCGGAGTAATCCCGCCATAAACATCGTAGCCATTACAAGCATCGAAGCCACGATGAAAAACAGGAGCACTATTCCGAATTGAGAGAGCATTTACTTCTCCAAAAATATCGGCATTAATTTAGAAATCAGTTGGAGGAAAGTCAAGGAATTGACAGACAAATGGGCTGTACAAAAAGTTCCTTAGATGAAGTCCAAAGAAAAATATTTCTTCAAAATATGTTAATCATATCTGCAATTTTCAAACGCACCTTTCTAACCGCCTTACCGTCCACGGTGTCGAGAAAGGGAACCCTCCCCCGACAAATCGACCGGGCGACTTGTGGAAAGGGGGAACAGCTTTGCATTAAGCTGATTCGATTCCCATATTTGAGTAACATTCTGAGCAACCGTCCGAAGGAACTGGAACCTATCATGGCACGAAGCAAATTCGAACTCGAGACCCCTTGTCTGATCCTGGATATTGATGTCCTCGAAACCAACATTGTGAAGATGCAATCGCTTGCCACGCACAACGGCAAGAGTCTCCGCCCACATGCGAAGACTCACAAGTGTACCACTATTGCCAAGAAGCAAATCGAAGCGGGGGCTATCGGGGTCTGTGCTGCGAAGGTCTCCGAGGCAGAAAGACTGACAAAAACAGGCATCAAGGGCATACTGATTACCGGTCCATTTGCCGGCAAGCAGCAGGTACGGAAGATACTGGAAATCCTTTCAGAGTCTCCTTCGCTGATGACCTCCGTCGATAACCTGCAAACCGTCGATGATCTTGATGCGGCACTGCGAAGTGCAGGGCTCGAGATGGATGTGCTTCTCGATATCGATGTCGGACTTAAGCGAACAGGTGCGAAACCGTCGGAGGCGTTGACATTCGCCGAGAAAATTCTTGAGCGGAAAAATCTGCGTCTTCGTGGTATTCAAGCTTATGCCGGGCATCTTCAGCATGTGCCACTATACAATGATCGAAAAAAAGCTTCGCAAGCATCGCTCGGAGAGGTAATCCCGGTTTTCAATAAATTGAAGTCACAGGTAGAGAATTTAACAATCTTCAGCGCCTCGGGAACAGGGACGTTCGAAATAGACGGCCAAATACCTGAAGTTACAGAGCATCAAGTCGGCTCGTACGTAGTGATGGATGCCGAGTACTACGCAATCGAATCATCCAACAATAGCCAGCATTTCATCGCATTCGAGCCAGCCTTACGGTTATTGACAACCGCCGTCAGTGTGAACCAGCATGGGTTTGTCACGGTAGATGCGGGACTCAAATCGATATACAAAGACGGTGCGAATCCTTTTATCATATCACCAGGCTTTCGCGGTATGAAGTACGATTGGTTTGGTGACGAGTACGGGAAGATAATCTATTCCGAGGATGATAAGCCTCCCGAATTGGGAACCGTCCTTGAGATGGTCACCTCGCATTGCGATCCAACGATCAACCTGTTCGACAAATTCTATGTCACAAAAGGCGACGAAGTGGTTGACGAATGGCCAATTGACTTGAGAGGCTGCAGTCAGTGACGCTTTGAGCAATGCTACGTTGGCCGGAACAGAATCGCGTCGAGGCTGTAGTCCATCGGTCCTGCCAAAAGAATAATTATCGAACTCACCAGTATACTGAACGGAAAGTCGGCAAAGCCCATAATGAAACCGTGAGGCATCATGCTCAAGGTTGCAACCACCATATTTATGGTTACCGGAATAGCTATCGGACGAGTGAGAAATCCAATGATGAACAAGAAGCCGCCGATAAATTCAGTGAACATACCTAAGGTAAATTAAAGGGGGAGCGAGACCTTCTTTGGCAAACGCCAGAATTGTAGCGAGCATTCCCATTCCGCCGAACCATCCGAATACTTTGCCCGCACCGACCATGAAAAGAATGATGCCAACGGTGCAGCGAAGCAGAAGAAGACACAAACTCAGAAGCTTTGTGTTTGTTCCCGTAAGAAGTCTTGGAGATTTGTTCAGACGTTCCATTATCTGGCATTCCTTAAGTTTTAGTGTAGTGTAGCGCAACGACTCCTGATTTCAATCTCCTCGTTTCAACCGACTTTCGCTTCGCTTCGTTCCCAGTTCTTTTCAAATGATGACCCAGTATCATGGAACGCCTGGGTCAGTAGCACAATCGCGATCCTGCCCCGCCGCTGTAGTGCGTTGCCCGACGAAGAGTTAAACGTCGCAACGGGAGCAACATTGAATGATCGCCGTTGGCGCCCGCAGGACAATTGTCAAGTGAGATATGGTCGAATACACCAAGCTTCGCGCGGCTTTTCTGCTCATGAGTGCCTTCTGTAGTGAAGGGCAACGACGCCGGATTGAAAGGTCTCCGAACCAATAAGGTCCAGCCGAAGCCTGTCCTGCAGCTTCACGGTTTCGAATAGCCGTGGTCCTTTTCCGGCGACGACCGGGTGAACCACGAAACGATACTCGTCGATCAAACCGCGCTCTGAAAGTTGCGATGCAATGCTCAAACTGCCGACCAGAATGTCTTTTCCAGGCTGCTGTTTCAGCGCGAGCAATTCCCCCGCAAGGTTGGCGCGCACGATTCTCGCATTGTTTCCGTCAACATTTTTCAATGTCGTGGAGAATACGACCTTGTGGAGCGAATCGAACGCGTGGGCGAACGCTTTGTCTGCCTCCGACTCCGATGGGTTCTTTGCGATGTCGGGCCAATAAGGTACCATGAGTTGATACGTGGTCCGCCCGTAGAGGATGACGCTCGCACCGTTCAACAGCGTGGTAAAGAAGCCGAGCAACTCGTCGTCGGGATTCATGTCCGTGTGGCTGCAGTATCCGTCAGCCGTGCTATTGATCGCAAAAACGGCATTTCTCATATACTTCCTTATATGATGTTAAATGAAAAGTTCAAGCACCGCTTGATTGAATTGCCAATTACCGGGTACGTCGCCAGATCAGGCAAGTTATGAAGAGGCGCTACACCATGAAACAAACAATTCTTTCATTTTATTTATTCTTAAGCTCCAATAGTACTTGTCTCAACTTCTCCGGCTTGCTTGTAATTGGCGAAGATCACACCGTTTGGCGTAATCAGACTGTCTGTTAATGTAAATGCCGCCGCAATCGTGCCATTATCAAACAGCTTTTTTCCTTTGCCAAGAGTCAGCGGGAAAATTTTGAGCCACAGCTCATCGACCAGATTATGTTTGAGCAGTGTCTGGACCAGGTTACCACTACCGTGAACCTGGATGTCAGAGCCTTCTGAATTCTTCAGCTCCTCGATATCATCTACGCTTTTAAGGAAGACCGAGTTTTCCCAATCTGACTTTTTCACGGTCCTGGACACACAGTATTTAGTGACGTCATTGACGCCTGGCCAAAAGTCTGCATGTTCAGGCCAGTAGGAAGCAAAGAACTCGAACGTCTTCCTCCCTAAAAGAAGATCCGCAGGTTTCAATTGTTTTTGCATGAACTCACCAGCCGCTTCGTCAGCTTCGTAAAAATACGGCGCAGTCCAGCCGCCATATCTGAAGCCATCGGAAGTGTCCTCATCAGGTCGACCAGGTGCCTGCATGACCCCGTCCAATGTAATAAATGATAGAACGACTATTTTTCTCATATTATTCTTCCCCTCTTACGTTTGTTTTATGATAATTGCTTACACCAAATAGTCGTTTGGCTGAAGTCATAATCGACAACGCAATACTTCTTGCGAAACACAGTTATCTCCTCTTGCTCGCCTTTATTTTGGCTCTCACAATTTTCCGGACGAGAGTCGAAGGTATCGGTTTATCAGGCTGAAACGGGATGGTGCCTTTGCTGGTCTTGTAACCCCGGAGGTCGTCCTTATACTGTTCCACTATGCCGCCGGGATAGAATGCGCAATGATTGGCTCCTGCACCCATCCAAAGGAGTATTCTTCCGTCGATCCTGAAAGCAGGCATCTGATTACTGATGCACTCCTCGCCTCCGGGAGCCGCACTCTTAATTGTTTTCCGAAGCTTCTCGAGCGCGGCCCGCTTCTCCTTATCTAAACCGGAAGGATATTCGTCGATTGTGGCAGGTTTGCTTTTCATGATTTCATCTCCTCGTCCGGCCAAACTTACCTTAAGGTTATTTCTCTTTCGGATAAGTGTAATTCACCATCCATCTGATGCCGAATTTGTCGGTGAACATCCCGAAGTACGCTCCCCAGAACTCGTCGTGAATCGGCGTCTCGACTTTTCCTCCGGCAGAGAGCTTGTCAAAAATTCTCTTCGCTTCTTCCTTACTGTCGGTTTCTATCGAAATGTTATAGTTGTTACCGAACGTCAGCCTGTGTCCCATGGATTCAAGGGCGTCCGTACCCATCAGCACGTTCCCTTTCCCTATCGGCAGAGCTATGTGCATGAGCTTCTTCTTCTCACTTTCCGATAATTTGTCCGCCACCGGAGTTTCTCCGAACCGCTGGATCGCGGTGAACTCTCCGCCGAATGCCGACCTGTAGAAGTTGAACGCTTCCTCGGTTGTTCCGGGAAGATTTATGTACGTATTCATTGTTGCCATGAATATCTCCTTTGGAGAATTTTAAATGTTGAATGTTAAATTCTTAATTCAAAATTGAGAATTTAACATTTAGAATTCTAACCATCGTAAGCGTTTTTCAAAGCGGCGATATCGAACTTCTTCATTTTAAGGAAGGCTTCGGTGATTCGCGCCACCTTCTTCGGGTCCTTGTCTTTCTGCATCTCGGTAAGTATCGCCGGGACTATTTGCCACGACAAGCCGTACTTGTCTTTGAGCCAGCCGCACTGCTCCGCCTTCGGATCTGCCGAGAGTTTATCCCAGTAGTAATCAATCTCTTCCTGTGTCTCACATGGCACCACAAAAGAAATTGACTCGTTGAACTTGAAGAAAGGTCCAGCGCTCATCAGCGTGAATTCCTGGCCGAGGAGCTGGACAGTAATGATCTCAACGGTCCCTGATGGAGTATTTTTAAGTGTCCTCGACTCCTTAATCTTCGACCCCTTAAAGACAGAGGCGTAAAACTCCGCGGCTTCTCCGGCTTCCTTATCGAGCCACAGGAAGGGTGTTATCTTTTGCGTTATTGCCATTTCAATTCTCCTCTTTCTAA
>JAKASW010000206.1 GCA_021818875.1 Bacteroidota bacterium
TTGGAGATGCTGAATTTCTTGAATGACAAGATCTGTTGGACATATATCCTTTTCAGAAGCCACCGGCTTTGCCGGTGGTAATTCACATTGACCAGTGGCACGAATTCCTGTTGCGATTCATACTTATTCAGATTGAACGGAGACAGTACAGGTGCCTGCACGCCGAAGTTATTGGGTACGTCCGGATTTTCCTTTTAGTGTTTCGACACGCAGCCGTGTGGTTCGTGTTCAAACCACTCGTAAGTAGCCCAATGTTGGTTTATTGACATGGCACTACGGTTTGAAAAGAGTAAGGAGCAAAATCGCAATCACAAGAATCCAATTCGCGACCAAGAAAAGTGTCTGCTCCCCGTTGAGAGAAGTCAACTTTTCGTCGGCATCCTCCGGCGGGTTCTGCTGGCTCATCTGGTCGAGAAGCATTGCTCGCTGCTTTGCAATCTTTGGGCTGATCGACATCCCCATTACCAGAAGAATGATAAACGCCAACAGCTTCAACCCGAGCCACGCATCATTACCGAAGAGGTCACCGAACGTGATCTTCAGAATCACCATATTGGCAATCCCGCTTAGTACCAGCACGAGTGCACCGAACGGGGATAAAAGGCCAATGCTACGAAGCATCTTTGTCGCATGCTGTTTCATGCGGATGTCGTTCTCCCACCGGAAATTCGACTCGACAATCGGGCCTGCAAAGAGGAGCGTGAATATCATGCCGACTCCTACTAAGTGAAAGAATATAGAAATATGGAACCAATCCATAGAGTACTCCTCAATAATTAGATAGATTTTATTATAGTTGAAATTCCCTGGCCTACTCCAATGCACATGGTAGCAAGCCCATATTCGATTCTTTGTCTCCTCATTTCATGCACCAGTGTAGTCAGAATTCTTGCCCCGCTCGCGCCGAGCGGATGTCCCAGCGCGATTGCGTCTCCGTTCACGTTAGTTGCTTCCCGGTTTAGACCGAGTTCTCTGATGACCGCAAGCGACTGTGAGGCAAATGCCTCGTTAAGCTCAACCAGACCAATGCGGTCCGAATTCAGGCCCGCCTTCTCCATGGCCTTCCTGGTTGCGGGCACCGGTCCAATTCTCATGTATCTTGGATTCACCCCGGCTGCCGAAGTAGAGACGATCTCCGCCATCGGTTCAATCTCATTTTCCCTTAGGAACCTCTCAGAACAAATCAGCACCGCGGCGGCTCCATCGTTGAGCCCCGACGAATTTCCCGCAGTCACAGTCCCATTAGGTCTGAACGCTGAATTCAATTTGGAAAGCAGCTCCATGTTAGTGTCGCGACGCGGCCCCTCATCTTCTGAAATTCGCTGTTCTTCTTTCCGATCGTTGATGATCGACACGGCAACGATCTCATCCGAGAATTTCCCGGAATCCTGCGCTGATATCGCCCGGCGGTGGCTTTCAAGTGCAAACGCATCCTGTTCCTCGCGCGGTATTTTGTATTTCTCGGCAAGATTCTCGGCGGTCTCTCCCATGTTTTCGAGGGGGAAACGGTTCACAAGACGTTGGTTCGGAAATCGCCAGCCGAGCGCGGTGTCGTATGCGGTCAAATTGCCGAACTCCTCTTTGCCTGATATTTTCTTCGGAATGGAATACGGAGCACGCGACATGCTCTCGACACCACCTGCGATAATGCAATCGGCGTCCTCCGTCCATATCATCCTCGCCGCAGAGTTCACCGCTTCGAGGCCGGATCCACACAGACGATTAACCGTGTAAGCTGGTACACTGTATGGAAAGTCTGCGAGCAGCGCAGCCATGCGCGCGACGTTCCTATTGTCTTCCCCCGCCTGGTTCGCACATCCGAAAATGACTTCGTCTACTTTCTCCGGCAGAACCTTAGCGTGCTTCACCACCCCCACGATTACAATTGCCGCGAGGTCGTCCGGGCGAACGGCTCTCAGCACTCCACCGTATTTACCGACCGGAGTCCTAACTGCATCGACAATAAAGGCCGGGGAGCGCCGCGAGTCCATGGAAGTTAAACCCGGCTCTACTTGTTGCTCAGTTTCTTCAGCCCGTCAAGGTCTGTCATATCCAACAATCCAAAAAGCTGTGACATATTCTGATCCCCCTTTCCGCTGATATCGACAAGGAATCTGCCGGCGAGCGGGAATTGCAGCCGCTGTGTATGACGGGTGGTATCTTCCGCTTCCAGGATTTTACGACCTTTGTACTGCACCGTTTTCTCATACCCGTCCGGGATATTCTTGTTTATGTTGGGAAGTATCCTGCTGAACGAGGGAAGATTCAGCATGTCGGTAATCTTCACAGAAATCATGGTTTCCCCAGAGTCCACCGACGAAGCGTATGTCACCTCGGCCCAGGACGTGAAGAAACCCATCATGGATGATGTTTCCCCGGTAGGCTTTCCTCTAAGATAACTCCCGAAATTCTGTTGCGGCAGGAACTCTTCAAGAGTTGTATAGCTCACTATATGTGGTTGGGCCAGAGCGACGGCCGACATAGAAAGAACTATCAAGTACGAAAGAAACCTTCTTTTCATTCACACGTTTCCTTTCAGTGTGACAGCATAAGGCTTGGACGGTATGCATCTCCATACACATGACGCATGACCTGCAGGAATTCGGAAATGAGATACCTTCCAATCAACTCCGACATCTCGCTTGGTCCATTCGGAAAGTTCGTTCCCAGTTTCATGGCAAGGTCGATATCTTCAGCATTTGAGACTCCCTCCTCCACCATGAAGAACGCCTCGTTAACAATCATCGAAACGGTTCGCGCAAGGACAAGAAGCTGGTTGTCATTGAGGGGTTGTTTTATCTCAAGCCTTCCTGCAATTTTCCGCGCCAATTCTCTCACCATCTCGCTTTCAGCCGGGTCCCTTCTCTCGATCTTCAACGCGGAATGGCGAGCGTTGTTAGTATAATCATAGAAGCCGATGCCGGTTTTTCTTCCTAACAGTCCGGACTCAACCATCTTCTGTTGCAGCACAACCGGTCTGAACCTCGGCTCCTGGAAGAACTGGTCATAGATGGATTTCGAAACCAGGAAATTCACATCTACGCCGGCCATGTCAAGAAGCCGGAATGGTCCCATAGGAAAACCCGCGGACTCGAACGCAAAATCAATTTCTTCGACGCTGCCTGCTCTCTCCGACAAAAATCTAAGCGGCTCAAGATAAAAATGCCTTGCACATCTGTTGACGACGAACCCCGGTGTGTCACGAGTGACGATAGGAGTCTTCCCGAGTTGTCTGACGATTTGAGAGAGCTCCAGGATTATTTCCTCGGAAACGAAGTCGGTCCTGACCACTTCGACCAGCTTCATCCTGAACGCCGGATTAAAGAAATGTAGGCCCGCAACTCTCTTTCTTCCCAACGAACCGTTTGCGATGGCGCCAATCGGAAGACTCGATGTGTTGGAGGTTAGTGGAACACTTGGGTCACAGATCTTATCCAATTTTGAGAACAATTCTCGCTTGGTTGATAGATCCTCAGTCACCGCTTCGACGACCAGGTGGGCCTCGGAAAATTCCGATAACTCAGTCCTTGGGTGAATTCTTGCGATAGCTGCCTGCGCATCCTCCGGCTTTATCCTGCCTTTTCTAACTTCTTTCTGAAACTCTGTGCCGATGACTTCCAGGCCACTCGTGACAATTTCTTTCGAGAGATCGTATAGAAGAACCTCCCAGCCGCTGCGGGCAAAAGCAATTGCTATCCCCGTCCCCATCGTTCCGGTACCAGCGATGCCGACAGCTTTCATCTTTGTTTCTTCATCTGCATTATATCCTCTAAAATTATCCTACGCTCTATTTCTAATTATGTGCTGTGTAGTTCCGACTTCATCAGCCCGGCACGGCTCCGCCTTCCAGGATTCTCTCCCAAACTGGTTGCCAGTCCGGTAGATTCAGCCCCCACTCACTGCACCTCAGCCTGACCTCATTTGAAAATGCCTTGCGCACGTCGTCATTGTCCCTAAACTTTAGTCCATACTTCCGATAAATCTTATTCCTGGCGGATTTCGGTCTGCCGAAAATATTCATGGTACGCGGATACCATAGGTCCAGAGCGGTCTGAACCTCCGCCTTAGTCGTCCTGTCAAGCGCGAGTCTTTTTACCCAGAAGTCGCCGTGATTCACATGCATCATTTCTTCTTTGAAAATTCTTTCGATCTCTCTCTTCCACGGACCGTAAGTGGATTTCCGGACGTCCTCCAGCTGGTGGCCCTCACCACGGTCCATGCAGAATTGGAACATCACGAAGTCCGCCCAGGTATCGATCGTATAGTAGAATATGTTCACGCGTCTGTCATCGGCAGCGGGTTTCTCTTTCAGCTCGTCGCTTTTTGCATCTACACGGAGCATGTAGTCACGGCGGGTGACATGGGTCTCCGCATCTATTCCGATTTCCTCAAGGAGACGGTACATGGCGCGCGCGTGACGCACTTCATCCTTCACTATATTCGCGACTGCAAGCTTTTCTTCGGTAGTTGGCGCACGCATGATCCATGGTACATAGCCAGAAGCCCCCGCAAGTTCGGAATCCGCTTGCTGAAGCATAAGATTCGCCAGGTTGTCAAAGTACCCGTCGCTCATCTCGTCGCTATTTTCTATCGACTCCCCGGCCTGTATCCTTGCCCACATCCGTTTTTCGCGCTCGTCATTCGGAACTTTAGATG
Source organism: Bacteroidota bacterium (assembly GCA_021818875.1). Lineage (GTDB taxonomy): Bacteria > Bacteroidota > Ignavibacteria > Kryptoniales > JAKASW01 > JAKASW01. Next base: position 4,657 of record JAKASW010000206.1, read on the forward strand.
TATTCTTTATCGGAACGCTCTCTGCAGCCATATATCCCTCCGATCCACGATCAAAACACTACGCCATGTCTCAGGCGTATTATTTGCCATCGAACGACGGTGCTCGTTTCCCGACAAATGCTTTGATCCCTTCGCGTGCATTCGCCGTCCGACCAGCAATTTCTCGCATGTAGGCTTCGTAATCAAGACTTTCTTCAAGCGACGCGGTCGAACAATGATTCAGGGACCTTTTCATCAGAGCGTACGCCTTTGCCGGGCCTTTGGAAAATCTGTCCAGGAGCTTGCGTGATTCATCGGCCAACTTTTCAGCTGCAAACACACGATTCACCAACCCAAGTCTCAGCGCTTCCTCGGAAGATATCTCGTCACCCAGTGCGGCAAGATCGGATGCTCTGGCATATCCGACCATACGCGGAAGAAAGTAAGACGAGCCTGAGTCGGGAACGAGCCCAATTCTCACAAATGCCTGGATCAGTTTTGCACTCGAACTCATTATCCTGAAATCGCAAGCGAGAGCGAGGGTCGTCCCTGCTCCTGCGGCAATCCCGTTCACGACGGCGACCACAGGCTTCTCCATTTGAATCATTAGTTTGATAACGGGATTGTAACGTTTCCTGACCAGTTCGCCGAATGAGGTTCCTTCTCGAATTTCTTTCACATCCTGGCCCGCAGGGAAAGCCTGGCCTTCCCCGGTGATCGCCACGCATCTTACCTTCTCATCGTGGGACAGTAGCTTGAGAGCAGTCTGAAGCTCCGACCCCATTTCCTCGTCGATCGCATTGAGAAACTGGGGGCGGCTGAGGAAAAGAGTTGCCCCGCCGGCTTCCGATACGACTTTTATTGTGCGGTAATCATCCATGATGTACCGTCGCGGCATATTTGGTGGGTGTGGATTCCACCGACTTGAACTTGCGCAGATAATTCAAGACGGAGCGCATATCCTTCGGCATCTCACTTCTGCAGTCCATTTTATCTCCTGTACCAGGATAGCCGAAAGTGATCTGCCTCGCATGGAGCGCCGTTCTCGAAAGAAGCGGTTTCTCGTCTCCCTCCGTGTAATACCGCGGCTTGACCTGTGAGAGATAGAATGGCTTGCCGGAGCCGTAGAGTCTGTCACAAATGATGGGGATTCCCTCGCTTGCAAGATGAACCCTAACCTGATGGGTCCTGCCGCTCTTCGGCTCAGCTTCGACGAGCGCGTAGCCGTCAAACGATTCGACAACCATATAGTCCGTCACGGACGGCTTGCCGTGCTTCTGATCGACGTTCATGACACCAGGATGATTCTTGTTATCGGAGATAGGAAGATTCACCGTTCCAGATAAAGCGACCGGCGTGCCATAAACTATTGCCTGATATTTCTTGGCCACTTTCCGTTCCTCGAATTGTGAATTCAGGTCTGCATGTGCCAGAGCATTCTTCGCAAAGACTACGACGCCGCTTGTATCTTTATCGAGTCTGTGAACCACGAAAATCTCTCCGAACTCTTCCTTGAGGATATGGTACAGGTTAGCGAGAGTCTCGTCGTACCTGTCCGGCAGAACAAGGAGTCTCGGTGGCTTATCTATTACGATTAAGTTTTCATCCTCGAAAATGATCGAGCCGCCTTTGGACTTCAGAATAAAATCGAGTTTTCTTTTCATAACATCGGCAATCGGTATTAGGCAAAAAAGTTAATGGTAGTCATTGATGTTGATTTGACGGTCAATTAGTGACCACGATTTGGACCCGGCACTCCATTACTCCATCACTCCAATTTTCCTCATCTCCCTTTCCACACCGCCTTTCTCCTTTCAATGAAGGCGTTCATTCCTTCCGTCTGATCATAAGTGGGAAAGAGCGGGTAAAGATTCTTTCTTTCGAATGCTAATCCTTCACCAAGGGGAAAGTCGAGACTCTTCCTGACAGCCCCCTTTGCGAGCCTTACCGCTACAGGGGGATTCGAAGCAATTAAGTTGGCAAGCCTTACCGCTTCCTCAATACATAATTCTGCCGGAACAACTTTGTTGACGAGTCCCCACCTCATCGCCTCCTCAGCTCCGAACATCTTCCCGGTGAGTACAATTTTCATTGCTCGGTGTTTCCTGACGGTTCGAGGAAGACGCTGGGTGTCACCGGCGCCCGGCATAAGTCCAGGATTTATTTCAGGCTGGCCAAATTCAGCGTTTTCTCCGGCAACTATGATGTCGCACAGCATCGCAAGCTCACAGCCGCCACCGGGAGCAAAGCCGTTCACTGCCGCAATCGTCGGTTTCTTCGTTCGCCCAATTCTGTCCCAGACCCTTAAGTTTTCACTTCCGATCATTTCAATTGTACTTGCGGCCGCCATCTCTTCTATGTCCGCGCCTGCCGCGAACGCATCTCTACCGCCGGTGATCACTACTGCATTTATGTCAGCATCGGTGTCGAGGTTTTCCAGGCAGGACACGAGCTCCGACATCAATTCACAGTTCAGAGCGTTTAGAGATTCCGGACGATTAAGCTGGATTATGGCTATGGGTGGTTGCCTGGTGAGAATGATGGCTTTAGCTGAAGCATCTTTCGGAATTTCCATAGCTGCTCCGAAATTAGGATTAGAATGACCGACAAAATTTAGACAAGGGTGGAGGAAGAAACAAGCGGACTAAGAGTTGCGAATCAAACCAAAAACATCTGGACACCGATGACGCGGATGGAATTGCTTCTCACGGATCACGATTACTGATTCTTCTATCAGTGGAGACCCGTTTTAGTCCGTGTTATCCGTGGTCTGCTGTTCATTTCTTAATTCCGTTCCCCAAAAATCGCTGTCCCTATTCTGATCATCGTCGCCCCCTCTTCAACCGCAATTTCATAATCGCCCGACATGCCCATCGACAGCTCTTTCATCTCGACGCCGTCGATTGCTTCGTCCCGTATTTGACGGAAAATTCCTCGGAGACGCTCGAAGCAGCTGCGAACCAGATCGGTGTTTTCCGCGAGTGCGCCGATCGTCATCAGTCCTTTGACCTTCAGACAGTCGAACCGCGACATAGTCAGCAACAATTCGATTGTGTCCTCAGGGGCGACACCGCTCTTAGACTTCTCACGGGAAGTATTAACCTCGACCAGCACATCTCTTGATTCGCCGCGTTTCTGAAGCTGTCGCTCCAATTCGTCTGCAAGCTCCACGCGATCCACAGAATGAATGTACCTGGTAGGAACGTCGAGTAGTTTCTTCAC
>JAKASW010000207.1 GCA_021818875.1 Bacteroidota bacterium
CGTTGTGGGTGCCCAAATCAGACCGCCAAATCGGTCATTGAGAAAATTGCTGATCAGCGACTGGTTATAGTCTGAAAAATTGTAAGCAAAGAAATGTTGTATCTGATTACTCCAGATGAGATCATATTTGCTCTGCAACGAATCTCTAAACGGACCAAGTGCAGGCCCATCTATGTGTGAATAAGGAGCACTCTCAGCATTCGTTCGGTAGTTGTACCTGTATTCGCCTCCGAACTTCAAAAAAACGGATGTGGTCGCACCGAAGTTGAATGGGATTCTAAGATCAGCTTTATATGCCTGATCGTTTTCCTTGTAGTCGGAGCTTGCAGGCGTGATTTGTGTGAAAGACGCCTCGGTCGAGTCGTATCTTGTCAGGTTCAGCAGCTCTTGCGGAGGCGTGTTCAGCGGAGAAGTTCCGGCGATTCCGTTTCCTTCGGTGAAAGTATATGTTGGATTTGATGGATCGGCATTCCTCGTGTATGTATTTGCTGCAGTGAGCTCCACCGACGCAAATCCGAAGTCATATTGACCCTGAAGAGCATTCATTGCAAGGTCTGTATTAGCATTGCCTCTCGTGTAATTCCAGTTGAGATTCCTCCCGATGTAATCGAACTGAGTCTGGAAATCCTGAAAAACCGAATTCAGCCGGCTTACCATGTTCATCGACTGGATGTAGCCTGAGGGCAGTTTATAATCCAGAATCAAGTTTCCGCCGTACCTTCCTCGCGTCTCAAGATGTCGATCAAGCGTCATGTTAGAGACGGCGACCGGTGCATATTGCTGTCCGGGCAGCACATCGCTTGCAAGCCGATACGATGCGTAAAAGTTGTCGGCGCTTCGATCGTAGCTTTCAGCGTTCAAAAGCAGGTAGGCTCCAAGTTTATCACCGAAGAACCTATCGCTTACCGATCCCACGGCGCGGTAGTTTCCATACTTCTTGTCTTTGGCAGTATAGCCGGATTGCCAGAGCAGATCAGTGTGCACGCCGGACGGAGCTTCTCTTAGCTGCATGTTGACCGTCCCACCAATAGCATCGCCATTCATATCGGGAGTTAAGGCTTTATAAACATCGATTGACTGGAGCATGTACGGAGTCACCATGGCAAGATCAACGGCCCTATTGTACTTATTCGTTGCGCCGAGAGAAATGCCATCTATTAAAACCAGGTTGTATTGTGGAGCTATTCCTCTGATAACGATTTCATCGGCTTCGCCTGAGCTTCGCAGGGTTGATATACCGGGCAGCCGACCAATTGCCTCAGCGGCATTGAAGTCAGGAAGCTCCTGGATTTTCGCTGCTGAGACTACATTGACGATTTTGTTCGAAGAAAGCTGTTGGTTGATGGCCTGGACTTGTCCTTGCCCTTGTGCGGTCACAACTACTGCTTTGCCTTGTACCGCGGTGGCCTCGAGTCCAAAGTCTGTTTCTGTAATCTGATTCTCTCGAACATTAAGCTTAGCCGTAAGCGGGACATATCCGACGTAAGAAACGATCAGAGTCTGTATGCCCGACGGGACGTTGTGGATGACGAAATCACCGTTGAGATCGGTGGCCGCACCTATGCTGGTTCCTTTGACAATGACCGTAGCACCCGGCAGAACATTCTTGCTCGCTTGGTCAAATACCTTGCCCTTTACTGTACCAGTACCTGCAAAGGATGCAGACGATTGGGCTATTACAATTAAGAGGGTTGCGACGGTGAGAGGGATTCTTCTTAGAAAGAAGCGGTATTCAGGTGCCATGCTCCAGTCCTTGTCTTACTAAACGGTGTTCGTGCTTAACTTTCTCAGTAAGAAAATCGAGACGATTTCCTAAAAAAGTGGGGCCGGACATTCGTGAGACCCGTCCGGCCCCATAGTCGTAAGAAGTAGGTCAGGCCGCGCGGCCTCGCCTACGAATTGATCATTTCATCAATACCATCTTTTTCACGAACTTGACGTTTCCTGCTTCAAGTCGATAGAAATAAACTCCGCTCGAATACCTGGACCCATCAAAGCTCGCTTCGTATGTCCCCGCGTGAGCCACTCCCGAGAAGAGTGTAGCCACTTCCTGCCCGAGAACGTTGTAAACCTTCAGAGTCACGAAGCCGTTTTTCGGCACCGTATAGCAGATCTCGGTCGTCGGGTTGAAAGGATTCGGATAATTCTGGTCGAGAGAATATGACTGCGGCACATCGTTGCCGACCCTTTTCACCGAAGTAATCGTGTTGTAGATGGCCTGCGTCTCGGATGCTTCCTGGCTCTTCCACGTGGTGTACTTGTCGGGGAACCAGTGGTACAGATCGCCGATCGGATAGCCGCCCGTGCCGGCGCTCAATAGCGTTGCATTAGTATAAGCGAGATTTTCACGCAGCGGCCATAAGAATGATAGCTCGCTGTCGGAAGAAGGATACGACCAGTCGACATTGACTCCTGAGACATAACGTGCCTGCAGGAAAGCAATGATACTATCCCTGTTGGTCGGAGGCACAATGAAGCCAGGATCTGTCGAGTCGTAGACATTCTTCATCTTGAACAATTTGTGCCAGGTGAACATGTCGAGAGTCCGGGCGTTCATCATCGGCTCACCAAGAATTACGCCACGGATCTTGTTGGCTACCGTGTCGTTGTATTTGTTGTAGAATGCCTGAAACATCGGATCCGTAAAGTTGCTGTTGTTAACGAAAAGGAATATGCGCTTCGTCGCTTCGTTCTGGGCGTTGACCCCGTTATAGGTAAGCGTATCTGGAATCGTGTCGCAATCCACCACCGCACCATAAAGCAGCTGATTGGGATCCTGACCAAGTCTATCTGCATAACGCTCGCCGGTGAAATGGCAGTTGACGAAAATGCTGTTGGCAATCACAAGATTGGTGAACCAATAGTACTTGAATGCGAACTTAGCGATATTCACGAAAGTATCATGGTTGAAGAAAGATGCGGCGGGGGGAGTGTAGTCATCCTGATCGCCGAATCCCATGTTTTCCAGCGTGCAGTTCGTGTAAGCAATCGAGTCCACGCTCGCGTTTGCGTTCAACTCACAGAACGCTCTTCCAGCCCACCACTGCGTGGGATCGATGCAGTTCCTGAAGATACAGTTGCTAAAAATGCCCGTGAAGTGAGCGCAGTTAGCAGTGACCGCGATTCCCGTCGCCCAATCGAAAATGTCATCATCAAATACGCCTACAGGACCGCCGGTTGTTTTCAGACTGTCGGTTTCAAACTGCAGATCAGTCCAGTTTTTCGTACCGAGGTCTGTTGCATAAAGCATCCAAACATTCTTCATGGTGAAATCGCCGAAGGCATCGATGGTGTAATTGTAATACAGCCCAGTAACTGTACCTTCGACTATGCTGGCGGGACCGTAGTCCGTTCCGCTTGCGGGCTTCGGTTGGCCCATAATCTCGATGTGGGTTCCTGCTTTGACGGTTAACCAGCCATTAAGATAGTATGTAGAGCCGCGCTGAAGCACAAACACATGGTGATTATAGTCCTTTCCGTCGGTAGTTGTGTCTCCCTGGATGGCAGTGTTGATTGCCCCAATTGTCCCGGCCGCATCGGGCGGTATGAACAGAGTGTCGGCGCCGTAGGTTTGAGCTGACAGCACTGCCGGAATGGATACGACCAGTAAAACAAACGTAATGAGTAGCTTCTTCATTCCGCTTCTCCTTCTAATTGTTTTGTGGTTTTCAAATGAATCCCGAAAAAGCTGATCAGATTGCAAAATGTTCCGAAACATCTCCCTCCTTTCAGGTTTCATGGCCGTCCGAGGAGTGTGCCAAGGTCAAGCACGACCTACCTGGAATAGCTTGAATCAGGCCCTTCATCGAACTGCCAAAAGTCTATTGTTTGATAGTTGACAACAAAAAAATACATTGTACATGAATTCTGCCCCGGCTATATCGTCAATCTTAATCCGAGGTCAGCGGTGAGGCCATAATATTGCTCAGAGGTAAACCCGCCGATGGTCGGCTGCGTGGAGATGTTGGCTTCAGAATTTATGTTATTGATGTCGAGATAAACCTGCAGCCCGTACCATGGCAGCAGCTGTCTGAACGAGGCGTCGATTCTGAAATAGCCCTTGGTGAAACCGTCTTGTTCAGGTACTGTTCCGATACCACTTGTCATAGATCCCTGGTACAGGAAAGAAACTCGGCCCGAGAAGCCCCTATAGTCGTATCCTATCGACGCATTGAATATATCATTCGGTTGATCCAACAAACGACCTCCACGAGAGGCAGCACTCAGTGAGTCCACAGTCAACCTTGGAGTAATCTGATATTTGGTCAGAACGATATAGGGGTACAAAGTGGTCGACCAAATGTGGGTGTAGTTGATGCCAAGCACAATCCCGCTCAGCGGGCCGGGCAGATACCAGAGCCGAGTCTCGAAGTCGGATTCAATACCTTTGAGGTAGGCTTTGTATGGGTTGTTGTAAAATGTGTTTATGACCGCCCCGTTCTGCGCACCAGGATATTGGGCAAGAGTGTCATATCCCGATAGTGTTCGATTTGGCAATAGCCAGTACGAAACGAAATACGAAAAATCCTTGATAGTCTTATAGAAAGCTCCCACTGATATGAGACCGATATCATTGCTGTGAATCGTAAACATCAGATCATGGTTGAACGACTCGGCAGGCTTCAGCAGAGGATCGCCGGTATTGACGACCTGCCCGGGCTGGTCGATGTTGTAACCTGGAGTCAGCGAAGTAAAATCGGGCCTCGCTAGGGTCTGCGTGTAAGAATACCTGATGTCGCCCCAGGTTGAGATGTCGTACTTTGCCTGCACCATCGGCAGCCAGTAGTGGTTTTTCGGATAGGCAGTGGCATAATTGTATTTTTGTGTCAACGGATTGTTTATATCCTTGATCTGGTACGCACTGTATTGCGAGGCGTCCATCTCATATCTCGCCCCTCCGACTATCATCAGTCGTGGACCAAAGTCGATTTCTGCCATGCCGTAACCGGCGTAATACCTTTCGATGTAGCGGTAATTGTTGATCAGGTTTTGAAATGGTCCAGCATACCACACATAGGGCAAAGTCAGATCGGGATGGGTGTTAAAATACGTGGTTATCTGATCGAGCACAACTGTGTTTGGCACCCAGAGAAGCGAACCGAAATTCCCGTTCAGCATCGGTTTCAGAAGATCGGGATTGTAGCTTGAGAACCCGTAACCATAGAAATCAAGCATGCCGCTGCTATACGGGAGTGTAGGCCAGTGTGCCAGTACAGTATCACGTGCCTGCTGCTGACCGCCGTAATTGAACCGGACACTCGGCGCAGTCTCGGCGTTCGTGCGGTAGTTGTACCTGTATTCGCCGCCAAACTTGAAGAAGCCGGAGACGGAGGAAGCGAAATTGAAGGGCATCCTGAAATCTCCGGAGTATTTCTGATCATTCTCCTTATAATCCGCACTGTTATAACCGAGGGTGACGAGTTCTGCTTTGGTCGAATCGTACGTAATAAGAGGCACCAGCTGCTGTGGCACGACATTGGGTGGAGCGACTTGAGAAATTCCCTGACCCTGTGAAAAATTGAAGTTGGCTATCAATGGATTGAAATTCCTGGTATAAGAGTTCGCAGCATTTAGATCCATGGACATGAACCCAAAATCATATCTTCCCTGCAAGGCATTGATTGCCAGGTCAGTGTTTCCGTTGCCCCTGCCAAAATTCCAATTGATGTTTCTGCCGATGTAATCGTAGGCTGTGTTGTAGTCCTGGTAGCTTGAGTTCAGCCGGCTAACCATGTTAATAGACTGGATAGCTCCGTTTGGCAACTTGTAATCCAGGATAAGATTTCCACCGTATCGGTTCCTGGTTTCCAGGTGCCTATCAAGTGTCATGGTCGATACACGGACGCTCGCATACTGCCCCGCTTGTTGAGATCCTTGAGCGATCGCATATGTTGCATTGAAGTTATCCGCACTTCGGTCATAACTCTCAGAATTGGCCAGCAAGAACACTCCCAGTCTATCGTTCAAGAATCTGTCGCTAATTGCAGCAACGGCCCGGTAGTTCCCGTACTTGTTGTCTTTTGCAGTATATCCCGATTCCCAAAGAAGGTCCGTGTGAAGTCCGGACGGTGCCTGACGAAGCTGCATGTTGACTGCTCCTCCGATTGCATCTGCATCCTGATCTGGGGTCAAAGACTTGTAGACTTCAACGGATTGAAGCATATAGGGCGTGATCATTGACAGATCGACGCCGCGATTATACTTGCTCGTAGCGCCGAGAGAAATTCCATCGATTGCGACAAGATTATATTGAGGGGCGATTCCTCTTATAACTATCTGATTGGCTTCTCCCGAACTTTGCAGCGTAGATATTCCGGGCAGCCTACCGATCGCCTGCGCGGCGTTGAAATCAGGCAGCTCTTGTATTCTTGCCGCCGATACGACGTTGACGATCTTGTTCGCAGCAAGCTGCTGGTTGATCGCCTGCATTTGTCCCTGAGCTTGCGCAGTCACAATCACCGTTTTGCCCTGGACGGCCGTCGGTTCAAGACCGAAGTCTCTCTCCAGAGTGTTGCCAGCGGGGACGTTTATGCTCACTGTCTCGGCCACGTAGCCAACGTACGAGATAACCAGGGTTTGCTCTCCGGCCGGCACATCATGGATCACGAAATTTCCATTGAGGTCCGTAGCAGCTCCCATGCTGGTACCCTTTACCAGAATCGACGCACCCGGCAAAGGGTCTTTTGTCTCAGCGTCGATAACCTTTCCCTTCACTGTGCCCAGACCCGTCGCTGCCCAAAGCGGGTGTACCATGAACAACAGGCACGAAACCAGAAGGCACGATTTCCACACATAAAACCGGTAACCTGTTTGTGACATTTACTTCTCCCTCTATATTGTCTTCAGAATAAGAAAGGGTAAGGCAAGATGGCGGGACGTTGACCTTCCCGCCATCTTCAGAAGGTGCCTTTGCCTACTTAAGGAGTAACATTTTTTGAGTCTTGAGGAACGTGCCGGCATTCAATCTCACGAAGTAGACACCGCTCGCGTATCTATCTCCATCGAACGTGACCCGGTAAGTTCCTGCAGTCTGTTTTTGATCGACAAGCGTCGCGACCAATCTGCCGACCACATCGTAAACCCGGACAACCACCTTCGAATTCTTGGGGAGATCATACTGGATCGTGGTCGATGGGTTGAATGGGTTCGGATAGTTGGCATACAACCGGTACACCTGCGGAACGTTCGATTCAACCTTCAGTATGCCGTCTACCAATTGGCTCGGGAACCATATACCGTTGACGACCAAATTGAAGAACTCAAGTGTACCGCTCCAGGTTGTTGTGTCGTACGGGGCCGGATAATATACCTCCACACCAACCTGTACAGGTTTCTTAGGGTCAATCTTCCCTACCTGTGCCAGAGAATCAAGCTTGGGAATTGTCAGCGTGTTTATCTGACCTGCAGTGAAAGCACTTTTTCTCGTGGTGTCATCTACTGCCATGCTGTCGCCAGCCCCGCCACTGACATAGAAATTGAACAACGCGTTCTTTGGCATCTTAGCCGGTATGTACGCACCGAACGAAATACTCGTGGCCGTTGAATCCGCTCCATCCATAAGTGGAAGGCTGTCCCGCACCGTCGCAAAAGGTTTGGCGGATTTTGCGAGACTTGCAGTTCCCATCAGAACGTAATAGCCGAGGTTATAATCGACATCTCGTGTCACTTTTCCCGACGCCCATGATGGTACATAGAATCCCTGTTTCCCCGCATTCGGCCCGCTCCCTGTACTTGAAAAATCGGCTGCAGTCCAAACAGGCGGTGGTCCAGCCACATGCACCGTAGCATCCAGTAAAGCCACACTATCAACATAAAGAGTATAGTTGTGATAATTTTTATTTGGCCATATCT
>JAKASW010000208.1 GCA_021818875.1 Bacteroidota bacterium
ATCTGAGAAAAGAAAAGGTGGAAGGGATTCGTTAATGAGGAGTGGACTTGTCGTTTTCCAGTTCACGATTTCTATTGCACTCTTCGTCGGCACAATGGTGATCTACGATCAGATGAGATACGTACAGACAAAAAATCTCGGATTTGATAAAGAAGAAACTCTTGTCGTCAACCGAACGGACGATTTGGGAGACCGGCTACAGTCATTCGAGAATGAATTGAGGGAGAATAAAAACATACTGAGTGTTACTAATTCCAGTGCCATTCCCGGCAACCAGTACAGCGACAGCGGCTTCTGGCTTGACGGAACCGGTGCGGATAAGTTGGTGGATTTGAGGACGATGTATTGCGATTACGACTTTGCAAAGACCTACAAACTGGAGATGGCCGAAGGTAGATTCTTCTCCAGTGAACACCCTTCGGACAGCAGCGCGGTCGTTCTCAACCAGGAAGCCGAAAGAGCCTTCGGTGTGAAGAACATCGTCGGCAGGAACATTGTGCTGCCCGGCTACGACGCGACAACTCAAAAGGAGCTTGAAGTGGTTGGAGTCGTGAAAGATTTCAACTACCATTCGCTCCATGATCCGATTAGGCCGCTTGTCATGAGGCTTCCACCGGCTGGAAATGCAGAAACGTTTGTTACGGTTCGGCTCGCTCCAGGAAATCACCTGAAAACGATCGCCTACACAAAAAGTGCTCGGAAGAAGTACGCAGGCAATGAAGAATTCAATTCAAACTTTCTCGACGACAGCCTGCAAAAGCTTTACTCTTCCGACGAGCGGACGAACACGATTGCTGCTGCATTCTCGATATTGGCGATATTCATCGCGTGCCTCGGACTTCTTGGTCTGGCTGCTTTCATCACCGAGCAAAAGACAAAAGAGATCGGCATACGCAAGACTCTCGGCGCGACGGTCCCGGAGGTGATCACGCTCTTATCAGGGCAATTCGTGAGATGGGTGCTGATTGCAAATGTTGTTGCGTGGCCGCTTGCATATTTCGTCATGAGTAAATGGCTGCAGAATTTCGCATACAAGACCGAGATGAGTGTCTGGACATTTGTAGTTTCGGGTGCCTTGGCACTGGTCATCGCTCTGCTGACGGTTAGCTTACATGCGGTGAAAGCAGCGACGGCAAACCCGGTCGAGAGCCTGCGGTATGAATAACCGAAAGCAGGTGACAGGAGTAAGGAGGAAGCAAAAGCGACGCGGTCCTTCTTATCTCCCGACTGCTATTTCCTTTCTCCTCCAAGTAAAAGGACTGTACCATGCTAAAGAACTATCTCAAGATTGCTTTTCGAAACATTCTTCGGAACAAAGTGTATTCCCTTATCAATATCGCTGGCCTTGGGATCGGGATTGCGGGCAGTCTCCTTATTCTCGTGTATGTTGCCAACCAGCTCAGCTTCGAATCGATGCACAAAAACCGGAATGATATTGTAAGGGTGTCCGTAGCGTTGGGCGGTTCCAGGGTGACGCTCGCGGGAGCAATGCCTGCCGTTGGACCCGCTGCGGCAGAGGAATTACCGGAAGTCAGGGCGGCAGTCAGATTCAGGGTTGACCGGAGCGCACTTATTACCGTCAACCGGAGGACTTTTACCGAGAAGAATTTTTTCTTCGCCGATTCAAACGTGTTCGAAGTATTCACGTTTCCGCTCGTCTCAGGCGATAGGTCGTCCGTTCTTGATGATCCTGCTTCGATAGTCATTTCACAAACCACGGCCCGGAAATATTTCGGTAATTCCGATCCGATCGGAAAGACTCTGGTATATGACAAGAAGTACAATTTCACGGTCGCAGGCGTAATGAAAAACATTCCTGAAAACACCATGCTCCGTCCCGACATGATTGCTCCATATTCGCGGGCATTGGAAATTAGGCCGGTCGTGAATCCCTGGGGCTCGTTCGGTGACGACTACACGTACCTCTATCTGAGGCATGGTGCGTCCCTTCAGAAACTCCCCGGGGAGCTTGAACAGCTTCTTATCAGTAACACGAACAAAGCGATGGCGTCAGTGCTGTCATTCAAGGTCGTCCCGCTGTCAGACGTGCATTTCACAACCGGAATGATGGGAGAACTCGGCCCCACGGCAAGTATTACCTCGGTGAACCTTTTCTCCATGATCGCAGTTCTTGTCCTCGTTGTCGCCTGCCTGAACTTCGTCAATCTCTCCACGGCGCGCTCGATGAAGCGAGCGAAGGAAGTCGGACTGCGAAAGGTTGTAGGTGCCGGAAGGTCAGGTCTTATCTGGCAGTTCTTCGGAGAGTCGATGCTTGTGACCCTTGTATCTCTTACACTCGCGATACTCATTTTCGAGTTGGTCGCACCCGCCCTCTACGGCTACTTCGACGCTGAGGCACTTGCGCGCTCGTATCTCAACCTATATTCGCTTGGTGTGCTTGTTGCAGTCGCCTTGTTTGTTGCGGTAGCGGCGGGGATATACCCTGCCGTCTTCCTGTCAAGATACGCGCCTGCAGACTCGCTGCGCGGGACGACTGCACCAGGATCGCCGGGAGCCGTGCTCAGGAAAGTACTTGTGATTACTCAATTTGCCATTGCGATCTTCCTGATGATCTGCACTGCCTCGGTTTACAAGCAGATTAACTTCATGCGGAACTCGGACCTCGGTTTTAACAAGAGCGGCGTGGTCGTTCTGGATTTGCCAAATATACGGGGACCGATGACGGGAAAATACCGGGTGATCAAGCATGCCTTCAGCTCTATACCGGGCGTCATCGATGTTACAGGTGGGAACACGCTCCCGGGATACAGCTCGTTCCAGACGCAGAGCATCCAGGTGAAGGGGAGGCCGGAGAACGATAATTCAGTGATTCAGACAATGGCAGTAGGACACAGATACCTGCCGGTGCTGCAGCTTAAGCTGGTACAGGGGAGGAATTTTTCGGACAAGTACGCGACGGACAGCACGGGCGCGGTGATCCTCAACCAGAGTGCCGTCCGGCACCTGGGTCTGAAAGATCCAATTGGCACGGAGGTTTACATCCCTTCGAGTGTGGAAGGGAAAAACAGGCTGATGAGAGTCGTCGGTGTAATAAAAGACTTTCACTTGACGTCGTTCCAGAAGAAGATGGGGCCTCTGCTACTGTATTGGGGCCCGGACCAGTTCAGGTTCCTCGCTCTGAAAATAGACAACGCTCGGAGTGCTGAGATCGTGGAGGGATTGAAAGCCGCGTGGGGCAAGGTATTCCCCGGCGCCGGATTCAATTATTCATTTCTCAGCCAGACATACGATAATCTCTACAAGTCAGACGACAGGATAGGAAGTCTCATGTCGATCTTTGCCTCTATGGCGATCCTGATCGGCTGCATGGGGCTTTTCGGCCTCGTTTCGTATACAGTTGAGAGGAGGACGAAGGAGATAGGAATAAGGAAGGTCCTCGGTGCCTCCGTTCCGGTGATAGTAACGATGATTTCGGAAGAATTCGCCACGTGGGTGCTCGTTGCGAACCTGTTTGCGTGGCCCGCCGCGTATTACATGATGCACAGGTGGCTGGAGAATTTTGCATATCAGACGAATCCAGGTATCTGGGTGTTTGCCATTTCGGGAGCCGCGGCCTCTGTCATCACTCTTGTGACAATAGGCTTAGTCGGGACAAGAGCTGCGACGGCAAATCCGGTTGAGTCCTTGAGATACGAATGAGGTGCAAGATGCCAGTAACTACATAGGGGTGTTGCCGAACTCCACCATGAATAGTCACTCTGAGCGAGTATTCCGGCAAAATGCAGGAATACGAGTCGAAGAGCGCCCATCCTTCGACTCACTGCGTTCGCTCAGGATGACTAATTACCCTTTTCGCAACACCCTCTACATAGGGGCATTACGAAATGAATACCGCCACCTTCCCGCCCTTCGCACCGTTGTATCGCTGTGGCATCAATATTAAGGAATTTCAGGTGAAGACCAAATGACCAGCAAAATGGCTTCAATTCGCGGGAAATTCGCAGAATCGCCCAGTTTCGCTACATTTTCAGCACGCTTTGCGCGATTCACTTTTGACATTGCGTCATCGAGTTGTGACAATGCGTCACTGCCGTCAGGCTTCGCAGGTTTGCCGCGAAGCAATGTCATACAGGCGGCGGACTTCGCGCGGTTCGCTTGTGACAATGCGTCACAGACTTTTGACCTTGCGTCATGGCCGCTAGGCTTTGCGATACCGCGGCGTCGCAATGCGCAACTGTCGGATCGCGTTGCGGAACTCGCTTGTGACCATGCGTCAATGCCATCTGACAATGCGGCACAGGCATCAGGCTTCGCGCTACCGCCACGACACTTCGCGGAACTGTCAGGAGGCTATGCAGGACTGCCGCGAGGCTTTGCAGGATTGCTGCAAGGATTCGCCGCACTACCACGAGGCTCCACAAAATTATCAGACGGTTTCATGCAATCTATTTGCTGCATCCGCGCCATGCGCTCTGCGCTATGCGCAAGAAAAGGAGTGTACCATGCTAAAGAACTACTTTAAGATCGCTTTCCGAAATTTACTGAGAAACAAAACGGTTTCAGCCATTAATGTTCTTGGTCTTGCCATCGGTATCGCGAGTTGCATCCTGATTCTGCTGTACGTTCAGTACGAATTCAGTTTCGACAAATTCAACAAGAACTATAACCGCATCTACCGGACTGCAAGCGAAATCAGCTTCTCCGGAAGAACCATCAAAGCGGCCGTTTCTTCCGATAAGCTTGGTCCAGCGTTGAAAGAGAACATCCCTGGCGTTGAGAATTACGCGAGGATATTTGACATAGGGGTGATTGCGCGCCAGTTGGTTAGGTTTCAAAACAGATCCTTTTACACTCGCGGGTTTATGTTTGTAGATTCCAGCTTCTTTTCAATCTTCAGCTACAAACTGCTCGAAGGGAATTCATCGTCGGCTTTGTCAGTTCCTTATTCAATCGTCATCACAAAGTCCGCAGCATTGGAATACTTTGGCGATCGCGATCCGGTCGGACAGATGCTGCAGCTGCAGCAGGGAGACACCACTTTTAACTTCACTGTCACCGGGGTTGCGGCTGACCCTCCTTCAAATTCGAGTCTGCAGTTTCAGTTTCTAGGTTCTTTTAGTACTCTCTATACCAATTGGTGGGCGCAAGATTTTTCGATCAGTAAATGGGGTGCAATGAATTTCTACACATTTATTTTGCTATCTGACAATTATTCGGAAGGAAATCTTAAAGCTGAGTTGGCGTCCTTTACCAAACGACATCTGCAAGGAAATCCCGAACTGGATGGGATGAATATATCTATCATACTTCAATCTCTTAGGGATATCCATCTTTTCTCACATTTGGATTTTGACTTTCCGTCGAACATAAACCCCCAACCGCTCTATATACTTTCCGCAATTGCACTGTTTCTCCTGTTTCTGGCGTGTGTAAACTTCATGAATCTTTCAACGGCTAAATATGTCAAGCGTTCGAAGGAAGTAAGTGTCAGAAAAGTATTGGGAGCAGAGCGGGCTCAACTCATATTGCAATTTCTTGGGGAGTCGCTGATTACAAGCTTCTTGGCAACGCTGATTGGCCTTGGTCTAGTCGAACTTCTCGCACCATATGCGCATGCACTCACTGGAGTCGGTCTTGGCTTTCATCCGTTAAACGGTGGTGCTATTGCGATAGGTTTCGTGGCTGCTACTGTGGTAACGGGGCTCTTGGCTGGTATATACCCCGCTCTATTTCTTTCTTCGCTGGAGCCGTTATCGATATTTAAAAGAACAATAAAGTCCGTCAATCTTGGAGACGCGGTCCGCAAGTTTCTCGTGGCTTTTCAGTTCACAGTTTCGATTGCGTTGATTATTTGCGCGATAGTGGTACGAAACCAATTGAGCTACATCCAGGATTCGAACCTTGGATTTAATAAAGACAACTTAGTTGTCATCAGCCTGTGCCGGCCTCTGTGGCATGCCGACGAGATCAGCAGGTTTGATGCTTATCGCACTGAAATAACCAGGAATGCAAATGTGATTTCGACGACGGCTTCTTATGGCTACCCGGGGGGTATCTTCATGAAGACTGGTTTCCAAACCTCGGGCAAAGACTCGAAGGTAATGGTTATGAACTGGATCCCTGTTGATTCGGATTTTATAAACGTTCTTGACCTGCACATGAAAGCTGGTGTGCCTTTTTCTCAGGCACATACTCAGTATGGGATGATCATCAATGAAAGTGCACAACGTGAGTTGGGACTAGATAAACCCATTGGTCAGGAACTGGTGACGCATAATGGATTGGGCAATTGCAAGATAGTGGGTGTCGTTAGAGACTTCAATTATCAATCCCTGCGTAATAAGATTGACCCTTTGGTAATTTTTGATGGCAAGGAAAGTCAATATCAATTCTTGATTTGCAAGATCGATCCTCGGAACTATCAGGCGACTCTAAATTTCTTAGGCGAAAAATGGCATGAGTTTTATCCTGGATATTCGTTTGACTATTCGTTCCTGGATGCCGATCTCGCAAAACTATACGTCAATGATGGTAGGTTCGGCGGCGCGGTAAATGGGTTCGCGGGTTTGGCCATTTTAATCGCCTGTCTTGGTTTGTTTGGGCTTGCGTCGTTCGGTGTGGAAGAGCGGACGAAAGAGGTTGGAATAAGGAAAGTCTTGGGTGCATCGGTAACCGGTATAATCAGGCTGCTGTCAAGTGAATTCGTGAAACTCGTTCTGGTAGCAAATCTGATTGCCTGGCCATTGGCATACTACGTCATGACGAGATGGTTGCAAGGTTTTGCATACAGGACTGCGATTGGAATTTGGATATTCATCTTAGCTGGTGCAATTGCTTTGGCGGTGGCGCTCATAACTGTGGGTGCACATGCAGTCAAAGCTGCGACGGCAAATCCGGTCGACTCGTTAAGATATGAGTAACTTTCACAATGAAAGACGTGAAACGGCGAACCGGTAAACCGGAGAAAGGGAGAACAGAACAAGGAACACGGATTCCGTTCTCCGTTCTGCGTGCCTGCACGCCGAAGTGTTTGCAGGGAGAGTCCCGGCACGCAGGCGTGCTCCATGTTCCCCTTTAAAAGGAGTGTACCATGATTAAAAATTACCTGAAAACCGCTTTCCGGAACCTTCTCTCGTTCAAAGTCTATTCGGCAATCAACATCATCGGCCTCGCTGTCGGCATGGCTGCCTGTATGTTGATTTCGTTGTACGTTCAAAACGATATGAGCTTTGACAAGTTCAACAAAAACTACGACAGGATCTACAGAGTGGTCCAGGAGTTCAAGCAGAATGGGAAGGACGTAACATGGTCGATAACTCCAACAGGGTACGCCAACGCTTTCCCGAATGAATTCCCGGGCGTGAAGTCCGTCAGGACTTCTCCTTCAATATTTGGTAACGCGGTAGTCAGGTCTGGAGACAAGATGTTTACAGTGACGAATCTAGTCTTTGCCGATTCTACCTTCTTCGACGTCTTTTCATTTCCACTTGTCGAGGGAAATCCCGGAACTGCTTTGGCCGAGCCGTTCTCAGTAGTGCTTTCCCAAAGCGAAGCGCAGAAGATTTTCGGAAGCATCGATCCCGTTGGAAAGACAATCAAGATAGATAACCAATTCGATTTCAAAGTGACCGGCATAGCAAAGGACCCGCCTCCGAATTCATCGATACAATTTGGCTATCTGGCATCTTTCACAAGTCTCAGAGGTATCCTTCATAGTTATTATCCGAAATCCTCAGATGTCTTGAACAACTTCAGTGCATCGAACTATTATACCTTCTTGCTCCTGCCAAAAGGACTACGGGTCGAGACGATACGGAATAATATTCCTTCATTCCTGACGAAGATCTTCGGTGAGTACAACACCGACTCCGGCAAAGATC
>JAKASW010000209.1:0-739 GCA_021818875.1 Bacteroidota bacterium
AACTATTACCACGAATATTTTCTTGATCATTTCAGTATAGAGATGAGTATATTTTCACCAATTCATCGGCATTTTCAGAAATAGTCTTCAACCTCGGAATGTTTCGCCTGAAGGCATCAATCATTTCAGGTTTTTCGATTACCATTTCTAGTTTTTCCTTAAGGTCATTCGGGTCTCCAGCCTTGAACAGCAGGCCGTTCTTACCGTCATCCACAAAATCAGGGAAGCCTCCGATGTTGGAAGCCAAGATCGGGATGCCCGCCGCAAAACTCTCGAAAATGGTTTGCGGTGCAGTATCGCTGGAGACAGAAGGCAAGACCATTAAATCAATTCCGGACAAGATCCGGTCGAGATCGTCTCGCGTGTATCTGCCCAGGTATTCAACGCCGATGTCTTCAAACTTGAATCTTCCTCGCAATCCCGAAATGTAACTCTCGTCCCCCTGCCCATATATCTGGCAAATGGCCTTTGAGCGCATCTCCGCCGAGAGTTTGGCGAAGGCTTCGACAAGTACGTGCACGCCCTTGTAATAACCAACACCTCCAATATATCCAATGCGCAGCCGAGACGAAGGAGCCCGGACAATTGTCGGCTTGCGCTCGGCAATCTCAGAGCCAATATGATTCACCATAATTCTCTGTTCGCTAACACCGTATCTAACCAGCTTTGTTTTGACGTCGTTCGACACTGCCAGAATGAGGTCGGCTGAATTGAGAGTGGCAATGTTCTTCGCTAGCCT
>JAKASW010000209.1:749-7840 GCA_021818875.1 Bacteroidota bacterium
ATTCGCGACTGATCGAAGTTCTGAGGATGCCCTACCTACCTGGGTTGGGGAACCTGAACCATGATTCACGTGAATCTTGCTTTTAAGAGAAGCCACCCTTTTGTAGACAAAGGGAAAGTCATTACGAAGCGCAAACCTCATTTTGTAATACGCGGGTTTGTGATATCCCATGCGCCTTCTCTCGACACAAATGGCACATTTCGATAAGTCAGAGGGCCCCTCACAATCGTCGCCGCTGTAGTCAATCATGGCCCGGTGCATGCATAACCACCAGTATTCGTGAACGGTGACTAGTACTTTAGCACGTGCTTTCTTCGCCAGAGCTATAACGGAAGACGGCAAGCCGATCATTTCGTGAACATGTACAATATTAGGCTTTGTATCTTGCAAAAGCTTGTGGAACAATTTTTCGATAGCCTTGCTGTTAGAATCGAGCCGTGCAGTGTAATAATTGTGGACTCCATTGGCCCCATTTACGAGCTCATGCCAAGAAATCTTATCTGTTTTCCTATAGATTCGCGAATAACTTCCAAACCTGAAATGGTAGTTTCCGCGGTGAGCGCCCGAAAAGAAGTACACGGTTTCATATCCCATGTTACCAAATGAGTAGTGCAGAGGTCGCGTGTAATTGCAGACACCTCCCACATATTCAGGCCAGTCACCGACCAACAACAACTTCATTTTCCTGTCATCCATATCTCGCTCTTTTTCGTCGCTAAGTCCGGGTTGCCCTCCATTTTAACAGGATTCCACCATCAATGCTGCGCTCGTTTCACGCAAGTTCGTTACAGATCCCCCTCGCTTCGATTATGTTGTCTTCTATGGAGCAGTATCTCCACCCGCCATACCTTCCAACTGTATACACTCCGAAATCCTTTAGGCAAACTGACTTAGAAGCAAAATCCTTTTGGGCCTTTGCGTTGATATGGACATAGGCGGGATCCAGAATGACTGCCTTCCATGACATCAACTTTTGATTTTTGACAAGCCCAACCCCGCGTAGATCACTCAGCGTCTGTTCTAGGAGTGAGTTAGCATCGTATTCCTCATTCGATTCTAGCGAGATTTCAACATACAAACTCATCCTATCGTCATCGAAAATGTTATCATAGTACCCTACTCTGTAGAAACTAACCTGCCGATCCGGGAAGTAGATCCAGTGGTTTTCGGCGTCGCCCTTCTTATCGAAGCCCAAATTGAACACGAGGACTTTATTGTAGATATAAATCGAACGATCATACTCAATACCCATAAGGTCCATTAACCGATTGAATGGCGCCGTATTCACCAGTTTGTCGTACTTGATCGATCTCTTGTCGGTGTGAGCAATTTTACTCTTGTAGTCAACGGAGAGCAGCCTTTCGCCAAGAGATACCTTCTCAGGCTCAATATCCCTCAGCAGAGCCTTCACATACTCAAAAGCTCCTCCTTTCGGATAAGTAAACGTTGAGTTATATGAGGAGTTGTCCGGAAAGCGAAAGTTCTTGATGACATCATCAAGGGTAGCCCTGGGAAAGAATCTCCCCATCGCATCTTTGTCCAGCTCGTCGAGGTTACAGGCGTACAGTTTCTCGTTGTACGGAAAGAGAAACTTCTCGCAGATCCCTTTGCCGAAGTTCGACAGCAGCATGTCCTTGAAGGTCTCTCCCCGCACGCCGTCTCTAAAATAAAGATCATGCAAACACTCCAGGAAGTCCTCCTTCGGCAACTGGTGGATATTTTTCTGAAAAGGGAAATCCACGTACGTACCCTTGTAGTAAATCTTTGATTTCTTCTGAACCGTCAGGATCTCCTGCCCATCCATCCTTGAAACAAGAAAATCCTTTATGTCAGGGTGACGGAAATGGAAAAAGTGTCCTGAGTAGTCCCATGTGAACCCATCCTGCTTTATAGTTCGGCAATAACCTCCAGGTTCCTTTTCCTTCTCTATAATGAGGTAATCTTTGCTGTGCAGGAAATTAGCCACACTTAACCCGGTTATGCCGGCGCCAACGATCAAGATCACTTTGCGATTACCCTCGGCCCATTTTTCCGAGGACCAGTTCCTTCAGAGGCCCAAAGTCCATGAAGCCGAGTCTGTGGTTGGTGAAGAAGAATGCTGCCAAAACAAGTGCACCCACCGCTTCTGCGCGAACTCCACCCGGCAGGAAACTAACCAAGGCCAGGGAAAGGGCCACGAACCCGATGTCCATCGGCACGATCGCCCAAAATTCGCGAGTTCGCTTGTCCGCCGCAATCTTCTTGGAAGATAACATCATAGCGATTAGTAGGGCCGCGTATCCGATCGCCGTCGAACCGGCTGCACCAACCACTCCATAACGTGGAATAAGAACAAGGCACGCGACCACTGCAACGCCAGCCGCTATTATGTAGGATCTTAGGATCTTACGTGTTTCTCCTAGTGCGTAAAGGCTTGCGTTGAATATATTTGCAAGAACAACAAGACCGAACGCAGTTACGAGCAGGAGAATTGGAACCCTCGCATCAGAATAGCTTTTGTTAGCAAGAAGCCGAATAAGATCTCCCGCGTAAAAGATGTAGAAGATTATACCCGCCGCAATTATTCCCACGTAGGACTTCAGCACAAAATGAAAGATCCGATTGAACTTCTCGCGCTCCCGGTTCTGGAGGAGATTTGAGGCGGTTGAAAACCAAAAATATTGGAGTGAGGTTCTCAGAGCGATAAAAAGACCGGCTATGGAAAATGCGACGGAATAGACGCCTGCCTCGGCGTAGCTGTGATAATGAGTAAGCAGGTATATGCTGAGAGAAGATAGTAACCACTCGCCCAGAAAAACCGGAAGGAGCGGCAAGCTTACAGGCACGACTTTTCGAAGAAATTTCGCATCGATGTCTACGGAAAACGGCAGCTCCTTGAAAATGCTTCTGAACAGAAAGAGAGAGATGAGTACGTTGAAAGCGATGACCGGCAAGACCAGACTCTCGTAGTTCTTTAAGACAAAGTAGATCATCACAAGGGACCCGGCTGCGCTCCCGTATTCCAGGACAACAGTTATGGTCAGCAGACTCCTGGCCTTCTGGTACACCTGGAACAGCGTCATTGAGGCCTTCAACAAATACATTGAAAGCACAAGCAAAACGATAACCCACCAGTAATTGGATGTGATATCCAGGCAGGCTAAGAACCACGTAACCGGCAGCATGAGTACAAACAGACTCACCAGCGAAGCGACCAACAATGTATTAAATTTCCTTGAGACGGAGCGCGTGTTGAAATCAGGAGACAGGAACATCCCTGACCCGTCAAACAGATTCAACGTGACCAGGGGAACAATCAGCGACGCAGCGCTAGACACGACTCGCCAAATCCCCAAGTCCTCCTTGGTAAGATAGTCAACCACAATAGGCAGGATAATTACGCCCTTCATTCTTACCAATGCCTGAACGGCTATGCCAATACTCGCATTAGTCAGTAGGCTTTTTTTGGATATTTCAAAACCAACGACTGAGATCTTGCGCCTTTTCCGTTGAATGCAGAGACAATAATTCCCAGCTACTGGTGCACCTCGAAGCGTGCAGAGTGGCACGACCCGGCGACATAGACCATCGCCCGCAAGGAGCCTTCAGGCTCACCCTAACACACTATTGGGTTCAACGGGAATCGTTCTCGCCCCGTCTAGTTTGCGGTTGAACCATTTTCAAATACTCTGGCCAGTGAGTCCCTGACTTGGTTCTTCTTCCTGCCAAGAAATGCCCTGATTCTACCCACAAAGAATCCGGGCACACTGTATGGCAGAATCATATGGCCTTTTTCCCGAACACGAGCGGAGAATAGTGCCTCGTTGAAAATGGATTTGACCTTCCCACGAAATGCTACCCATGTTCCGTCATGTATTTTCATCTTACTGTGCCATCTGTTTGTGAGCCAATCAACCAAATAGTCTTTATAGACATCGTTGATGGGGGCATGAGACTTAAATAGCTCCCCTGATTCAGGATAGGCCTCGGGCAAATAGTCTCCTAAGGCGCTCTCATCTATGCTTACCAGATCACCGATTTGATCCATAACGCTTTTCGGAACAAAAAAGCAGTTTGTCTTGATCCAATGACGAGCGCTCATCCCTAAAAGCCGCGTGTCTTTATAGTTAGTACTGATGGTCCCGACTACCGCATTAAGCATGTGGGATTTCACGGTTAGCCACCGGGCGTCGTGGTTGCGAAGGTAACTTCGCGACCCTGCTTCAAATGCGTCGTTTGCGAATAGTATAACGTCAAAAACGACACCTTGAGCTTTGACAAACTCAACGCCTTTTCGCCACGCCGAGAATTCTCTGTCAGTATTATCTCCGGGAAGAAAGAAGGTTCGGCCGTCACCACGGTACCAACCGGGCGAGTTCGACTTGTTATCCACCACCACGTACGTGAGCATGTCAACTTTGTACTTCCGCAAATAGAGCCGCATTCTTTTGAAAGCATCCGGATATTTCTGCGTGTCGTACTGCACGAAGACGACCACAAGACGGCGCGGCCGAAGCACGTTCCTCACAAATTACACCCTGAGACGAGCCAAACTCCGATCAAATCGCAAATTTGACCCGGGAAATCCGAACCTTTCGTTGCAGAACCCTCAAACACCTTACACAATCCGCCCCCAACTGGACTGGAAACTGTTCATCACGCCTTGAACGCCTTCCCGTTCAGCAGATTCCTCGTATCCACTATGGGGCACTTGAACTTCGAAAAATCCGACGATCTGTAGTCGTCATGCGCGGTTGCTATCAGCATGACATCACAGTCATCCGTTATGGCGACAGATTTCTTTCCCGCAAACGCGGCATATTCTCTCGTCATCCCTATCACCGGAATGTACGGGTCGTTATAGCTGACTATCGCGCCCCTCTCTTCGAGCTTCTCCATGAGCTGGAACGAAGGCGACTCGCGGTAATCGTCCACGTTCGCCTTGTAAGCGATCCCAAGGAGCAGGACTTTGGCGCCCTTGAGAGGTTTGCCCGACTGGTTCAGCGCCTCCATGACACGCTGTACCACGAAGTCCGGCATCGACGTGTTTATCTGGCCTGCCAGCTCGATGAACCTGGTGGAAACTCCGTACTCCCGCGCCTTCCAAGTCAGATAGAAAGGATCTATCGGGATGCAGTGTCCGCCGAGCCCGGGACCGGGATAGAAAGGCATGTATCCGAACGGCTTTGTCTTCGCCGCCTCGATGACTTCCCAAATGTCTATGCCCATCTTCATGAAAGTAACCTTCAGCTCATTCACGAGCGCGATGTTGACGGCCCGGAAGGTGTTCTCCAGAATCTTCGTCGCCTCCGCCACGCGCGTCGAAGAAACCGGCACCGTCCGCTCGACTATCTGGTCGTACAAAGCCTTTGCCACTTCGAGCGACTCCCCGTTGAATCCGCCGACCACTTTGGGAATCGTCCTGGTTCTGAAGTCCTTGTTGTTAGGGTCTTCCCTCTCAGGCGAAAAGGCGAGATAGAAGTCTATCCCCGCCTGGAACCCGCTCTTCTCCAGGATCGCGCGCATGTCTTCGTCGGTGGTGCCGGGATATGTCGTCGACTCGAGCGAGACGAGCTGGCCTCTTCTCAAATATTTTGAGACGCTCTCCGCCGTGCTGAACACATAACTCATGTCCGGCTCGCGGTTCTTATTGAGAGGTGTCGGTACGCATATCACCACCGCGTCCATGTCCGAGAGCTTCGAAAAATCGGTACTCGGTTCGAACCTGCCGAGAATCAGCTTTATGGAATCCGAGCTGATGTGCTTGATGTAGCTCTTACCTGCTTTAAGGGAACTGACTTTCGAGTGGTCGATGTCGAATCCGGTAACGCTGAAGCCGGCCTTCACAAATTCAATTATCAGCGGCAGGCCGACGTAGCCGAGTCCGATGACGCCGACGTTTGCTTGCTTAGAAATGATTTTTTCTTTCAGGTCCATTTTAGGTCAGTAGGTTATAGGTTGTAGAGAGTATAGAGACTGTGGCATTACAGGGGCACGCTACCTTTGCTTTCGCTTCTTTCCAGCATAATCAAATTTGTACACGCCGTAAGGCCGTAGGACCGCATAAAAAGAGAAAGCGAGAAACTTCCTGTAGTCCCCGCTTGGCCTTTGATGCTTCAATTCAATATGGACACGTTCATAGCTCTTCTCGACGTATACATAGCCAAGACTTAGGAAGACGCCGATTAATAGCCAGGCCATCAACAGGGCTCGGAGGATCATTACTATTCTGTAATACTAAGACTCGAAGGAAACCTGTTGCGCCGCGCTTTCTTCACGGTCTATGTCCCGCGTTCTGCGGACCTGCGTGTCTCTTCCTTGTACCCGTAATGGTGATAGTACCGGTAGTACCGGTAGTACGCGCCGTATGCTTTCGTGACATCGAATTCGTTCAGCAAAAAGCCAATAACGTTTGCCTTTACCTGGCGGAGCGTGGAGTAAGCTTTCTCCAGCACATCCAGTTCTGTCTTATTTGCCTGTGCGACAAAGATTACCCCGTCTGTCAGGTTCGAAAGAACAACTCCGTCGGTCACCGCTACTATCGGCGGTGAATCGAAAATTATGAAGTCGAACGCGGCCTTTGCAACTTCGATGAATGCCTTCATGGAATCCGACCCGAGCGCCTCCGATGGATTGGGGGGAAGTGAGCCAGCGGGCATGAGAAACAAGTTCTCGACGAACCTTTCCTTGACGACATCGTTGAGCGTTATTTCCCCTCTGAGACACTCGACAAGTCCCGGTTTTCTATCGATGTTGAAGAGGCGATGCTGGAGCGGCCTTCTGAAGTCGGCATCCACTATGAGTGTTTTCATTCCGGCCTTCGCGAATATTATGCCGACGTTGCCGACGGTTGTCGACTTCCCCTCCTTCGGCAAGGCACTGGCAACCATCAGAGTCTTAAGCGGCTTGTCGATCCTTGAATACAAGATGGCCGTTCTCAGCGAACGGTACGCCTCGGAAATCGGATCCGACGGTTTGAGGAATGTGACCAGTCTGAGTGAAGCGGCAACTCCTTCTTTGACGGCGTTCCCGTCCGTTCGTCCCTTATGTTCTTCCGCGCCGGAGATAACGGGGATCGATGCAAGTACCGTCAGCCCTTTCTTCTCAAGGTC
>JAKASW010000004.1 GCA_021818875.1 Bacteroidota bacterium
GGTACATATACCCATCCACGCTCGTAATCTTTTCGCAGCCCGCGGATGATGTTCACGGTCTGAAGCGCCAGACCGAAATGCCTTGCAAGGGGAAAGAGTGTTTCTTTGCGTTCCATGACAGCAGGTTAGTACCAGGCAAAGATCTCGGTCAGAAGGTAACCAACCAGACCGGCGACATTATGCATGTAGTCATCCATGTCCTCTTCGGTCATGACATCCAACTTTTCCTGCCAGCGCGCCATCCCGAGTGAGGTTTCCCTGACGTACTTGGTAATGATGTTCTGGATCGGCTGGGGAAATTTTCTGAGGCGATCGAGGATTTCTCCGGCGTGTTTCGCAACGTAAACCTCAGGGTCACTCTCGTCAAGATGAAGTATCTTGCCCGTCAGACTATCGACCGGAGTGTTGTCTACGAGGACATGAGCCCAGACCCGAAGAAGTTCCGCTTTGTTGGGAGCATTGAGGATCGTGTTGTCCTCAAGACAGTCTGAAACCCGGAAGAGAAGATAGGCGGTGGTGACGACATCACGCATCGGTTTCGGGAGTCGCTCTATCGAGACAGCGAAGGTACGGCTTACAGCTTGCAGCATCTCATTTGCCTGCAGGCTGTTGGCCCGCATCTGCGCTTTTCTATGAACGGCCGATGCCTCTTCTGACCTTCTTCCTGGAAGTTCAAGTGTCGGCTTATCGAGTAGTCCCTGCATAGGAGTTCCGTTTTTGATTCTTGATTAATATAACACTCGGCGAGTTCCGATGCCTGTCGTGTTCTCTGATTGTGTGCCGGACCAATCTATCCGGATTGTTTTCCTTTCTTGAACCTCACGTACCAGTCTTGTAGCTTACTACACGTTTGCGCCGGTTCTGGTGTGGCACAGAAGTGTATCTACGGCACGGACTAAAAAGCGTGGGAACTTATAACATGGGAGAAACAATGATAAGGCGTTCTTCATCTCTGGCTGTAATTTTGGCCATATCAATTTCAGCTCTTTCTTCAAGCGCCAGGTCGACTCGGTCGCTCAGCGCCCAGGACACAATAGCTCAGGGCTTCACGAGCGCAAATCCGTTTGCTGAAGCGAGCCCTCTTCTTTACCAGGCTCCTCCGTTCGACAAGATACATGACTCAGATTACAAACCTGCGATGGAAGAAGGAATGTGTCTGCAACTAAGCGAGATCGAAAGCATCGCCTCCAATCGGGCACGTCCGACATTCGAGAATACAATCGTTGCCATGGAACGTTCCGGTGAGCTTCTCACTCGTGCCGCCAAAGTTTTCTTCGCGGTACAACAAGCCAATACCGATGACACGCTTCAGGCCATCCTTTCTGAGGAGGCTCCGAGACTCGCAGCGCATAACGACGCGATTTATCTGAATGACAAATTGTTCCAGCGGGTGAAAGTCATTTATGACAACCGTAATCTTCTTGATCTCGATCCCGTGCAGAAGTTCCTCATCAGACGATACTATCTGGATTTTGTCCGTGCCGGCACTTTGCTGTCTGAACAAGACAAAACCCGACTCAAGGAGATCAATCAGGAAGAAGCTAAACTCGAGACTGATTTCCAGAACAGGCTCCTTGCGGCCACGAAGACGGGCGCGGTTGTCATGGATAATAGGAACGAGCTTGATGGATTAAACGAAGCAGAAATTACTGCCGTATCTCAGGCTGCGCACGACCGGGGTCTGGACGGCAAATATGTATTACCTCTGCAGAACACCACTCAACAACCGGCACAGGCTGAGTTGACAAACCGCCTGGTGCGGGAACGACTCTTCGATGCGTCCACGATGCGCAACGAGAAAGGCGACAGCAACGATACTCGTGGAATCATTCTTCGGCTTGAATCATTGCGAGCCGAAAAAGCCAGGCTGCTGGGCTTCCCGAACTATGCGGCATACTCACTTGACGATAAGATGGCAAGAACTCCAGCGGCTGTGATCAAGCTTCTGACCGACCTTGTACCCGCAACAATGAAGAAGGCACAGGGCGAAGCGCAAAGAATGGAGCCATTGGCAAAAAAGCAGGATGCCGACTTTAAGCTCGAACCCTGGGACTGGCAGTATTATGCGGAGAAAGTGCGGAAGGCGCGATACGATCTCGATGAGTCTCAGATCAAACCATACTTCGAACTGAACCGTGTTCTCGAAGACGGAGTCTTCTACGCTGCCAACCGGCTTTACGATCTGACTTTCAAGGAGCGAAAGGATATTCCAGTGTACCAGCCTGACGTGCGGGTGTTCGAAGTATTTGACTCGGCCGGAAAATCCATTGCTCTCTGGTATTGCGATTACTTCAAACGCGACAACAAATCCGGCGGAGCGTGGGAAGACACGTTTGTCGATGGATCGGGCTTGCTCGGTACTCAACCTGTTGTGTATAACGTCGCCAACTTCCCGAAGCCGGCTTCCGGTCAGCCGGCATTGCTCACATACGATGACGTAACGACCATGTTCCACGAATTCGGACACGCCCTGCACGCCATGTTGACGACGGTCGAGTATCCGCGACTCGCGGGCACAAATGTGCCGAGAGACTTCGTGGAGGTCCCTTCTCAGTTCAACGAGCATTGGGCTCTTTATCCGGAGGTCCTGGCACACTATGCGATGAACTACAAGACTGGCGAGCCGATGCCCCAGTCGCTGGTCGTCAAAATCAAAAAGTCACAAACGTTCAATCAAGGGTTCGAAACCCTGGAGTACCTTGAAGCCTCTCTGCTCGATATGGCATGGCACACGCTTCCCGCAGTAGTGAGAGTGGCGAGCGTCGACTCGTTCGAGACAGCGGCTCTCCACCACTACAAAGTCTACATGCGGCTTGTCCCGCCAAGGTACAGGTCCACTTACTTTGCACATATCTGGGAAGGCGGCTACTCGGCGGGATACTATTCATACATTTGGAGTGAAGTCATCGACGACGACGCGTTCGAGTGGTTCGAAGAGCATGGAGGTCTGACTCGCGCGAACGGCGAGCGGTTCCAAAGAATGATCCTTTCGCGCGGCGGGACTGAAGACGTGGGCGCAATGTACCGTGCCTTTCGCGGAAGGGATGCAGATGTGAAGGCGCTGCTTAAAGATCGCGGGCTGACTCAGAATTGAGATTAGGCTAGCGAGGAATTGATCGTGGTCGGGGATTGGGAAGAGAACTGACCTGAAAAGAATTCAACCACAGAGGCCACTAAGGCACACCAAAAGCGATTTGACAAATGCCTTCCGCGATCTCTGTGGCTATGCTTGTTGGTTAAGCCTCTAACTCTACATTCTCTTGAATTTCGACAGGGCGTCCTCCTGTACCATGATCACTCTGTCACTGAACCTTTCAAACTCTTCGTCAGGCACTTGCAATTCCGGATGAGATAAGATGTGGTGCAGGGAAAGTCGGACGCCTTCGTGGAATGGAACCGTCGCGACGAACCCGGGTACCAGCCGTTTGAGCTTTGAGTTATCGAACACGACGCTGTGCGCCTTATCGCCGAGCAGGTTCCCTTCGAACTCATTGTCACATGCCGATAGAAAATCGGAGGAGACATGAACTTTCTTGACCTCCATGCCGAGTGTATCTCCGATGCAGTTGTAGATCGCATCCCAGGTGAGTGATTCATCCGACGTGATCTGAATCGTTTCTCCGATTGCTGCTGGGTTCCCCATGATCCCGACAAATCCTTTTGCAAAATCGGAATTGTGAGTCATGGTCCATAACGAAGTGCCATCTCCGTGAACAAGGATGGACTTGCCCTTTCTAATCCGATCAATCACCTGCCAGCTACCTTTTCGTCCATGGACAGACACAGGAATGCTGCGCTCATCATAGGTGTAGCTCGGTCTGACAATCGTTGTCGGGAACCCGTTCTTCCGGTATTCTTCCATCAACCGATTTTCACACGCAATTTTCTTGCGTGAGTATTCCCAGTATGGATTTGCAACCGGGGTCCCTTCCGTAATTACATAATGAGACAACGGTTTCTGGTATGCCGATGCGGAGCTGATGAAAATGAATTGACGGGTTTTGCCGGTGAATAGCCGGATGTCTCGTTCAACTTGAGCCACATCGAAAGCGATATAATCCACCACCACATCGAATCTCATATCATGGATCAGTCCCCCGACTGCTTTCTCGTCATT
The DNA here is from genome assembly GCA_021818875.1 of Bacteroidota bacterium. Classification (GTDB taxonomy): domain Bacteria; phylum Bacteroidota; class Ignavibacteria; order Kryptoniales; family JAKASW01; genus JAKASW01. The sequence goes on from JAKASW010000004.1 coordinate 4,118, forward strand.
GATGTCTGCTTTTACGACCTTTGATTTTTCCGGGACCACCTCGGATCTTCTGCCTCTATTGAGGAGGACAAGTTCCCAGCCGCTCCCGACACTAAGACGTGAAACCGCCGTGCTGATTGTTCCGGTTCCGCCAATAAACAACGCTTTCATGAATTCTCCTTTTGGAATGATTTGCACTTCGACGGCGCAGCAAATATATTACGCGGAAAACAGGACGGAACAAAGTCATCAGTGATTCACTCTCGGAACATAGTTCGGCAGTGCCGCAATCAGACAGCCTCCCGCAGATGTTCCGGATTGTCGCAGGCAATAATAATCTGCGAAGGACAGCAAAATTCCCACTCGATAATGCGGAATATGCGATAAGCGAATGCCGCAAGGGGGCACTGCGGGAAACAAGACAGTTCGATTTCATTGCAGAAAGTTTACGATTAGGAAAACTATAATCCCCAAATAGAAGGAGCTGGCATTCAGATGGAAAATGGTGGCTACAAACTTTACGGTTACAGATGGCTCGTGCTTGTAGTGTTCATGCTGGTTGCAGCTTTCAACCAGCTTGTGTGGATTACGTTTGCGCCGGTGACCGACGCGGCCGCCGCATACTACCACGTCTCACAGCTCGACGTCGGTTTGCTATCGATGAGCTTCATGATTGCCTACCTCATTGTATCTATTCCTGCATCATGGGTAATTGACACATACGGATTTCGCATCTCCGTCGGCATCGGTGCGGCTCTGACAGGTGTGTTTGCATTGATCCGTGGATTGGTGGCGTCAGATTTCACAATGGTCATGGTTGCGCAGATAGGATGTGCTGTCGGACAGCCGTTCATTTTGAATGCGCTCACAAAAGTGGCAGCAAGGTGGTTCCCGATCGAAGAGCGGGCCACGGCGTCTGGGCTGGGTTCACTCGCGATGTATCTCGGTATCCTGGCAGGCCTGGCTTTAACTCCTGCACTCGTCTCCGGGGCCGGATTCTCAGCCATGCTAATGTATTACGGAATCGGGTCACTCGTTGCGGCAGTGCTCTTCATTGTGTTTGCCCGCGAACGTCCGGCAACACCGCCGGGTGTCGCGGAGTCAAAAGAGCGGGCGTTGATGTTTGACGGAATGAAGAACGTTTTGCGGAATGGGAACTTCATACTCCTGATGCTGATATTTTTTATAGGACTTGGTGTATTCAACAGCGTCACAACCTGGATCGAAGACATAATCAGCCCGCGCGGATTCACGGCGGCTCAAGCCGGGACTGCGGGCGGTTTGATGATCATCGGAGGAATAATCGGAGCACTTATTCTTCCGACACTCTCCGATAAGTATCGACGGCGAGTACCGTTCATTCTAGTAGGACTTGCCGGCATGATTCCAGGATTATTGGGAATTACTTATGCCGATGGAAGCGGGCTCCTTTATGTATCATCGTTCGCGCTCGGCTTTTTCCTGCTGAGCACGGGGCCGATCGGATTTCAGTACGGTGCTGAGATTGCCCGGCCTACCCCGGAAGGGACTTCGAACGGTTTGCTTTTGCTGATGGGACAAATATCTGGGATCGCGTTCATATTTGGGATGGATGCATTTAGAATTGGTCCTAAAGGTTCCATGACACCGTCGTTGCTATTTATGGTTGGTCTGGTTTTGGTTGGTCTACTGATGGCAACCAGGTTGAAGGAATCTGAATTGGTGAAGAGCGCTGGAGTGGATCTCTCACGATCAATGGAGAAAGATAATGAGACGGTGTCATGAAAGTTGTCTTTTGTAATTTCAGTTGACTTGCGATAATATCTACTGGAGTGTTAGAGCAGAACAAACAGGAACCAATTTCTATGAGGTAAGTGTGAAAACGCATGTTGCTATCCTTTCAACTATTCTCCTTCTTTCCACGATAATTCTGGTTGGATGCAGCTCGGCTCCGAAGCCGCCTGCGACTGCAACGGATTCTGTCACTACCAGCTATTTCGGCACCGTCGTTCCCGATCCGTATCGCTGGTTGGAGAACGGCTCATCGCCAAAAGTGAAACAGTGGATCAAAGCGGAAAATAAATATACCGACAAGATATTGTCGGGTTTTCCCGAGGCGAACTCCGTCGAGAAACGTCTCAGGTCACTATCGATCACCTCCGTTGAAAGATATTCACCGAAGCTTGTGGATGGTAAGTTGTTCTTCATGCAGTGGACTCCTCCACAGCCACAACCGGTGGTAGCTTATGAGACATGGCCCGAAGGGCGGGTCAAAATGTTGATCGATGTTAACAGCGAGAAGAGCAACGCAATCACAGGATTTTGGCCGTCTCCGAAGGGTAATTATGTCGCATTCGGTACAGCTGTGGGGGGTAACGAAGCAACCACGATACACGTGCTCGATGTGAAGACGGGAAAAGTTTTGCCGGATTCTCTGCCTTACGCCGGGGGCGGAACAACCGGGCCAGGACTCGTCTGGGATCCGAATGAACATGGATTTACGTATGTACACCTGCCCGTGCCCGGAACGATTCCCGAAAGCGACCTTCAGTTCTACGCGGCTTTGTACCATCATGTGCTCGGCCAACCACAAAATGACGACAAGCTTGAGTTCGGAAAAGATTTATCGAAAGTAGCGGAATACACTTTCATCCCTTCTGAAGGCGACGCTCACGCCGCGATGTTTGTCCATTTTGGAGATGGCAATCCCGATTACGTTTATACCAGAAATGGAATGAGTAGTTGGAAGGAAGTCCTCGGGCCGGAAGCAAACGTCCGGGTGGCATCGGAGGTTAATTACGGAGCAGCCTGGGATGGTGCCAATCTCCTCGTCATATCTTATGAAAATGCACCGATGGGCAAATTGCTATCGATTGCTCCCGATGGACGGTCCCGCGTACTACTTCAGCAAGGGACATGGGCGTTCAATTCCGTCTCTCCAGTGAAAGGTGGGTTCCTTATAAAAGAAGTCCTCGGACCGGACTGGAAAGTGGAGCAGCACTCTTCTGACGGGAAGCTTGTGAGGACGGTCGACCTTCCGAAAACCGGTATCGGCATCGGGGGCCTTGTGTCCTCGCGCTATTCTGATAAGGCATTGATCACCTACTCCGGGTGGAAAATACCGGACACGTGGGTTGAGTATAACTCGGTGAGTGGTGATCTCAAAACCATATTCCAGGTAAAACCGGCCGCCGACTATTCACAAGTAAGATTTCAAATTGTCGATGCGACATCGAAAGATGGTACAAAGATTCCAGTGACAATACTTACCATGGAAGGAACCACTCCCGATGGTAAGCGACCAACTATCGTGACCGGCTACGGCGGATTTGGAATCCCGACGGCGCCGCACTTCATCGGCTCCTCTTTATTCTGGCTCGAAAACGGCGGGGTGCTGGCGTATGCGAATATCAGAGGTGGCGGCGAATTTGGAGAGGGCTGGCATGAAGCCGGAATGCTCGGACATAAACAGAATGTCTTCGATGACATGTACGCTGCGGCTGAGGAGATGGTTAAAGAGGGCTGGACAGACAGGGAGCATCTTGGTATCGTTGGAGGTTCTAATGGCGGACTCTTAATGGGTGCGGAACTGACACAACATCCGTTTGCATTCAAAGCCGTCGTCAGCTTCGTCGGTATCTACGACATGCTGAGAGCCGAGCTCTTTCCGAATGGACAATACAACATCAGCGAATACGGGACTTCGACGAAAGAGCCGGATTTCAAATGGCTTTACGCGTACTCGCCATACTATAATGTCAAGTCGCACACCGCTTACCCGGCAGTGCTTTTGGAGACTGCAGTAAACGATCCGCGTGTAGCACCCTGGCAGTCCAGAAAATTCGCGGCTGCTCTCCAGGCAGCCAATACCTCGGACAATCCAATCCTGCTCTTGACAAGAATGTCAGGAGGACACGGTGTAACCGCTTCATTTAGTCAGCGTCTCGGAAATGAAGCGGCTGGGTACACGTTCTTCGCCCACGAGCTGCGATTGAAGATTAAGTAAACCGGCTGGTTCTTAACCTTGCGAAGGTTGTTGTTCAAATGTCCCGCGACCATCGCAAGGTAAGAAGTTTCCTACCTCGGCAAAATTCTGTAAGTCTTCTTGACCAGGGAGACGTCGGTCTCCACGAACGGTCGCGGCATAAGCGAACCGGGCCGTGGTGGAAGAGAGAGTCCACCCGGTGATGGAAGGCCGGGAGCGACGCTTATTTCCGTTAGCCGTAGCGTGTCAGGGTGTGGGATGTTAAGAGAGAGCTTCCAATCTGATCGCGGTCTGCCGAAACAGTACAATATCCACTTTGCATTTTCATGCGATTCCACGGCAACGCTTGGCACAGGTCTGCCGTTGACATCTGGAGATATTATCCGAGTCAGCATGTTAGCATATAGTTTGATCAAATAGCCATTTGAAGGGGAAGGTATCAATAATCTCAAATGGGAGTAACCGCCGCCGCTTGAATCCGACTCCACAGCAATCGAGTCGGCGGACATATCGACGACAGAGGCGTTGGCGACAACTAAAGGCTGGCCGGTGCCCGGAAAAAAATCCGCTGCTTCTGTCCCGTGCATGTCCTCTATATCTGCGGTGTCTTTGATGAATAGCCGCGTCCACTCGTCGCTTCGATCGTCGAATGACATCCAGTACGCACTCGTATTGTCAAGATCAACGGCGTAGACCATGCTGTCAGGCTCAGGGTGCTTTACATTGAAATCGTGAGTGAAGAATCCATCGGAGAAAAGAGCAAGACCGATCAAGAATAACACAGCCGGCAAAATCCATTTATTCGGGGATGTGATGATAGCAAGGTGAGGGAGGAGAGTCCCAATAGTCAGGATCGAAAGACCAACAACAACTGCTGCCATTTCCGGAAGCAGACCGTTGAGATAAAGGAGGTGTGACAATTGCGTGGCGAGATAAACTCCCGGTATAGCACAAATCAGAAGCACACCGAATATTAAAGGTGATCTGAAGTCCGCCTTTTTGACGACGAAGAAGAGGAGTAGTGCGAGCGAGCTCAGGAGAAGCGGCCATTCGGCAACGTAGCTTGCCTCGGGAGCATACCGTGCAGAAAGAATCAGAAAAATGAGCCACCACACGAGTGCTCCGGTTGCCATCTCGGAGGAACGAAAGAATTTGCGAAGGTAAACGTACCATGTTGCTGTTGCCGCGGCCGCAAATACGATGATCCCCGACAGGACAAAACCGGTGTTGTAGAAATAACCGTAGATGAACCGCGATGCTTCGGGGAAATATCCCTGGAGAAATTCCCACAGAAAGAAAGTGCCGGTGCAGAAAACAGCCAGGGGTATGCCGAGGAGAAAAATCCCAACGATTGATTTGCCAAGTTTGATCACTTCGTTCCGAATGCCGGCGTAAATCATCAGGAGGAAGATTATCAACGTGGCTGCCGTCAATGGTGTCACAAGAGAGACGGGATAATAAACGAAATGCGGCCAGAGGAAATTGAAATAAACGTCGTTCACCTCAGCAGCGGGCGGAAGAATCCGATCGCCGTAGTAACGGGTCAGAGCGAGCGCGTAAGCTCCGTCGTGTTGCAGGCTGCGCGGGTCGACGTTTGCGTAGTTGTCCAGCTCGCTGTGATACCGATCGGCATCTCCAATGAATGCGAAATTGTAGCCCGCGATCCCTTTCGTTTTCAACCTCGTGAAATCCGTATTGTTCGGCGAGCGCTTGTACAAATCATATGCAACGGAAGTCGCCACAGCGTCCGGAACGTTTTGTGCCAGATCCTGAATCAGAGTCCCGTTGTTCTCGCTCGTTTCGAACATGAGGACTGGTCCCGAATTGCCTCTTGCCTCGAAGTTCAGCACGATGCCGATCTTCTTGACAAGCGACTCATTTTCAGCGATTGCTTGTGAACCCAGCATTCCTTCTTCTTCTCCGTCCGTGAAGATGGCGATAACATCGTTCCTAAGCGGCGGAGACGACTTCAAAGCGTGAAGCGTCTCAAGTATCGTGGCCACTCCCGATCCATCATCGCTTGCACCCGGGCCGGTCGGAACAGAATCATAGTGTGCCATCAGCACCACGGCCTTGCTGTTCGCCGTGCCCGGAAGTCTGGCTACTATGTTAACGACAAAAGCCGCATAGTGAATGCCATGAAACATGCCTGTCACAGTTGTGCTGTCGAGAGTCGGCCTGATTCCCATCGCCCGAAGTTGGCCAACTATGTATTCTCGAACCTTCGCTTCTGCAGGAGTGCCGATCGGGTGCGGCGCTGCCGCAATATGTCTGATGTAGCCCATAGCTCTGTCGGCGGAGAAAACAGAGTCGGGTGCAGTAGCGGGGACCACTCCGGGTGGTTGCAAGTTGTAAATTGCGCTCGCAGCAACAACGATTAGAAAGAGAAGGGCAATAACAGCGGCTGGAATCGGTTTCATCACTTAGTGGCTTTCGATTCTTATTTATCAATCACAAGTTCGTAAATCCATAACTGGAAAGCTAATACCGCGAGATAAACATGAGCGGGGGAACGTGAATTTACGAAGTAAGCCGATTTTTTGGGAGAGCCATTGCGCCGAATTTGATCGCTTCTGGAAAATTAACTGTTTCTAACCTTTATTCGGTATTTACAGTGGTCCTGCGGGTTTACTTCCACAACTACGACCAGCAGTAGATTATTTACATGATGGTACAGGCGCTATTCGACTGCCGGTAAGAATAACTGTTCCCATTGGATACGCCCGGAGATTAAGAACCATTAACGTAGATTCAACATTAGATCTGTGGACACTTACTTTCTTGTGTTTTACTTTACGCGGGGATTCCTACGAGCAGTTCTCTCAGGAACTACTGACGAGAGAAGACGTTCGTGCTTGATGAGGAATTCGGCCCTGCGTGGTGACAAGGCTTCTTTGTTAAAATATGGATAACCATAGAGAAGCCAGTCGAGTTGTTGGTGAAGGTGCGACATCGATGAACATGGATCCATGATAGAAACACAAAGTCATGGATTAAATGAGTTGGAGGCGTACCATGATGGGATTGATACGAAAAGGAAGAAGGAGGGGCTGGGGCGGAAAAGGGAAATGGCTCGCACTCACCGCAAGCATATTTTTCGTATTCTGTGGACGTGCGTCAGCCGAGTGGAAACAGCTTGACGTAGGTAAGCCCAGTGATGGAGTACCCACACAGTACCAGTACCTTGCTGGATACGGTAACACTATCTTCGTTGTATTGGCGCCGAATGTTACAGGCGGCTCTGACACCCTTTACTTTTCCACAGATGACGGAGAGAGCTGGAGAGCTGACTCTCACCTGCCAAACAGACTGATCTCGTCTATTTCCGTGATTGATTCCAGTGTCTACCTCATGACAAACGGCGGAATCTTTCAGTCTTCCGATGATGGGATTTCTTGGAATCCGATAAACGGAGGCGTAATGGATACCACTTACCCCACTATACTCGTGAAGGCTGGAACGAACATTATCGCCGCGACGCAAGAGAATGGCGAGACATACCTGTCCACAGACCGCGGCACAACTTGGGCAAACGTCGGACGGGATTTCCCTATGGTTAAAGCTCTTTCCTCATATGATTCAGACGTTTTCGCCGGCACATCAGGAGGCGTTTATCTGTCCACAGACGATGGGTTGCATTGGTCCAATTTGAATGATACCCTTGTAAATATTGGCGCATTCGCCATTAGCGGAGCGTCAGTATTTGCGGGGAGAGTGCAGGGTGGATTTCCCGTTTCGGCTCCACCCCTGCCGCCGGGAGGCGCATTCCGTTCTACTGATGGTGGCGCTACATGGTCCTCCTACGACAGCGGACTTTCATCATATTTGTTAGCCTATCTCCCTGGCCCCCAAGTATATTCCATGGTGTCTCGCGGATCTTACGTGTATGCTGGAGCAGACAGCGGCGTATATGCATCCAGCATAAACGGAAGTGGTTGGACCCAAATAGATGACGGCTTACCTGAGGTAACAGCGTGGAACATCTATAGTAACGATTCGAGCATTTTTGTTGGTACGGAGTTCGACGGCATATGGGAACGTCCACTGTCTCAGGTGACTTCGATCATCGATAAGCCAAGTCTTACGGTACCCTCATCGTTCAGGTTGTTCCAGAATTACCCTAATCCCTTTAATCCGACAACCACCATAAAATTCGATGTTGCGAGACAGACCCGTGTGATCTTGGATGTATACGACGTGCTTGGCCGCGTTGTGGCGACACTTGTGGAGGGAGAAGAGTCGGCAGGATACCACGAAGTGAGCTTCAATGGTTCAAGCTTTGCCAGCGGTGTATATTTCTACAGGATGAGCGCGAGGAATTTCATCTCAGTCAGGAAATTCTTGCTCTTGAAGTAAAATCGCAAAGCTCTTCAAAAGAAGAGGGCTCCGTTCTTCAAGCGGAGCCCTCAGTTTTGCAGCTCACACAATTACTACTTTCAGCTCTCCATTAAGCGACTGCAAAACGCTCGTGTCTATCTCACACCTGAATCCTCTCGAACAGCATGCTCCCGAGTCCGAGAAGAGCGGCTGCCAATAAAAACAACACCACCATGTCGGTTGTCATTCCAAATGCTGCCTCGCTGCCGATGAATGAGAACCTGAGCCCGTCGACTCCATAGCTCAGCGGATCGAGCATTGCGATAATGTCCATGACTTTCGGCAGCCCTTCGAGAGGGAAGAGGGCGCCGGAAAGGAAAAAGATCGGCATCACGAGGAAATTCATAATCAGCTGGAAGCCCTGCATATCTTCCATCGTCGAGGCGAGCGCGATCCCGAGTGAAGTGAAAAGGATGGCAACAAGAAAAACAACGATCGCGCCGAGCGGCAGGAGGATTAGATCGTGTGGCCTGAAGCCGACGATCAAAGTAAGGACAAAAACTATCACTCCCTGTATCGAGGCGACTGTTGCACCGCCGAGCGTTTTTCCTAACATGATCTGGAATCTTGATACAGGCGCGACCATGGTCTCCTTGAGGAAGCCGAATTGCCTGTCCCAGATTACGTCGATGCCCGAAAAGATTGCCGTAAAGAGTACGCTCATGATAATTATGCCGGGGGCAAGGAATTGCATGTAATTGCCGGCACCGGCTTTCTTGAATACCGCCCCGAATCCGAATCCGAATGCCAGCAAGAAAAGCAAAGGCTGTCCGAGAGAACCGACGATTCTCGATTTAGATCTGAAATATTTCTTGAGCTGTCTGAGCCACATTATATAGATTACGTCCATCGATCTATCACTCCGTCGTATTTTGTTTCATACAAAAGCATGGCGCAAAGGGCAAGGGGCACAGCGTTCAAAAGGAGACAGGACCACAAAGCAATCTTTGGCTCAACCTCTTACTTCTCATATCTGACCTCTGGCTTCTTGCTTATTTTTCCTTGATTCCAACATTGTACTATTCCATCGCTCCACTATTCCGTGCTTTCGGCTCACCTCCGCCTTCCTCCCCAGACCCGTCCCATCATCCTCATTCTATCGACACCGCTTGCTTCTTCCTCTCTGATCTTGTGTCCTGTCAGAGTCAGGAATGCGTCCTCAAGTGACTCCGCACCTGTTTTTGCTTTCAATTCGGACGGTGTCCCGGTCGCAATGGTTCTCCCGTGATCCATGACGGCAATCCTGTCTGCCACGCGGTCTGCCTCCTCCATGTAGTGAGTCGTAAAGAAAACCGTCATGCCTTCCTTCTCATTTATGTCCTTCACGTAGCTCCACATATGGTTTCTAGTTTGCGGATCGAGTCCCAGCGTTGGTTCATCGAGAAAAAGAATTGCCGGATGATGAAGCAACCCTCTGGCAATTTCGAGCCTGCGTTTCATCCCTCCGGAAAAAGTCTTCACCAACTCGTCCCTCTTGTCCCACAGCTCGACGAACCTCAGCATCTCTTCGATGCGACTCTTTCTGGTATTATGAGGTATCTTGTAACAGGTGGCATGAAATTCCATGTTCTCCATCGCCGTCAGGTCGTCGTCGAGGCTCGGATCCTGAAAAACAATTCCGATAGATTTTCTCACACCATTCCTGTCGCTGGTTGTATCGTGTCCATTTAAGGTCACCGTGCCTTGAGTGGGATGAAGCAGAGTCGTGAGCATTTTGATCGTTGTAGATTTCCCGGCCCCGTTGGGCCCGAGGAAAGCAAATATCTCGGCCTTTTTCACTTCGAAAGAGATATTGTCAACTGCTGTAAAGTCCCCGAACTTCTTTACGAGGCCGGAGACGGTTATCACATTGCCGTGGTCTGTATTATAACTCAACTTGAATTCCTCTTTGTAATTTGATATTTGAAAAGCGCATAGCGCAAAGGGCAAAGCGTGCAAAGTGGATGGGAGGCAGAGAACAGGCTCAAATCATCCATCAATCCACTACTCAATTATTTCCACAGTTACTCTCCTCTCAACGCGCTAACGATATTGAGTCGTGCAGCTCTTGCTGAAGGAAGGAATCCTCCGACGAATCCCATAATGATTGCGAATATTATAGACGCCTGGATAGTCGATGGGTTCATGGCAAATGAAAATGTCAGATCGGAAAAACTCGTGTAGTTCAATGTTGTGATCGAAATGAACTGCAGGAATGAAGCGAGTACGATGCCGATGACTCCTCCAATGAGCGCTACCAGGATAGCTTCGAGCAGGAAAACCGTGAGGACACTTCTTCTAGCGAAACCGAGCGCGCGCATCGTACCTATTTCAACAGTGCGGTTGGCAACTTCCGCGTACATCGTAATCATGGCACCAATCGCCGCTCCGATGCTGAAAATTACTGTCACGAAGATTCCGAGCACCTTGATAAAGGTCGTAAGCGATTGCGACTGTTCCGCGAAGTATTCAGGCTCTTTCGTCGGTACGTATTCGCTCAATCGTTTATCCATCGAAAATGCCTCTTTGAATTTCCGGAAGTCGGATGGATTGTCTAATTCCAGGGTAATCGAAGAAACATAATTGCCGCGGTGAAAAGCCTGCTGCACTTGCCGGTAATCAGCCCATATTTCGGAGTCGAAACCATTGCCGTGCGCGTCAAAGATGCCTACCACTGTCCAGTAATTGCCTGCCAATTTGATCGATCCCCCGATCCGCGTCTGAGGATAAATCTTCGCCACCGCTTCTCCCACGATCACCTGGCGGAGCGAAGGATTGAACATGTGTCCACGAACGATCTTCACTTTTGGATGCAGCTCAAATATCGTTTGCGCATTAACCCCGCGCACCGTGACGTTGTTGAGTGCACCATTAGGCGACGAGAGATTGATGACTACAACAGGCTGATCTGAGATGATCGACAGCCCGTAAGAATCTTTTGCGATGTAGGGAAGTGCGGCAACTACATTCTGGACATCTCCGCTGATGATGCTTGATATTTCTCCGTTCGCACCTTTCCTGGTCACCACAACGTTATCGGGCGATCCGGTCGACACGAGAGTCTTTTTGACTCCATTTGCAAGCATGAGCACGGCGGAGAATACAAAGATCACAAGTGTAATTCCTGCTACGGTAATAATGGTAGAAGTTTTTCTGTTCCTGAAATTCTTCATCATGTACTTCAGCGGAACTTTCACGGGATTAACTCCTCACATAATTTCAAATCCAATGTACAGCATAGCGCAAAGTACATAGCGCATAGCGTTGCGAGAGCCTGCTGCAATGAGAACGCAAAGTTGGTTGTCCTCTATCAGGATTCCCTTTTTCGCGCTATGCCCTATGCGCTTTGTGCTTTATGTCTCATCCGACAAACCTTATTCCATCCGCAATTCTTGTATTCATGGCACGCTGGATTGGGAAGATAGCCGCGGCGATCCCGACAAAGACAACTGCAGTGAAAGCAGTTATGAGTGTGATCGATTGTACGGATAATTCCGCGCCTAGAAAGTTTGAGAAACTTGCGAAGGAATTTACGAGCGGATATGTCAGAAATATTCCAAGGATTCCACCGAGGAGGGAAACAAGCAGCGATTCACCGAGTATCATCCCGACAAGATGTCGACCCGAGAATCCGATCGCCTTGAGGACTGCGTATTCTCTTGTCCTTTCTCGCGCCGACATTATCATGGTATTTGCCAGGACAAGCATGATTATTCCGACGATTACGAATGACACATAATTCATTGCGGAAATAATTGCACCGACTGAGGCGAGGAATCCCTGCTGGAACTGCCGCTCCGATTCGGTTTTTGTCTCGGCGGGAGAGTTTGCAAAGAGGGCATCGATCTCCTTGCTTACTTCTCCGGGGTTTGCTCCGTTCGCGATTTGCTCGACGTACCATCCTACCTCGTCAGCCCGGCCGGGGAAGGTCTGCTTGACTTCCTCGTTCAGATAATTCCAGTTCAGGAACATCGACATAGCGTCCGTGCTCTTGAACTCCGGTTTGTAAATCCCTGCCACCTGGAATTCCCATGTGCCGGGATATATGTCGCCATTTATCGTGATGACATCCCCGGCTTTGAAATTGTATCGCTGCGCCAGTGCGCTGCCGACGATGCACGAATTCGGTTGGGACTGAAATTCTGCGAATGCTTTTTTACCGATCTCATATTCCGGATAGACTGAGAAAAAAGTATTCGGATCGACGGCGTATCTTGCGAAGAAATGCTGCTGGTCGATATATGTACCACCAAACCAGTTCATGTAAGTTACCTGTTTAACTCCGGGCACTTGCTTTATCTGGTTGAAATAGGAAAGCGGGAGCGGGTTTATAAATGTAACGGCATCGCGTGTAACCAGTCTGTCCGCAGATGATGCCCGCACACCTGAACCAAAAGCATTCACAACTGTGCGCAGCAGCCCAAATGCCATTACTGCTACCCCGATTCCGAGTATCGTCAGGAATGTTCTGAGCTTATGCCTGAAGGAATTCTTGAAGATCAATTTCAATACTTTCATTTTTGCACTCTCCGGTTAAGCTGCCTGCCCATCGGCTGGAAGAAGATCGCCTTTCTCAAGATGGCGCAAAGTCTTTGCTCTCGAAGCGGTGTGAGCATCATGTGTTACCAAAACGATGGTCTTCTTGAATTCCGAATTGAGCCTTTGCATTAAAGTCATAATTTCTTCAGCGGAATTTTTATCGAGGTCGCCGGTCGGCTCGTCAGCGATGAGGATGAGGGGATCAGTTACGATCGCCCGGGCGATTGCGACTCTCTGCTCCTGCCCGCCGGACAGTTGTTTAGGATAGTAGTTCATTCTCTCGGCGAGTCCCACGATGTTCAGCGCCGCTTCGACATGCTGCTTTCTTTCCTGCTTCGACAACTTCGTCAGGAGCAAAGGGAGCTCGACGTTCTCAAAAGCCGTGAGAACGGGAATCAGATTATAAAACTGGAAGATGAAACCGATATTCGATGATCGCCATTTTGCGAGGGCAGATTCGCTGAGTCTCGCAATGTCGGTGCCGCCAACGATAATTTCACCGTCGGTCGGTTTGTCGATGCCGGCTATCAAGTTGAGCAAAGTTGTCTTGCCGGAACCCGACGGTCCCATCAGCGCAAGGAACTCGCCGTTTCCAACGGAAAGATTTATTCCAGTCAGAACCGGGGTCTCAATACTGTCCCTGCGATAAATTTTTGATACCTCTTTGATCTCGATAAGATTTGCCATCTATACTCCTCGATAGTTGTTTGTTGAGCATTGAGTATTGCTCATTCTTTCACGCTCACCTTTGTGCCATCTTTGATCTGCCTGGATGGTGAATCGACGACCTGTTCGCCATCCGAAAGTCCGGATTTCACCTGAACGTAGCTGCTGAACGACTGACCCACGGACACTCTTGTCTCCAGGGCGCGGCCATTTACAATTCGGAAGGCAACCTGATTGCCATCCCTGGTAACCACGGCAGATGAAGGAACTACCAATACTCTCGCGGCGGGTTTGTCTCCAAGGGACTTGTTGGCTGCAAGGAACAACACCTTCGCACTCATCTCCGGCAGCACACGGCTGTCATACTTTGTAAACTTCACTTTCACTGTCACGGTGCCTTTGGCACGGTCCGCAGTCGGAATTATTTTCGAAACGTATCCCCGGTACTGGGCATCAGGGTACGCATCGAGAGTTATGATGCAAGGTTGTCCGGGACTTACTTGTCCGATATTCGATTCCGAGACATCCGGTTCGACCTCCAGTGAACTCAGGTCTGCAATTGTCGCCACCGTTCCTCGTGCCATGATGCTGCCCGCCATCGGCGCTACGATTTCGCCGACGTTGGCATTTTTGGTGAGTACCGTGCCGTTGAATGGTGCCCGGATTATTGTGTTCTCGACCGCTACTTGTGCTGCCTGTACGTTGGCTTTTGCGACATCCACCGACGCCTTCGCCTTCATGTACTGAGCCTCAGCAGTCTCGTATGCCGACTCCGTGATTGATTCCGTCTTGAGAAGCTTCTTGTCTCTTTCATAATTCCATTTTGCATCCGCAAAGGCGGCATTGTTCAATTCCAGATTGGCTTTCGCCTCAGCAAGCTGCGCCTTCACGTCGTTGTCTTCGAGCCTGGCGATGATCTCTCCTTTTGTAACCTTGTCTCCCGCGCCGACACCGAGGTAAACGAGTATTCCCGTCGCTTTGGACGTGACGGCGGCTTCCGTTTCCGCAATCACATAACCGCTTGCGGTCAGGACGGCGTCAGACGCCGCGGGCGATTGGAGGGCAACGGTGGCTGCTTTCACTTTCACTGCTGAGTTACCGGCGGCGATGATGGCAGCTGCCACTCCGGCAATGATCAGCAAAGCCGGTATTCCGATGGAAAAAAGTCTCCTGGAATTTCTGCGTCGATGAGCTGCAGGAGAGCGTTTCGAATTATCTATTCGCAGGGATGACAAATCAGGGTTTTGTGTACTCACAGAATCCTCTCATTGTATTTCATATTTGGTTCAAGGGCTCTTATCCGCCTTCCTAGTCCGCCAACTCTTCGCAAACGAAGCCATGTCTCGCCACCTCTTCAACAATTCTGTCGAGCGGAACGTTCTCGCACTCCACGCGCAAGACTCGGTCACAGTCGTCCAGGTCGATTGTGCATAATCGCACGCCGGCGATTTTCTGGAGATCGTATTTGATGCTCAGAAATTCAGACCTCTTGTCTATGTTCGTGCGGAAGATCAGCAGGTCATTGACCTGTGTTTCGATTAAGTGATTTCGTATGTCCATGGCATCCTCTCAAAAGTTTGTAAGCTCTCCGTTACATTAGTCGTTTGATCAGATAGGAATTCGACGCTTGCAACGGGTTGAAAATAGTTCAATTCTATAAACGAGCAGAGAAAAGACGAACTCTTCTAATCACTATTAAGGCGAATGAGCTTGTACAATATTGCCTTGTATACTACTTCCTCTTTTCAGTTTGCGAAGCCAGCCTGAGGAATTCATCAATCTTACGGACATACAATTCGAATGCCTTTCGGCCCTTGGGAGTCAGCTTTGAGCTCGTCACCGGTTTTCTGCCGACGAAGCGTTTCATTGTTTGTACGTATCCTGCCTCCTCGAGTTTCCTGAGCTGGATGCTGAGATTCCCGTCCGTCGTCTTAATTGAGTCTCGCAGGAAGGTAAACTCGGCATCTTCGACCGACAAAAGGGCAGCCATTATTGCCAATCGTATCCTCGAATGAATGACTTCATCGAGCTGCTGATAGTCGAGGTCAGACATCAGGATTCGGTTTCTGCCTCCAAAGGACTTCTTTCAACGATTTTCCATTTTCTATAAAGATAGAGTCCGGGGATAATCTGGAACGCAATCATCATCCCGGCAAAGAGCAGGATGGTGTAGTCGCCCGGCCAGAACATCGAGATGAGACCTCCGATCCACCAGCCTATTGCGGCGTAACGCAGAAGATGTTCTTGCTGAATAACAGAAGTAACCAGGAATCCTGTTGCCAGGAGGAAGGAGAGTAGAGGTATCACAGAAAGCGACGGGATGACTCGCGTTGCGGGGCCGAGAAACCCGAAGATCGTCATAGTTATCCCCAGTCCTATCCACAGAGATCGCATCACTATTTCGAGAAACGTGCCTGCGCCTGTCTTCTTGGCTTTGACCCATCCGATCCAGACTGAGAGCAGCCAGCCAGCCCCGATCAGTAGGATCCACATCCAGGCTTCAGGGAAGTTCAGCCCGAAGTGGACATAGGCATAAGTCAAAATCATCCCGACCACGACAAGAATTCCCCACAGGAGGAGATGCATTCCGTTGTCTATCACCACTCGGCGGCTGTCCTCGATCACTCTCCTGAGATAGGCGAGATCTTCTTTTACCTGTGAATCGTCCATGGTCGAGCTCCTGTAAAGTACTTTATGTTATAAAGCAAGTTGCTGAATCTGGATGGCGATGTCAAGACTTTCGCGCATCTCTTTCATGGATTTCTTGTGTAGACAAGTCGAGAGAGTTACTTCGGCTTCTTCTATCCTGAAGTCTCTGAACGCTGTTTTCGTGATGATGCCTGCCATCTCGGATTTTGAATAAGCGCCCTTGCGCAAGAAGTATTTGAATGTCAATTTCACGAACAGAGCCTCTATCCCCTTGACGCCCATCTGTTTCGTGAGATTGTCAAGGTCGTGGCTCGAGACGTTTCCTTTCATATCTACTATCAACGCTGTTCGGTCCGGTTTCAATACTCAGCACATCTCATCAAGCGCCTTTCGTGGTTCTCTGAAATTTTTGAAAGCGGCGGTGCAAATGATGAAGTCAAAGGAATTATCAGGGAAGGGGATGTCGGACACATTCCCCTGGCGGAAATCGACGTCGGCTTCTGCTTCTCTGGCATTCCGCCGGGCGATCTCGACAAAATCCTGACTGATATCCAAACCGAAAATCTTATATCTACCGAGTTTCGAAAGCTCAACGGACAAGTAACCCGGACCCGGCGCAAGCTCGAGCACTGCATCCCCATCATGAAGATGGCTGGCAGCTTCTTTCGCATATAACTTCATCTCTTCTAATCTATGATTGCGAGAATTTTTGTCGTACCATCTTGCCGCAGCACCGTTGATGCCGAGGTCTTTCCTGTGCCTTAAGAACTTCATCATGGCTGGTCCTCCTCTATTTGTTTCTTATTAGCTCCCGTTATTTCAATAAGAATATCGAGAAGCCTACATCGCTATCTCTTATTTCATAATTTTTGAATTCCGTCTCAGAGATGAAGTTTTCAAATTCACTTCTGGTGTACGAGCCACTTCGTTGGATTGCTCTGGCGATGAATGCGCCTATTCCTTTTAGTCCCATATTTTCTGCAACTTTTTCCGTTGCTTCCATCGATGCTTTTCTGTTCAAGTCCATAATCAAAGCTGTTCCGCCGATTTTCAACACCCTGTGCATCTCTTCAAGCGCTTTAACCGGTTGTTTGAAATTTTTGAATGCAAGAACGCAGACAATAAAATTGAACTTGTTAGTCTGGAAAGCCATTCGAGAAACATTTCCTTGTTGGAAGTCAATCTCAACACCCGCTTCCTTTGTGTTTCTCTCACATATCTCTATGAGGTCCTTGCTTATGTCCATCCCTGTTATTTCATATTTCCCCAGCTTCGCCAGTTCGATAGAGAGATAGCCGGCTCCTGGTGCCACCTCAAGTATGGAATCTCCATCTTTTACATGCTTGGCTAATTCCTTTGCCTGTGCCATCATCTCGCGGATGCGATGTTCCCGGGTCAGTTGGTTATAATATTCTGCTTTCTTGCCTTCAATTCCCAGGTCTTGAAATCGCTTAGACAACTTCATCATGGCTACACCTTATTCATCTTTTCTATGCAGTTACCGCTTTGCCGCCACTGCAACACGCTCGTTCCATTGTATGCCGACGTCTCGACGGGTCAATCGCAGGTTCGGAGTAAGACTATGCTCCCAGTTTTCGATGCCGGTATCTTCAACTAAAGTCCAACCCGTTTCATGGACCAGCTCTGAAATCTCCGAATGATCAAACCCGGAGCGAACCGGTTCACCGAGCAAGCTAAGGAATATGCTCCGGGGTACTTTCCCATTTCTCTTTCCCATGTATGTAAATGCGATGACGCTTTCCGGAGTCGAAAGCCCGGCAATCGAAGCGAGCGTAGCCGCGATTTCGCCGGGAGTAAGGTACATGGCCACGGCTTCCCACAGCCAAAAAGTCTTCTCATTGCGTTTGAACCCCGTCTCGTCAAGCCTGGTGGGCAAATGATCTGTCGTAAAATCCATTGCAGTGAAACGGATTTGACCCGCATTTGTTTTTCGGTTTTGTGCTTCCCTTTTCTTAAGAGCCTGGGTTGCAGGATGATCCATTTCAAATACGGTGGTATGTTCAAGGCCCGGTAACCGCCATGCGCGACTGTCGAATCCAGCTCCGAGGATCACCAACTGGCTGAAGGGCAGTGCCGATTCAATCGCATTGTCCAACACCGCCGTGCGGAACTGATGGCAGACTCCCATTCCACGGGACCAGAATGGATATGGCGAAGCGGGAAGTCGTTTCCGCGCCTTCTCGATTCTTTTCTTCCATTGTTTGGGCAGAAATTGTTCTGCGATTGGGTCGGAGAAACCCGGGACAACAGGTGACAAATTTCCCAATGCTCTATTGTAAGCGGCGAATTGTGCCGTGTGACTTGCCTGTTGGTTTTTCATTATTATAGGTCCTGATTTATATCTTCATTTTTTGTTTCACTGTTGCGCCATGATGGACACGAAGGGAATCCTTGTACTCCACGATTTCGATATTGCAGCCTCCATCGATGACGATGTCCTTGCCGCGTACCACCTTTGCTTTTGTGTACTCGAGTCGAATCTCGTCGCCTTCAATGGAATTCACTTCGAGCATCTCGCTTCGGAAGCCGGCCGCTGCCAGCGCTGATTTGATTACCCTTCCGATTCCAGGTCCCTTCCTGACGATTATCCTGTCGCCGCCAATTTCGTTTATCCTGGATCGCCTGTAGGCTTTTATGTCGATGTCGTCCGCGCTGAGAAGGCCGCCGATCGTTAACTGCCCGTTCAACCTGAACAATTCTCCTTCGCAATTGTTCTTTACTTCCACGCGTCCCGTCAGCCGGACGTCATCGCCCTTGATGCTGCCCTTTGTAGTTATCCCGCCCTTTACTCTCAAGTCTCCCATGCGGATGTCACCGGTAGATCTCAGGTCCCCGGTTATCGCAATGCTGTCTGATTCTACGGAACCCTCGACTGAAATAGAGCCGACTGTCTTGAGATGGTCGGCTTTGACACTACCGTTGATCTTCGAGTCTCCGACCGACTTGAAATTGATGCACTCCACGTCGCCTTCGACAACGCCGTCGCCGATGATGCGAACGTCGCTGTACTGCCCACCCGATGCGCTGTTGTTCCCGATGATTTTTAGGTTAGGTCGTGTTCTGTCTTTCATGTTCACAACTTCCTTGTCTCATTGATTCTGATATCCGAAAACCCGTCTTTCTGAAATGTGTTCTTGTACTCGACGAGATCGATCTGACATCCTTTTCCTATTTTTACATTTCCTCCTCGGACGATCTTTGCGGTTGTACACTCCAAATAAATGTCGTCCCCTTCGATCGTGTCAGCAGTTAGAGTAGTCTTCAGGGGCCAGCCTTGAAAAAGGGAACCAATAAACTTTCCAATTCCGAATGTACCACCATCTCTGACTTGAATTTTCTCCCCGCCGACCTCCTTGGCCTTGCATGGGCCATAGATATTTATTTCTATGCTGCCTGCATTGAGAAGTCCGCCGATCGTAAAACCGCCATGAGAAGTGAATTTTTCCGAGCCGCAGTCTTTCGAGACCTTAAGCATGCCGCGGTTCTCAATGTTGTCGCCGGAGAGACCGCCGGTTATTTCGGACATGCCATCTATAATCACTTCTTTGCCGGCTAAATTGCCCGCGATGGTGGACTTACCCGATATCCTGGTACGGTTTGACTTTACATTCCCACGCACAAAACCGAGTCCGTTGATCTCCAGGTCGGTGCATTCCAGGTCGCCGTTTATGTCGCCTTTACCATTTATCTGAACGGAATGAAAATGTCCACCGGCTGAACTTCCGATGCCGTTGATGCGCAGGTCGCTTCTACTTTTCCGGTCCATGATTACCCGATTCCTCCGTTTGACAATTTCGTCTTCAATTCTTCGATAATACTTGAGATGTTGACTCGACTGACGAGCTTCGTTCCTACATCAAATGAAAACTGAGTTGAGCCTGATACGAGCAGGCAAAATGAAACGCCTAACTTCCTCGCAAATAGAATCTCAGAAGACTTGCCGGCGAATTCGGAGTAGTGCTCGTCGAGTGTCTTCAAAAGAACTTTGCCTTCGTCAGTGCTGATCTCACCTGAGGCAAGCAGCTTGTCGAGAATGTAAGCGTAAAGGGTTTGCCTAAAGTCAAAGACCTCCGGAATGCCGAGTACCTGCGCGAAAAGATCCATCGTCACCTCAGAGACAATCTTTTCCTGTACCAGCTTGTTCTTTTCGACTTCGACGCCCGAAGGGGCAGGTGATAGGATATCCGACAACTCATCGAGAGAGGCGTCCTCTTTCAGATTTTTTATCTTCTCGATTCTCGCGAGGATTTTGTCCCGTGGGAAGAAGGTCTCCTGGCCGGTAAAAGTCGATTTGCGGATGAACCATTCCTCCGGGATAAGCGACTTTCGTTTCCATCTGTAGAGTTGACCGTACGAGATGCCAGTTTCTTCGAGCAAGTCTTTCTTTGATATCAAATCATTTTCCATTATTATGAACCTCTGATCCTAATATAACATAACACTGTTACGTTGTCAAGAGGCTAAATTTATTGAAGAATGAGCGTTTGAGTTCAAGGGCGCAACAGATGAAATACACTCTCTCTAATCTCGTGTCCCTACGAAACCCTGTGTACTCATGCAAGAATAGACCGATACGATTTTGCTTATCTGAGTGAACCTAATCCGAAGAAGGATCTCCACGGTGCAAATTCAAGGTCGTTGAAGAGGATCAAGGGAATGCAGATGGCGGTAAACTCGCAAAAGGCGACAGATACGTAAGAGATGCTTCTTCGTTGTGCCGCACTCGTAGGCTCTATGGATGACGCAGCTATTGGCAAAACACTTGAAGGGACCATAGCTGACTGGAACCCGGCGAGGAGAAAATACATGAATACAAGGGTGACGAAGTTCTCGGCAAATCAATTCTTATTCTATTTCCGTCTCACAAATACAATGAGGATCTTGAAGTCATATCGCGCATCGCGAAGGGTGAGCGATTTGAACACTATGAGACGGTAAGGCTCAGGAAAGACCGCAAGCTATCGGTATTGCGGTGTTGGCTTGAGAAGCGTGAAGCCTGGCGAAGGGGGAAGACAGTCAGTTATGAAGATGGATTGTCCGTGATCCTTGACGTCAGGATAGAGCCGGTCCCGCTCGATGCGTTGATACTCTCCGTAGAGATCAGCGGGGTCAGGGCAGCCGAACAATAGGCCTACTGGCATTCAGAATTCTATGCATATTGTCCCATGGTAGAGATCGTCCCCTCTAACACTGCATCCCGTGGACAGGCTTGATATGGACTAATTCCTTTTGTAGATTGTTGCATAGTAATGCAATTGGACAATAACAGGAGACTTGATGCCAAAAGGAATGAGAGGGAGGCACGGTCACGGGATGGGCGGCAGGATGATGGGATCGATGATGGATCCGCGGAGCCGGTTCTTCCTGGCCCTTTCGAATGATCAAAGGTTGAAAATCATAAGGATGCTGAAAGACGGTGAGAAAAGTCTTTCCGATATCGTGAAAGGACTTGAAATTGATGTCTCCGTGGTATCCAGACACTTAATGATGCTTCGTGGACTCGGTATTGTGTCCGCCCGTCGGGAAGGACTCTACGTTTACTTCAAAATAGCGGACAAAAGGATTTTCGATATAATTGCATTGTCCAACCAGATCATCACGGACTGGTTCAAACAAAATCAGCAGATGTTCGAGTAAAGGAAAACGAAAATGAAAATTGCAGTGGTAACACTCGATGGCAAAACAGTCAGCCAGCACTTCGGCAGATCACCATACTATTCTATCATGACGGTTGAAAACGGCGAAGTGAAAACTCGGGAATTGAGAGAACGTAGGACAGGTCACTTTGCCCCTCAGGGTCATCAGCACGGCAGCGACGTTGATGAAAGGGGACGCCATGGATACGGAGCCGAGGCGAGGATGTCGCACGCGACTATGGCACAGGAGATCAGCGACTGCCAGGTTCTGATTGCAGGAGGTATGGGAAGCGGTGCTTATGAGAATTTCAGAGAGTCAGGGTTGAATGTAGTCCTGACAGATATTCAACTGATTGAAGAAGCGGTGAAGGCATACATTGCGGGGAATTTAAGGAACCTGGCGAATGATAGAACAGATTGAGAGTCTATCGCTCTGTGCCATGCACTGCGTTCAGAAAGTACTCATGTGCTAATCTTCAATTGACAAATGAAAGGGGAACTGAAATGTCTGGCGGTTCTTATGGCTTCAGTTACGGAAGAAGATGGGGCGAAAGAGGGTTTGGCGGATACTTCGGAACCTGCTCTGCTGAAAGTGAGGTTGACGCCCTGACGCGGTACCGGGATCGGCTTGGGCTGCAGAAGAAATATCTGATAGCTAACGCGGGGCGAATGGAAAAAAGTATCAACTCCCTGCAAAATGAAGTCACGATATCTTCTCCGGTCTGAACGGCGGGTCTATTCAAACAAGGCTATGAGCCGCACACTGCGAAACCACGTTCCTCAATCAACTATGAGATAACAATGGTTCTCCCAGCACGTATCTCTTTCACCAGAAGTCTCGGGAGACACAAAGACTATCAAAGCTCCTTCGATTTGGCGATGAGAGGCAGGAGTCGAGATTTGCAACCTCGTTTCGGTCAGCAGTATTTTCCCGCCAGGCTGTAAAAGGAAAAGCAGGGAAGAAGGGCTTTAAGAAATAAAGGGCGGCCAGATCATGTTCGCAATCATGGCACGAAACTCGACAAATGAACCGAACCGACTTGCTGCGGCTTCAATCGGAGCGGCAATTCCAGTCGACACTACCGAGCACGGCGGTCTTTCCGAACATCACGCGTTCGGCGTTAACGAAAGGTCCGCCGGTGATTATGCGGAAGATCTCGCTGCTAAGATGCTGGCGACAACTCGGGCGTTGAGTTCGATACAAGCACCGCTTGGAACGAGCGCGAGCAGGTTTTCAAGATGTCGGGAAAATTCGTCAGGACCTTTAACATCACTCAAGCTGCCCAAGGACACAAAAATGGGTTATGGACGACTGCGCTGGCCGCGGCGGTCCTCCTGTCGAAAAATTTGGGGCACAGATGCGCTTGTGTTCACCTTCCGGCCATATTGTCAGGAATCTGTACTGCCACGACTTTTCCGCGCGCTGTCAGCGAACCGTTCGCAAAAACTTCTACTTGCGAGATCGCTTTTCTTCCTTTTAGCTCGAGTAGCTTTCCTCGAAGCTCAAGCTCGACTCCCAGAGGCGTCGGCTTCAGGTAGTCAACCTGAAGCGAGGCCGTCACATAGCGAGGTGCCGGACCTGAACCCGCTTCTCTTCCTTGATCCCTGACGGAGGCTATTGCCGCAGTTCCGATTCCGTGACAGTCTATCAGCGAGGCGATAAGACCACCGTAGACGAAGCCGGGCACAGCAATATGGTACGGCTCCGGTGTAAAATGCGCGACCGCTTCATCGCCATCCGGATAGGTCTTAATTTGATGGCCTTTCTCGTTCAATCTCCCGCAGCCGTAACAATGACTGTACTCATCAGGATAGTAGTCCTGTATTGGTTTCATTTCCAAACTAATTATTCCTTTCAATTCCTAATTCTGAGTCATTTATCGATCTTGCAACCAACCTCGCGGGCAGTAATTGGTAGCCCGGTCCGAAGGCCCTCCTGAGATTACAATTCATGATGTCAAGTACTTTTGAAATTTCGTCTTGGTCTTTAGTGGTGCCGGTGTAAAGTCTCTCTTTTGCGCCCGATGTTCGCTCCACAAAATGAGCCCATTCGCATGTACCATCAACCTTCTTCTTCGCCAGGAGTTTGTATAGCCCGACTTCGGGGATACCAGGTCTGATCCATGCGCCGACAATTTCTTCACCCTTTTCGATATTCATGATCACCGCTTCCGGATCTACGTTGGTGGAGCGTTTCTCATTCTTATACATCTGGTAGTGTTCCTCTTACCTCTTCGATGCTCATAAGATTCCCTTTCATGTCAGCCCCTGTATCATTCTCATTGATAATGTAAAAGAACGAGTATGAAGAATCCATCTTTACCGAACCTGCAAAATCCCATCATTCCATTATTACATTTTTCTGTCTGAAATCCGATTGGCTATGTCTCGAGCACTAACTGCATCAGTCTTTGTTCTCCTCAGCTCAGCTATGCTGTTTGCCTTCACCATGTTCGGATTTAGTCTGGCAACTCTTACAGGCACGCTGCAAGAAAGCTCTCGAAGCCTCTCATACCAGTCGTCTTCATATCCACCGGTGCTCTCTACCGCTGCATGGATTGTGCTCTCCGGATGCGCCGACACGAAGCTCTCAAGATACTTTGTCAACTTCTGATGTCCGTCGAAGGTATCATCAAGCTGGAAATTCTTGTCCACAGCTTTCTTCTCTTGATCCAACATCACGAAATCGCTGTATCCCTTGCTTACGTCTGCGCCTAAGTAATAGATGTTCATTTACAATCTCCACAACTTGTACATTCATGTATCACATACTTCACTAAAAAACCAGGAACATCATCCTCGTCCCAATACGGTGTCTAATGCACCAAGTTATTCCTCGACTTTGCTCTGGCAGGGAGCATAAACTACCGGACGGGCTCTGTGGCACAAGGCAGGTGCATGCTCTTCTACCAAGGTGAACATTCAACTGCATTTCCATCAACTTCTAACATACGAGGCAGGGTCACTAAGTGTTGTACAACGACACCAATACCAAACATTTTTCTTTGAGCCTTTGAGTCTTTGTGGTTTCCAGAGGGGTTCTCGGCCTGGCCTTCTAGTCTTCCCGTTAGATCCGAATCACAATCCCTGACCAGTTGTCGCAGATATATCCTGGCGCAATCAGTTATTCGCGCCAACTTATTGTTCCTTAGTAACTTACTGGCCGCAGGTGTTGCCCGGTCGCGCCGCAAAGCTGCGTGTAAGAAATCTCGACAAGTGAGAAACTATATGCCTTAAACGACGGTTAAACTGAGATAAGGAGTGGAAAATGGCGACAGATGCTAAGATAGCGGGACGTTCTGGACCAAACGAAGAGCTTCTCCTCCGTTATGCGGCTATAGTCGAGTCCACAGATGACGCGATTATCGGGAAAACACTCAGCGGAATCATTACTGATTGGAACCATGGTGCGGAAAGAATATTCGGCTACAAGGCGCGAGAAGTCATCGGGAAATCGATCTTGATTCTCTTCCCGCCGGACCGGATGGAAGAAGAGATGCACATACTTGGGCGAATCGGAAAGGGAGAACGGATCGAGAGCTACGAGACTGTCAGAATCAGGAAAGACGGCAGGAACATAGACGTGTCCGTTACAATTTCTCCGATAAGGGATTTCTCAGGAAGAATTATTGGGGCTTCGAAAATAGCTCGCGACATAACAGAGAAGAAGCTTCTTCAGGAATCGGTGCTTGAGGCCGAGCGGCATTTCAGGGAGACGCTGGATCGTATGCTGGAAGGTTGCCAGATCATCGGATACGATTGGCGATACTTATACATTAACGATGCTGCGGCGAGTCACGGCCGTCACTCAAGAAAAGCGCTTCTCGGACGCACCATGATGGAAGTATATCCTGGAATTGAAAAGACCGAAATGTTCTCCGTGCTCCGACGATGTATGGAAGAGAGAGTAGCCCAGCGAATGGAGAACCGCTTTGATTATGGAGATGGTACGGTCGCATGGTTCACCCTAAGCATGGAGCCTGTGCCCGAAGGTACATTCATTTTATCCATCGAAATAACGAACGAAAAGAAACTTCAGGAGGAATTGGAGAAGCACCGAGACAATTTGCAGGAGCTTGTGAAACAGCGCACGGCGCAGCTCGAGGAAGCAAACAGAGAACTGGAATCTTTCTCTTACTCGGTCTCACATGATCTGCGAGCGCCGCTCCGCCATATCAATGGGTTTGTAGAATTACTCAATAAGAGATTGCCTTCTTCTACAGACACGGAATGTTTGAGGAACCTTCAGATAATCTCATCTGCTTCGGGCGAAATGGCGCATCTTATCGACAAGCTTCTTGATTTTTCACGTGTGAGCCGTGTCGGACTAAACAAATCAAAGGTCAACACTGACGCGCTAGTCAGAGAGGTCATCTCTGGAATGGCTGAAGAGATACGGGACAGATCGATTGAATGGCAAATCGACAAGCTTCCCGATGTTTTTGCTGACCAGGCGATGCTTCGTCAGGTCTTCATCAATCTATTGTCAAACGCGCTCAAATTTTCCGGCACTCGCGTGAAGGCAAAAGTAAGGGTCGGATGCTGCCGTGAGAAGAACGAAGATGTTTTTGTAGTTGAGGACAACGGCGTGGGTTTCGATATGAAATACGCTAACAAGCTCTTTGGTGTGTTCCAACGCCTTCACGGTAGTGACGATTTCGAGGGAACCGGCGTCGGTCTCGCAAATGTTCGAAGGATCGTCGAAAGGCATGGAGGAAGAACGTGGGCCGAGGGAAAAGTGAATGAAGGTGCAGGCTTCTACTTCGCCATTCCTCACTTACCGGAAGAAGGAGGTTGACGATCAGGTTAGGACGAATACTGCTGGCTGATGATAGCAGGAACGATGTCGAGTTGACACTGCTCGCTCTGGGCGAATCCAATCTCGCAAACGAAGTCGATGTCGTGCGAGACGGTGCCGAAGCTCTCGACTATCTCTATCGCAGAGAAAAGTACATTCAGAGAGAGGACCAAAACCCTGCATTGGTGCTCCTCGATTTGAAAATGCCGAAAGTGGACGGCCTGGAGGTTCTGAAAAAAGTGAAGACTGATCCTGCCCTCAAGACCATCCCGGTCGTTGTACTTACATCGTCCCGCGAAGAAACCGACCTCGTTTCAAGTTACAACCTCGGCGCTAACGCCTTTGTGATAAAGCCGGTGGATTTCCATGAATTTCTTGACTCGGTAAAGAAGCTTGGGATCTTCTGGGCGATTGTGAATGAGCCGCCACCCGTACCCGGAAAAGGAGGGAATTGAATTGAAAGTTGATGACGCATCCGCCGCCCCGAATGAATTGACCGTTCTGCACCTTGAAGACAACGCAAGGGATGCGGAACTAATACATTCGATGATGACGAGTGAAGGCATGAAGTGCAATTTCGCTGTTGTAAGCTCTCAGCAGGATTTTGAGAAGGTCATAAAGATCGGGAATTTCGACCTCATCCTCTCGGACTTCACGCTTCCTTCGTTTGACGGTTATTCGGCATTGAAAATTGCCCGCGCACAATTTCCAGACGTACCATTCATATTTATTTCGGGCACAATCGGTGAGGAGGCGGCTGTCGAAGGTATGCGCAATGGCGCCACTGACTATGTCCTGAAATCAAGGTTGAACAGGTTAGTACCGGTGATAAACCGCGCATTGGGCGAAGCGAAGGAAAGAATGAAGCTGAGACAGGCAGAGGAGGCACGAGAGAGAGCTATAGCGGAGCTACAGACCAGCGAGTCGAGATTCAGAGGACTCCTGGAATTTGCCCCGGACCCCACAGTTATTGTCGACGACAGGGGAATAATCATTTTCGCAAATGAAAGAACCAAGAAAGTTTTCGGGTATTCCCGTGATGAATTGATCGGCGGACGGTTGGAAATGCTGGTCCCGGACCGGTTTAGGAAAATGCACGAAGGTCAGGTTGCGAACTATCATGGCTCGCCACACGCCCGTGCAATGGGGGCCGGTCTAGAGTTATATGCAATGCGCAAAGATGGGACTGAGTTCTCCGCGGATATAATGCTTGCACCGTTGAAGGCCAACGGCGAATACTCAGTTCTGGCAATCATAAGAGATGTCACGTCATCCAAGCTGGCTGCACAGGCATTAAAGGAGAGCGAAGAGCGATACCGGCAGATGTTTGATTCGAGTCCACTTCCAATGTGGGTGTTCGATCCGGACACTTTAAAGTTTCTGTCGGTCAACGATGCAGCCATAAAGCACTATGGCTACAGCCGGAAAGAATTTCTCGAGATGACATTGAAGGATATCAGGCCCGCTGAGGACATTCCGGGACTTCTCAAGGATGTCGAGGAGTCCAAAGAAGGTGACGCGGAAACGAAAACCTGGAGGCACAAAAAGAAGGATGGGAGCCTCATCACTGTCGAGATAAAAGGGACCAGTATCATGATTGGGGGCAGAGCCGGAAGGCTTATTCTGGCCAATGACGTCACCGAGCGATTAGAGGCGGCCATGGCGCTTCAGGAAAGTGAAGAGCGCTTAAGAACAATCTATGAATTGTCGCCGCTTGGTATTGTCAGTGTCGATTCCGACGGGAAATTTCTGAAATGCAATCCCGCATCGGCAGCGATATTCGGGTATACGGAGCACGAATTGCTTTCTTTGAGTTACAATGACATTACGTATCAGGCCGACAAACCCATCAGCCAACGTCAACTTGAGGAGTTGATGAAAGGATTGAGAAAGTTTGTGGAATTTGAAGAACGATGTTTCCGGAAAGACGGTGAAATAATATGGGTGCATGTTTCGTCGGCGGCCGTTCGGGATACTCATGACAATTTTCTTTATACGGTCTCTGTCCTTGAAGATGTTACCGGCAGGAAAAATGCCCAGGATGCTCTTCGCAGGTCGGAAGAACAATACAGAAGTCTGGTGGAAAGTGCCCGCGACACAATCTTCAGCTTTTCGCCGGAGGGAACGATAACAAGCCTGAATAGCGCATTTGAACAAATTACCGGGTTGGAACGAGAGGAGTGGATAGGAAAACAGTTCCTGACGCTTCTACACCCGGCGGATCGCGAGAAAGCCAGGGTAAATTTTCAGCGGGTTATGAACGGAGAGACCCTCGGTGTGAGTCAGTACAGAGTGGTCACAAAATCGGGAAAGTATCTCACGGGGGAATTCAGCGCCACCGCTGAAACGATTGACGGTGGTACGATTGGTATTCAGGGAATCGCGCGCGATGTCACCGGACAAAAGAAAATGGAGGAGTACTTCAGGCAGGTGCAGAAGATGGAGAGCCTCGGGACGCTTGCCGGCGGAGTTGCTCACGACTTCAATAATATACTTGGAATAATTCTCGGATTCCTGGGATTGATTGAGAGAGCAGGCGAGAGGGATGAAAGGATGACGCGCTACATCGAATCGATCAACGCTGCCACGAACCGCGGTATAGGCCTCGTGCGACAGCTCCTCACGTTTGCCCGTAAAGAAGAGAAATCGTTCGACCATATCAACATCAACGAAGTGGTACAGGAGACCTACAAGCTTGCAAAGGAGACTTTTTCTAAGAACATAGACATTCAGCTGACCCTAGGCGACGGCGTGCCTATCCTGGTTGCTGATCAATCTCAGATTCATCAGGCAATTCTAAACCTATCCGTGAACGCGAGAGATGTCATGCTAGACAGAAACGACGGCAAACCCGCGGGGGGAATACTTCAACTAATGACGAAAGTTGTTCCTGGCGATGCGGTCAAGACCAGGTTCCCCGGGGCAAAGTATGCTGAGTACGTGCAGATCTCGGTATCGGATACCGGGATTGGAATGGATGAAGTAACAAGGAACAGAATATTCGAGCCGTTCTTTACTACCAAGGAACACGGTAAAGGGACCGGGTTGGGACTCGCAACGGTTTACGGGGTGGTAGAAAGCCACGAAGGATTTATCGATGTATCGACTCAACTGGGAATCGGAACCACGTTCTCGATTTATCTGCCGTCACGACCGGTTGTTACTTCGGAGATGAAGCCCGAAGCTGAAGCCAGCCAGAAAGGGCGTGGTGGTACAGAAACCATCCTTGTCGTTGAAGACGAAGAGATGTTGAGAGAGTTGCTGGAGAGCGTCCTTACCGATAATGGATATAAGGTTATTACAACCTACGACGGCGAGCAGGCGGTTTCAGTTTTTGAGAAGAACGCGGACAATGTTCAGCTTGTGCTCTCTGATCTCGGTCTGCCGAAACTTGGAGGCATTGATATGTTGAATGCGCTGAGAAAGACGAAGCCGGGCATCAAGGTGCTTTTTGCAAGCGGCTTCGTCGTAAGCAGTGACAGTGAGTGGATGACAAAAAACGGTGTCAACGGGTTCATCGCAAAGCCATACCGAATCGGCGAGGTTCTGAGTAAAGTCCGCGAAGTGCTGGACGGTTAACTCATGCCAGCCAAAAAACTGGCAATGTCTGGGTCTGGAAATCCGGCCTCAGATTTCCGCCGCGTCAATCGCACACCGCTTGACGATAAAAGAACCGGGTGGAATCTCTTTCTTGGTCTCGTAGTACGCGTCAAGTTCAGACTCAAAAACGCCGACCACAGCTTCTCCTGAAATGACCACTACCTTATTTGAATATTTCTCAGACAGCTCCGTCTTGTGCTGCTCGAAAAAATCCCATTCAGGTTTAAGCAAATTGCTTTCACTCCTTTCAATCCCTATATCGGATTGCCCAGTAGAAAAGTGGAGTGATGGAACTGCCTTTCGGTCGATGCTGTGAGGAGTTTCACGGAAGCCGACGACGCTCAGATAAGTTGAATTTCATCAAAGTTTGTCATAAAATCGAACGATGGATGTCAGGCTGGTTCCATCGGGGAATCCCGGATTCTGTAAATGCGAGCGGCCTCGGAGAAAAGGTACGAGGTTGTTGGCGGTTACCTTCCTATTGGCTCTTGCCTTCGAGCCATCTGTGAGATCGTCGGGAGCATTCGCCGAAGAAACGAGGTGGAGTGTGGCCGGCCTTCACAATCGGGAAACAGAGGTTTTCCCATTACCTAACGTACTGGGCAGGGGAAAGCCGACTCCGTCAGGCGCGTTTCATTTCAGTGGAATGACAACGGCAGAGAGCGACATCTCATCCGTAACTTCATCGTCCACGATGCATGCCGATGGCGGACGTCGTACAACTGAATCGGACTATTTGAATGCAGAGGCACCTACTGAAGCTTTAGTCTCGTCGGACACGGGGAAATTCGTCGGAACCAGTCAATTCATTGGTGTCCTTCATGAGCTTAAAGCAAACAGAACGATCGAGTCTGAAGTTGTTGTCGCGGAAGACAACTTCTTAGGGCATACCAGGAAATATCTTCAGACAAAGAAATAATCGGCAGACTAAAACCCAATCGTAACATTCCGGACAAGAATTAAATCTCATCCGAATGTTTCCCATCTATTCACCTACTCTCAACTAAGGTGCATTTTGCCGATAGGCAAGTGCAGATTGGAGTGTTCAAATGGATTGCCGAAACAAGGAATCACATTTCATTTTCCTCAACAGAGTCTTCGCGTTAGGTATCTTCCTTTTATCATTGACCCTTTACTGTCTCACCGCACAACCGTCAGTTGCTTATTGGGACTGCGCGGAGTATGCAGCCACCTCGCCCAGGCTCGAAGTACCACATCCACCGGGCGCGCCACTTTTCACTTTGATGACAAGACTTGCATCGATGGTGCCAGATGCAAAAGACAAGGCGATGCGGATGAATCTTTTCTCTGCATTGACGAGTGCTCTTGCAGTCATGTTGCTGTATCTAATTGCCGTCCGCGCCATTTCAAGATGGAGAGATGTACGACGGAACACACTTGCGGCAATCCTGGCTCCGGCAGGCGTTGGTGCATTGACGCTGGTGGTCAGCGACACATTCTGGTTCAATGCCGTAGAATCGGGGTTGTTTGCCACAAGCATTTTCTTCATCTCGTTGATCATCTGGCTAGGTGTGGTGTGGTTCGAAAAGTCGGGGAAGTCTGCGAGTGATCGGGTTCTTCTTTTGGCGGCGTACATCCTCGGTTTGTCGAGCGGTGTCCATCAACTGTGTCTGCTCTCATTCTTCCCTGTTGCCCTGCTTGTTTACTTCAAGAACAATGAATTCCAATTCAAATCGTTTTTGAAATTCTCGTTGCTGGCCATATTGGGGTTCTTCGTAATCTATCCGGGGATTGTAAAGTGGATGGTTGCCATGATGAGCGGAGACTGGAATTTCGGCCCGTTCAGATTCACCGGCAGCCTGGCTATCAAACTTGTCCCGGCAGTTGCGCTCGCGGCATCGCTCTATGGAATCATCTCGGCAGTCGCAAGGAAACGGGCTCGAACCGCCACAATCCTAACGGGATTTCTCCTTGTCCTGTTAGGATATTCAACTTACTCCCTTATCTATCTGCGGGCTAACTCCAATCCGGCAATCAACGAGGGCGATCCTGCTACGATGAAGAATCTGGAAAGCTATCTCGATCGTGCTCAGTATGGAGAGCAGCCGCTATTCTGGCCAAGAAGGTGGAACCCCGATCCTAAGTATCTGCAAAATTATGCCCGGTACTCGTCAGACCTCGACTATTTCTTGTCGTACCAAGTTGACCACATGTACCTGAGATATCTCGGGTTCAATTTCATCGGAAGATCGGGCGACGTCCAGGATGCTCCCGTTGCATTCATCTCCGCACCCGGGAATCAGCACGATGCTGAGCAAGGTTACCCTGCCAGGTACTTTGCCATACCTTTCATTCTCGGACTCATCGGAATCTGGTATCATTACAAAAAAGATTGGAAGCTGGCACTTGTCTTTACGACGATGTTCGTGGCGATGGGCTTTGCGCTGACGGTGTACTTCAACATGGCCGACCCCCAGCCGCGTGAACGAGACTATTTCTTTGTCGGCTCATTCTTTGTGTTTGCATTGTGGATAGCGATTGGAGCGTCGGGCATCATGGAACTGGTTTCTCAGAACGTCAAACGGCGGCCGTGGAAGTCGGTTTTAACTGGAATCACTGTCGGGTCTCTGTTTCTCGCTTGCCCGGTCAACATGTTTAGAGAGAATCTATTCAGTCATGATCGCCATGATAACTATGCTCCACTCGATGTCTCCTACGACATTCTGCAATCATGTCCCAGGAATGCAATACTCTTTACCGGCGGGGACAACGACACTTTCCCTTTGTGGTATCTACAGGAAACGTGCGGAGTTAGAACTGATGTGAGGATTATTTGTCTGAGTCTGGCGAATACAAGCTGGTATCTTCTGCAGCTGAAGAACAACAGCCCGCATGGATCAGAAAGAGTCCCGTTCACGTATTCAAACCAGCAGATCAAAGAGATTTCCGATGCCGGCGGAGTTCAGTGGCACGCCAGAACGTTCAGGCTTCCGGTGTCGCCCGGAGTCTACAAAGAGTTTCGTTTGCGTGACACTTCAAAAGGCGGAACAGGGTACATCGAGTATACCATGAACCCGACAATAGGTGGTGGTGCTGTGAGAGGTGTGAGACCGCAGGATCTCATGGTGAACAACATCGTCATGGCAAACGATTGGCACCGGCCTATTTGTTTCGCTATCGGAGTGCCTCCACACGACTTGATCGGTCTGCAGAAGTATTTCATGAGACAAGGCCTTGTGAACCTCCTGACACCGGGGGCAAACATTTCACCATATTATGAACAACTGAATGAGCCTGTGATGCATGAGTGCCTTTTTCATGGTGTGAAACGCCCGCGAGCAGAACAGAAGTATGGTTTCATGTTCAAAGGGCTCGACAAACGTGGAGTTTATTATGACAGCAACACGAGGAACATGATGTATGCGCTTCGTGACTCATTCATAAGGCTTGCCGCCTACTATCAATCGCAGCGTGAAAACGTTAGATGTGTGGCCACCCTCGACACTATGGAAGCGAGGATTCCGGTCGAGGCGGCGCCATTGGATTACGCGACGTTAGGTAGCATCGCTCAATTGTACTACCTTAGCGGAGATGAGAAGCAATTCAGGAAGTTCTCCTCGATTGCAGAGAGTGGAGCTCTTGCTGCGATCCAAGAAAATCCCGATGACTTGAGCGGCAGTTATAATCCATACTCGGTGCTTCTCGGGTTATACAACATGGAACACGACTATCGAAAAGAACGGGCGTTGCTGGAGCGACTTCATTCGTTGGTGCCAAACGATTCGGGAATCGATAAAGCAATCGCGACGATCAAAGCATATATCAAATCGTCGGACAGGATTACGCTGCGTGACTCTGTAACTGACTGCTCGAAAGAAAAGTAACGACCGAACAGTAAAGCGTATCTTAAGATATGGAATCATCTGTATACCGAGTGACTCGTGCCGGATACAGACATCTGCTGGAACTCGTTACGATATGTCAATGCTAAAAAAACAGTCGAAGAGGATCGCCGTTTGATTTATTGACCCTTTGCGAAGCTCTTTCTAATGTCCGGCATTAGAAGGTGAGGGTAAGAATGAAAACGAGACACAGTTTTGGAATCCTTCTGTTTCTTCTTCTGTCCTTTGGATCGGCTCTGGCGCACAGCCCTGCGTGAGAGGTTAACGAATAAAAGCCTCGTGCAGAATTTACTCTGAAGTTGTGCCGAGAGCGGGAATCGAACCCGCACGAGGGGTTAAGCCTCGCTGGATTTTGAGTCCAGTGCGTCTACCAGTTCCGCCATCTCGGCAAGTGGCAAAATATAACAGATTGTGCGATTTTAATAAAGATCTATCACGAAGCGGCGTCGTTTCCAGCTCCCAGTGGCCAAGAAGTAACCGGTGCTTCTCCATCTTGTAAAAGGTTCATTGCATTTTCCACTTATGAATGGACCGTCATGGCCTTGCTGTCATGGTGTTCCATGATCTTGCTCATGGTCAAATGTCAACACCAGTTTCGATCATCTTTTTACCGAATGTATGTCTCAGCCTGTGAAGTTTGGATTCTTCAAGTTCAGCCTTGTTGCAGACCATTTAGAAGTTGTGAGTGACCTGGCCCGTCCAAAACTTCGAGAAGATATCGTCATGGAGCACCCCAAGTATTGTTTTTGCTACTTTAGTCCGTGGAACTTCTCGTGCTTCTCTTTTTTTAATTTTCAGATAGGAATACAACTCGAATCGTGGATTGCTGCGAATCCATCATGTGATTGTTATTCGGGTCGGTTTAGAGTAGTGTCTATTATATACCATTTGAACGAGGAGAACCTTATGTACAAATCCCTATCTGTAATTATTTTGACAATGGCCGTCGCCTTCACAAATGTCGAAGCGCACTCAAAAACTCAAAGGAGTGATTCCAGCACCTCGGCGACCCCAAAGCCGATCCTGGTATCGACTCAACATACCGTCACGATAGAGGGGAATTTGATTCATTACACCGCCACAACTGGAACGATGATGTTGAGGAACCACAAGAACAAGCCGATTGCACTGTTCGGGTTTACAGCGTATACAGAGAACGGAGTAAAGGATCTATCGACTCGTCCGATTACCTTCGCGTACAACGGAGGGCCGGGATCTTCTTCGATATGGCTCATGATGGGCGTTCTGGGTCCGAAGCGCATCGTTCTAAATGATCCTCATGCGACACACCCCGCGCCATATAAGTTGACGGACAACAAATACTCGATATTGGATGCGACCGATCTGGTCATACTCGATCCGGCCGGTACGGGATTCAGCCGGGCCGTAGGAAAAAAGAAGAACTCAGATTTCTGGGGTATGAAGCAGGATGCAAAATCGGTTAGCGAGTTCATAATGCAATACATCGGGAAGTACGACAGGTGGAACTCACCGAAGTTTCTTTTCGGCGAGAGCTACGGTACTACTCGTTCGGCCGCGGTAGCCGATTATCTTTATGAGAACGACGGCATCCAGTTGAACGGGATCATTTTCGAGTCGACTGTTTGGAATTTCGAAACTCTCGCCTTCACACAGGGGAATGACTTGCCGTATATCCTGTATCTGCCCTCTTACGCTGCCGTGGCGTGGTACCATAATACGTTGCCGTCAAAGCCCGCCCATCTTGTTCCCTTCCTTGAGAGGGTTCGCAAGTTCGCCAGAAATGAGTATGCAAATGCGATCTTCAAGGGTGAATCGATAGACAGCTCAGAGTTCCACGATGTCGTCGACTCTCTCTATGAATTTACAGGTATCTCGAAAGATTATTGGTCTGAAGCCGATCTCAAATTGAGCGAGCCGCAGTTTACCGCCGAACTTCTGCGAAAGAAAGGTGAAACCACCGGCCGGCTTGACGCGAGGTTCACCGGTCCGTTGACCGATATGATAGAGCAGTATTCCCAATACGATCCTCAGATTGCAAAGATAAGCCCGGTATTCATCACCGATTTCCTGTATTATCTTCACAACAACCTGAAGTTTCCTTCAGAGTATTATTACCATATCTTTGCCTACAATGAAAAAGGATTCAGTTGGAAATGGAACCAGCACGGCCAAACGGGATTCGGGTTCCACGATCCCAACGTCACTCCGAGTCTGGAGGATGTCATGTCGAAGGATCCTTATCTGAACATTCTCATGCTAAACGGATACTTCGATCTCGCTACGCCGTTCTTCGCAACGGAGTATACGGTCGATCATCTCGGAGACAACGTACCCAACTTGTTGAAGAGGGTACACTTCAAGTATTTCAAGTCCGGTCACATGATCTACGTGGACCCGAAGATGCTGCCTCAACTCCATAAGGACGTAGCCGACTTTATCAAGTCGATGATACATCCGAAAGATTAGTAGCGCACGCGGGACCCAGCTTTGAAGAAAGCGCCGTATTCATGCGGCGCCTCTTTTTGGTGTGTGCGCCCGGCAGGGCGCATCTGTGATGCAGAAATAAACTCAGCCTTTTTTGACCCCTCCGAATGTGGCAAAGAGAATATTCTTGTGTAGCACATCTACATCTTTAAAACCGACTTTGGACAACAAGTCCAGTTGATAAGCAATTGTACGAGGCGTGTCTTCGCGCGCTATCCCCTCCTCTATGTCCGAAAAAGTTTCGGGACCTCCGATCCTGCCTATGTATTCTTCGTATCTTTCCCACATGCATTCTTCGACTGCCTGGTTAGCATGAGTGATAAGATCCGAAATCAGGAAGCAACCGCCCGGTGCGATGGAGTCATACACTTTGCTGAAAACATCGTTCCACTCTTCTTCTCCTCTAAGGTGATGCAATACCGCACCTGCCATCGCGATGTCAAAACGGTTCTTTGGCAGCTCAATTTCCCGTATATCTTTTTGGTACCACAGTACCTTGCCCGAAGTCACCGGAGTAATCCGTTCCAGCGCTTTCTTAATCATCTTGCCGCTCAAGTCAACAAGTGTGCAATTCAGGTTCGGAAGACTCGACAGCAGCTTTAGAGTATAGTTGCCAGCCCCACAACCTATGTCTAACACGTTCCTAGCTCGCGGAACAATCCGCTTAGCTGTCTCAGTCAGCACCTCAAGGTTGACCGCAGCATCGACGATTGCGATTTGCCCGGTTGCAAGATTAGTGTATCGTTCAACAACATCGTCCCGTTCAAACTTGTCTCGAATCTCACCGGTTGTCATTTTTCTTTTCGTTATCTGTTTCATGCTCAGCAATTTATGCCCAATTTGGCAAAGTTGAAAATCGCCGACCGAAGAACCACGCTATTCATGGTCAAGACTAATCCGATTCCCATCTTGTTGGTACCTGATTGATCGGTCCTACACCGGGTGACTTGTGTGTAAATGTGTTAAGCCGTTGGATACTACATATAACGTGGTACAGTCGGCATGTGGAATGTTTGATCCGAACTCAGAAAGACAGATTTAAACTTACCCCGACTCCATCATTTAGCATTACCGGTTGGAGTACAAGCTGGGTCGGTCTATGAGATAAGCCTGACTGCAGATTGTAAGTGAACGGATGGGAAGCAATTTCCCCGAATGTGTAACCGAGAAAAACCCCGAGTGGAATATCGCTCCACCAGTGATAACCATAAGCGTCCAGGCTCATCGAAACTGCTCCTACCATTACGTAGCTGAAGGGCCTAAACCAGGTCAGTTCCGGGTAGTTTTCTGCTATTACGGTCAGCACAGCTGTAACTGTGGTGATGTGTCCGGAAGGAAAGGCGTCGTACTGCGGCACGTGTATCGTGTATGCAATCG